>NZ_JAOWIA010000049.1:0-334480 GCF_030332345.1 Citrobacter sp. Cpo221
GGAAGGTGCGAACAAGTTCCTGATATGAGATCATCATATTCATCCGGAGCGCATCCCAGAGGGACATCATGAGCCATCAACTCACCTTCGCCGATAGTGAATTCAGCACTAAGCGCCGTCAGACCCGAAAAGAGATTTTCCTCTCCCGCATGGAGCAGATTCTGCCATGGCAGAATATGACCGCTGTCATCGAGCCGTTTTATCCCAAGGCGGGCAATGGCCGACGGCCCTATCCGCTGGAGACCATGCTGCGTATTCACTGCATGCAGCATTGGTACAACCTGAGCGACGGTGCCATGGAAGATGCCCTGTACGAAATCGCCTCCATGCGCCTGTTTGCCCGATTATCCCTGGATAGCGCCCTGCCGGATCGCACCACCATCATGAATTTCCGCCACCTGCTCGAGCAGCATCAACTGGCCCGTCAATTGTTCAAGACCATCAATCGCTGGCTGGCCGAAGCAGGCGTCATGATGACCCAAGGCACTTTGGTGGATGCCACCATCATTGAGGCACCCAGCTCTACCAAGAACAAAGAGCAGCAACGCGATCCGGAGATGCATCAGACCAAGAAAGGCAATCAGTGGCACTTTGGCATGAAGGCCCACATTGGTGTCGATGCCAAGAGTGGCCTGACCCACAGCCTGGTCACCACCGCGGCCAACGAGCATGACCTCAATCAGCTGGGTAATCTGCTTCATGGAGAGGAGCAATTTGTCTCAGCCGATGCCGGCTACCAAGGAGCGCCACAGCGCGAGGAGCTGGCCGAGGTGGATGTGGACTGGCTGATCGCCGAGCGTCCCGGCAGGGTAAAAACCTTGAAGCAGCATCCGCGCAAGAACAAAACGGCCATCAACATCGAATACATGAAAGCCAGCATCCGTGCCAGGGTGGAGCACCCGTTTCGCATCATCAAGCGGCAGTTCGGCTTCGTGAAAGCCAGATACAAGGGGCTGCTGAAAAACGATAACCAACTGGCGATGTTATTCACCCTGGCCAACCTGTTTCGGGTGGACCAAATGATACGTCAGTGGGAGAGATCTCAGTAAAAACCGGAAATAACGCCAGAAATGGTGGAAAAAATAGCCTAAATAGGCTGATTCGATGTGTTTGCGGGAAAAAAATCGGCCCAGATCCGCGAAATTTTAATCAGCGAGTCAGCTTGGGAAGAAATGACCTGCTTATTCGCACCTTCCTTAGGTATTATATGTACTTTTTCCCCTGAATATCCCAACCTGTTGATAGCAATATTTTTATCGCCTTCATTGAGGACGATCAGTTCATCAGTAAAAAACTTCGCAAACCACTCTAAAAAAAGATATAGAAAATATGTTTTTTTAGACGTTGCAGCAGGGAAAGCATATCCATGCACTGTATGGATAACTTTCCGAACACCCGCAAATTTAGCTGCAATACGTCCAAGCACACCAGTTTTTGATGAGTGAGTATGAATTACATCAAAATTCTCTTTGCGTATCAATTTAAATAATGCTAACAGCGCCTTCAGATCCCTGACAATAGAAATCTCACGACAAAATTCTGGAATAGTATAGCAAGGAACATTAATTTCGTTTAACGCATCTGTCAATGGGCCTTCGTTTGCGCACACAAGCGAGTAATCAAAATCCCTCTTCAGGTGCATTATTTCATTAAGGCTGACTCGCTGTACACCACTTAACAATGGAAGTAATTGTACATGCAATATTTTAATTCGTTGTTGCATAAATAACAATACGCTCGACATTTGATAGTATATGAACTGGTAATTAAACCATAGATTCTACATTAGAACTCATCTTTGTATATTGATATCCAATGCTGTGTAATGTTTTGGAGAGAGAAAAGTCTCAATATTCGTTTACGATTATTTACGCCTATATTGTTTCGTTCTTCATGAGACAAGCCTAACGCAGTATTAATCTCATCCAGCAATCGAGATGGATTATTAATAGGTACAAGGAATTGTGTAGACCCCATGACTTCACTAACACCTCCGGCATCGGTTGCAATGACTACCCTGCCACAGGCCATAGCTTCAGCGACAACTAAACCGAATCCCTCCCACGCTGAAGAAAGAACAAAAATATCGCTAGCGGATAACCATCCTTCTACATTTTTTTGTATTCCCAACCAATGAACTCGATCTGATATTCCTAACTGCTGAGAAAGCGATATCAATTCATTTTTAAGCGGCCCCGCTCCAATTATCGCCAATTTTGTTTTATAAGCAGGATCTATTTTGGCGAAAGCATGGAGTAGATTAGGGTAATTTTTTGCAGTTGTTAATCTGCCAATTGCGATTAACAACTGCGTGTCCTCAGATATCCGTAGTTGATTACGTAGCCGCATACGTGAATCAGAAGAAAAGGTAAACCGATTAGTATCGATACCATTATAGACTAAAATCATGCTTTCCCGCTTTGCGGCTTTGGATTGTATGAAAGCTTCAACGGCTTCCTGGCTTACGTTGGTTGAAATATCAGCAAGGCGATCGGTGAGTCGATAAGCTAACATGCGAACTTTTCCACCCTCGTTAGTATTGTGTGCAGTACAAACTAAGCGCGGAATAGACAATGTTAAACGTAATAATCTTGCAAAGATATTAGCATGAACCATATGGCTATGAACAACATCAGGCTTTATTTTTTTTATGAGTTTCCGAGTCTTAATATATGCTTTGATAAATCCAAGAATTGTTTTATCCATACTAAGAGTAATAACCTTTACCTTTTCATTAGGAAAAACCTCTTGAATATTAACAAGTGAAATGATGGTAATGTCATGATTCAAATCAGCCAAAGCATTAGCAAGGCTACATACTTGCATCTCAGCGCCGCCCATTCCTAGCCCAGTAATGATCATAACTATTTTCATTTCATCTTCTCATATATGAAGCACTGAAAAAAACGAATCATCATCTTTATTTTTTTTATAATTTTTGTTTCGCGAAAAAATTGATCTGCATAAAAAACCCGAAAGCTATATGGATATTTTTTCAACTGTTTCTTGAAGGTTTTAGTAAGACCATCATCAAGAAACTCGGCTAAATAAATGACCTTGTTCGCGTTGAATCTAATCTTACTTTCATCCGTTATCTTATTCCAAATATATAATTCAGGAATAAACCTCTCATTTTTATAGAAAGGAAATGGATGTTGTAACATACTCCATTTTTTGAAACAGTAGGCTAAATCAGCTTGAAAAACACCACTTGCTTCAGTTGCATTCAAATAAATTATTGGTTCTTTAAAGTTAGGAGGAACACCCAAAATAGAACCTTCAAATGTTGCTTTTCTAAACCCGACACCAGAGAAAGAGATTTGTGTCTTTTCTGCTTCAACTATCTCAGCTATTAATGAACTTACCGCATCATTAGTTAATGCGTCATCACTATCCACAATAAATATATAATCAAATTGGCACAGTGGCACCCCCGTATTAATAGCACCAGGCTTACCTTTGTTTTGTTGATACAAATAATTAATTCGAATCTTGTTCTCGGAAATAAATGTATCAATTAAAATTCTAGACTCATCAACACTTCCATCATCCACAATTACCCATTCAAAATTCAAGCAATCTTGCGAACATAAAGAATCATATAATCTTTTTAAGGTATATTGTCGGTTGTAGGTCGGTGTCATAATTGAAATCATGCGTCAAACTTCCTTCGCAAAAAAAACTTTATCAAAAGCATTAAAAAGCTATTATTCAATGAAAACCTCCCTCGAATTAAATATTTCAACTGTGTTGACTTATTATTGGCATGACCAAATTTAATAAAACAGCGAAATATTTTTGCTCTTTTTGCGTCTAACCTATTCCCATAAGTTTCAAAAAAAGACTCTTTAACAATAAAATGTTTTTTAGAAAGCAGATAGTTTACTTCAGAATTAATTTTCCCAATTAATTTTTCAATTAGTTTTCCATTAAAACTTTTCATCCCAGTCACAGCCTTCGCGTGCTGGCGGTAAAGCATAAGCTTTTTGGGTAAAAAATAGACTTCACCAAGCGCATGAGCAGCCAAACTGGCAATATCATCATGAAGGTAGATCGCACCCTTATATTCTGATAAAAATTTAACCATTGCTTGGTTAAACATAATAGAACACCCTTGATACCCGCCATTAAAAAAAAGGAACCCACTTAGATCATTTGCATGGTTATGAGATATGCCACTAAAGTCAATGTCCCCGGTTTCATCAGAAAAAGCATACCCGTCAGCATACACAATAGAGGGATTATTGTTATCTGCCAAATTCACACTTTCGGCATATTCAACCATATCACTAATTTTATTTTCAAACCAAATATCATCTTGATCGCAAAAAATGGTATATTCAGAATCAGAATACTTAGCTAATGAAATAAAATTTTTCCCCGGCCCCTGACGAGATATATTGTTATTGACAAAATGAATCCTGGCATCCAAACACTCAAATTCTGTAATAATATCAATAGTGTTATCATTGGAACCATCATCCTGAATGAATAATTTCCATGACTTAAATTTTTGTTGTTGAAGAGAGAGCAATTGATTTCTTAGATGCTCGCCTCCGTTATATGTCGCCATCAATATAGTTACTGTTTTATTTTGCATATTACCGTGAATCGCCATAATAAAAACATAAAAAATAGTTTGATATTATCAGAAAGACTAGCTATTGGATTATTTGCAAAAAAAGAGGATACTTACAGCAAGTACAATATGATAACGAGTTAACTTTACTTCGCCAAAGCACAAATAAATGCAAAAAAACTCCGTATAACATAGCACCTAAATCTACACTATATAAAGAAAAGTCTTGGTAAACAGTTATATAGCATTGTATAACGTTAATTGGAACCGAAACATCAATATAATTGAGAACTGTCAGCATTGCTTCAACTACAGACAGCCCCATTTTATCTGTAACTGCATACAAAAATCTAAAAGTTTATTCCTCTGTACAGCTTCGAAAATTTTCTACAACGACTTCATTTTTTGAACAATAGTACTGTAAATTAGCGTTGAATGAGACGGTTCATCAATGGTTAAAATAAAACATATAGTAGCGTACCATATCAAAAATGTATAAGCTTTGATGGATGGAAATTAATAACATCATTAGAAGTGATTCATTCAATTACGCTTACCAGAAACCATGCGATACAATGCGAAATAAAGGCCAGAACAAATTAATTTTAATATAATTAGAAACACATCTAACTTTAGAAAATACTTCCATAACAGATATATATCATGGCTAACTAGCCCTTCTATTTGATGATGACCATTTTCATCTTATTAAGCTATAGTTATCTATCAAGCTTTCGGTCAATTAGAGACAATAATAAATAATCCACACCCATTCTTATTGTCCAAGCAATGGCTGCACCAATAATGCCGTGGTTTTTTATCAAATAAAATAACATTGCCAGATATGGTACTAATTCAAAAAGATGGATATAGGCCGTAATCCTTGCAAATCCACGCGATTGAATGCTTGCAAAAGGCACCTGAGCCAACGAGTTCAATACAAATCCAACTAGCAAAATAGACAGTACCATTGCTGATAATCCTGCAAACGCGGGTCCCATCCAAAGAGTCATCATCCAATTCCCTGCCACTAGTCCAATTAATAGCAACGGTAAAGTTATTAACAACAACAACAAGGTTACTATTTTTTTACTACGTCTTCTTTCAATTGCGTTGGTTGACGAACTTAACCGAGGGAATATGGCTCGGGCAAATGCTCCGGGGATAATACCTAATCTTGCTACAGCTTCAGATGGTGCTGTATAAAATGCAACAACTGCAGCACCTAGCTGGTTAGAAACGATAAACCTGTCAAAATAAGCCATCAGTGGACTAATGATATTACTGACTGTGATCCAACCTCCAAACATCAATAAACGTTTCAGCGTTGAGCCGCTAAAAAAAAGTTTCGATTGAATTATAATATTCTTACACAGAAAGAAAGCAAAAACCAAACAAAATAACCTTGATATAACCAATCCGATAATAGCGAATTCTAGAGTTGGGTGAATGTAAATAAAAACCACAGGTAATAAAGAAAGCAGTGAGCCAGTGATGGATTTATAAATATTAAGAATACCGAATCTTTCTTCTCCTTCAAGAATGGCTAACCATATCTGTGTCACAAGAAAGATTGGAATTGAAAGTGCTAAAATTTTTAAAGAATTCACAACATGCTGATGTAGAGCAGGACTAATCTTGAGTAGATCAGTAACCGTATCGCTAAAAAAATATAGTACCAGTGTTGCGATGACACCCATTATTATAACCAACAATGATGCCGTAGATATTATTTTCTTTTTTTCTTCCAACTCATCACGAAAAATAGATATTTCTCGGATGACAGCACGGGTTAACCCCACATCAAAAATACTGGCATAGCCTACTATTGCGAGTGCAAGAGTAAATATACCGAACATTTCCGCACCTAATACCCGCCCCAATAGTCCCAAAGCAGGAATAGTGATAATCGCAGGTACAATATACCCAGCAACATTCCAGATGCTATTTTTTATTATACTCATTCAAATAGCTCATTCACCGGAATAGTATTCAGCAGAGAAGCTCCCTCATCCTTAGGTGAGAGTTTCAAATCGACATTAATCGGCCACTGGATGTTGAGGTTAGGATCGTCATATCTGATGGCCCGTTCCGACTGCGATTTATAGTAGTTAGTGGTTTTATACACAAACTCAGCTGTCTCACTCAGCACCAAAAAACCGTGGGCAAATCCTTCAGGGATCCACAGCTGCCGCTTGTTATCAGCAGAAAGAGTGGCCCCAATCCACTGACCAAACGTGGTAGATGATTTACGAATATCGACTGCAATGTCATAGACTTCGCCTTCGATGCAGCGAACAAGTTTACCCTGAGCATATGGGGCTAACTGAAAGTGTAGCCCACGCAATACACCTTTACTAGATTTAGAGTGGTTATCTTGGACAAATTCAACTTTTCGTCCGATGGCATCCTCAAAAATACGTTGATTATAACTTTCGAAAAAGAAGCCACGATTGTCGCTAAATACCTTCGGTTCAAAAATCAATACGTCAGGAATAGCGGTTTTAATCACATTCATTACTTAGTAACCTTTAATCATTTTCAGCAGGTACTGACCATAAATATTTTTAGCGAGAGGGGCCGCCAGTTTTTTGACCTGCCCTGCATCAATAAAGCCTTTACGAAAGGCGATCTCTTCCGGACAGGAGACTTTCAGCCCCTGGCGTTCTTCTATGGTCTGGATAAAATTGCTAGCTTCGATCAGACTTTGATGTGTTCCTGTATCCAACCAAGCGTATCCACGGCCCATAATAGCTACAGATAGATCACCCTGCTCTAGGTAGAGCCGGTTGATATCGGTAATTTCCAATTCGCCTCGGGAAGACGGCTCTAGACACTTAGCCATATCCACTACCCGGTTGTCATAAAAGTAGAGACCTGTCACCGCGTAGTTACTTTTGGGTTCCAAGGGCTTCTCTTCAAGTGATATAGCTGTACCATCGCGATCAAATTCCACGACTCCATAACGCTCGGGATCGTTGACATGATAAGCAAAAACAGTCGCGCCACACTCTTTATTCAAGGCGGCCTCTAGCTGCTTAGGAAGATCATGTCCGTAGAAAATGTTATCACCTAGTACCAAGGCACAGTTATTGTCACCAATAAACTCTTCACCAATAATAAATGCCTGGGCTAGGCCATCCGGCGTCGGTTGTACTTTATACTGTATATTTAGTCCCCACTGGCTACCGTCGCCCAATAACTGTTCAAATCGCGGGGTATCCTGTGGGGTACTAATAATCAAGATGTCACGAATCCCTGCCAGCATCAGCGTGGAAAGCGGATAATAGATCATTGGCTTATCATAGATCGGCAGCAGTTGCTTGCTTACAGCCATAGTGACTGGATAAAGACGAGTTCCTGAGCCGCCAGCTAAAATAATCCCTTTACGCGTTTTCATTTCATCATCTCTTTGTGTACAAAATGCCCGCTCACGGGCATTAAAAAAGTTCAAATCGCCGTTGTCGTGAACAACTCATTCAGCATACGTTTTACACCAACGTCCCACTGCGGTAATACCAGATCAAAGTTATTCTGGAATTTGTCGGAGTTCAGGCGAGAATTTGTTGGGCGGCGCGCGAGTGTAGGATACGCACTGGTCGGCACCGCATTTAAATGGGTTAATGCCAGTTCAATTCCTGCTTTACGAGCTTCGTCGAACACCAGTGCAGCATAGTCATGCCAGGTCGTGGTTCCACCCGCAACCAGGTGGTAGAGTCCAGCCACGTCGGGTTTGTTCATCGCAACACGGATAGCATGCGCCGTACAGTCCGCAAGAAGTTCAGCCCCGGTTGGCGCACCGAACTGGTCGTTAATCACCGAAAGCTCTGCGCGCTCTTTTGCCAGTTTCAGCATCGTTTTCGCAAAATTATTACCTTTACCTGCATACACCCAGCTGGTTCTGAAAATCAAATGGTTGGCGCAGTGCGTCTGAAGCGCCTTTTCTCCCGCCAGTTTGGTTTCACCGTAGACATTAAGCGGCGCTGTAGCGTCCGTTTCGCGCCATGGTGTTTCGCCAGTGCCGGGAAAAACATAGTCCGTGGAGTAATGCACCACCCACGCCCCGATTTCTGCGGCAGCTCTGGCAATTGCCTCCACACTGGTCGCATTAAGCAACCGGGCAAATTCAACTTCGGACTCAGCCTTATCTACTGCCGTATGGGCTGCCGCGTTGACGATAACGTCAGGCCGGATACGGCGTACGGTGTCTGCCACACCTTGTGGATTACTAAAGTCACCACAATAGTCAGTCGAATGTACATCTAACGCAATCAGGTTCCCCAGCGGGGCTAGCGCACGTTGCAATTCCCAACCAACCTGGCCCGTTTTACCAAACAGCAGAATATTCATTACTGGCGTTCTCCGTAATTCTGTTCGATCCACGTCTTGTAGGCGCCGCTTTTCACATTCTCAACCCACTGCGTATTCGAGAGATACCATTCAACGGTCTTACGGATCCCGCTCTCAAAGGTTTCCTGCGGCTTCCACCCCAGTTCATTGCTGATTTTCGCTGCATCAATCGCATAGCGGCGATCGTGTCCTGGGCGGTCGGCTACGTAGGTAAGTTGATCGCGGTAAGAACCTTCTTTTGGCACTATTTCGTCCAACAAGTCGCAGATAGTATGGACCACGTCCAGATTTTTCTTCTCGTTATGGCCACCGATATTGTATGTTTCACCTACAATCCCCTGGGTCACTACGGTGTACAACGCTCGGGCGTGATCTTCGACATAAAGCCAGTCGCGAATCTGGTCGCCTTTGCCATAAATTGGCAATGCTTTACCTTCCAGCGCATTCAGAATCACCAGCGGGATTAGTTTTTCAGGGAAGTGATATGGCCCGTAGTTATTGGAACAGTTGGTGACAATTGTTGGGAAGCCATAGGTGCGCAACCATGCACGAACCAGATGATCGCTTGAGGCCTTTGAAGCAGAATATGGGCTACTCGGCGCATAAGCTGTCTTTTCAGTGAACAGAGGCAACACATTACCGGCAGCCACTTCATCTGGATGTGGCAGGTCGCCGTATACTTCATCTGTGGAGATATGATGGAAACGAAATGCCTGTTTTTTATCTGCATCCAGCTCGTTCCAGTAGCCACGAGCAGCTTCCAGCAGTACATAAGTACCGACGATATTCGTTTCGATAAACGCTGCTGGCCCTGTAATAGAGCGGTCAACATGACTTTCAGCTGCCAGATGCATCACCGCATCCGGTTGATGAGTGGCAAAAATACGCTCCATTGCCGCTTTATCACAGATATCCGCGTGTTCAAAATAATAGCGATTATTTTCGCTGACTTCGGCAAGAGATTCCAGGTTACCGGCGTAGGTTAGTTTATCAACATTAACAACGGTATCCTGAGTATTTTTAATAATATGACGAACTACTGCAGATCCAATGAAACCCGCTCCACCAGTAACTAGTATTTTCACGTTTAATTCCGAATATCGTTTATACGAATACTATTAATATGCTGGCACATAATGCACGTTTCTGGGCATTACGCACGCTACCGCCCCTGGCTTTGCAGCAACCAGAGCACTACTTGAATGATAATGATGTAACTAGCCCCCGCCAGTTAGCGCGAAGCTATCTAAAATTCAAACGCTAATTGTCTTACCAAATGCGACCAGAAACAAGAAAAAATCCAACAAAAAACAGATTAAACCTGGTAGGTTAACTTATTGTAATTCTTTGTTTTTATATGAAAAACGACAGTAACACTCCGCTGCATAAATCATAGGCGGTGGAATGTTAACTGCCGTTATTTTTTCTGGCTTACCGTCACAAAGACCTGTAAATCTCTACTCGCTCAGCAACTTCTCAATGCTCTTACGGAACTTCGGACCTTCCTTCAGGTTACGCAGCCCATACTTAACGAAAGCCTGCATATAGCCCATTTTCTTACCGCAGTCGTAGCTGTCGCCCGTCATCAACATGGCATCAACGGACTGTTTTTTTGCCAGCTCCGCGATGGCATCCGTTAACTGAATACGCCCCCAGGCACCTGGTTCGGTTTTTTCCAGCTCTGTCCAGATATCAGCCGAAAGCACATAGCGCCCTACAGCCATCAGATCGGAATCAAGCGTTTGCGGCTGATCCGGTTTTTCAATGAACTCAACGATACGGCTGACTTTACCTTCGTTGTCCAAAGCCTCTTTGGTTTGAATAACAGAGTATTCAGACAGATCACCTTCCATACGTTTAGCCAGCACCTGACTGCGCCCGGTTTCATTGAAACGTGCCACCATGGCAGCGAGGTTGTAGCGCAACGGATCCGCACTTGCGGTATCCAGAACGACGTCAGGTAATACCACGACAAACGGGTTATCGCCAATGATAGGGCGAGCACAAAGAATGGAATGCCCCAGACCCAGCAACTGAGCCTGACGAACGTTCATGATAGTCACGCCCGGAGGACAGATAGACTGAACCTCGGCTAATAACTGGCGCTTAACACGCTGCTCAAGGAGTGATTCGAGTTCGTAAGAGGTGTCGAAGTGGTTCTCAACTGCATTCTTAGACGCATGAGTCACCAGAACGATTTCTTTGATACCGGCAGCTACAATTTCGTCGACAATGTATTGAATCATCGGCTTGTCTACGATCGGCAGCATCTCTTTAGGGATTGCCTTCGTGGCAGGCAACATGTGCATCCCCAGACCCGCTACCGGAATAACTGCTTTCAAATTAATCATTAAGTCATTCACCTATTCAATTGTTGCTGAATTATAGCTTTTTAGCTTGTTTTAGCCAGTATGAATTACATTACTCCGATGCCGCGTATGTTACGCCGCTTAACTGCGGAATGCAGTAATCTTAATCCCAGGCGGGTACAACTTTTGCCAGGAATGGTCGCAAAGTTACCTCCTCTGCCCCGGCAGTCGAAAATTCACCGCTTCGACATTCACCACCTGATGGTTTACCCGATCGATGTCAACTGAACTTTGCCCGCTTTCGTTTACCGCATGGATATTCGCCAGTGATAACAAGGTATCCTGCTTAGCCATAAACTTGCCGCGCACATCCTGGCGTAGATCGAAGTGCATCTTGAGCGCGGGTCCTGTTGCGGATTGCTGCATCACTCTGATGTTACGTAAAAAAAGGTGCTGCGGTTGGTTGTGCAACTCAAGCGTGGCTCGCTTCATCTCCACGTTGGTGATGGCCACGAACGACGTTGCATTACCTGATGAGATCTGAATGCCGCGTAATTTATATTCAAGTTTTGTGTTATCCAGATGGATATTATTTAACTTAAAGTTCTGCGGAATGGATAAATATCGTCCTTTAATAACACCGTAGCCAATGAGCATACCTGCGCTATTTTCCATATTGATATTATCAATCACGAAATTATCGCATCCATAAATAGCGACCGTCGCATTATCAATGCCCGCTTTCTTACTAAAATCTGGGGTAATATTTCGTGCAGTGATATTACGAATGATAAAATGTTTGCCGTTCTCTACATGGACTAGCTGTCGACAGTCGGTACCGGTGATATTCGCCACGACAAAGTTTTTTACCGCCAGTTCATCGGGATAGGAATTGTCATAGGTACTGCCCGCCAGCCCGATGCCGATGCCCCAGTTCACGTTGCCATTGGTACAGTTAATACGTTCAATGACATGGTCAGAAATGAGGATGTTGCTGTCGTTTATCGCCACATTCCACTCAATGGCATCCCCCTGAAGATCGCTAAAACGGCAGTTTGTAATCTTTACGCCATCCATTCGGTTATGAAAGCCCTGACGCAGGATCCCATAGTTAGCGCGCGTGACGGTAATATCATTGATAACCAGATTGCGCATCAGCCTCGGTGTCTTACCGCCGATATAGACTTGCGTCACTGGCCCGAAACCACTCATGGCAATCCCTTTTATCACGCAATCCGAACCGCGCACATCGAGGGTAACATTCCTCAGGCTCCCGCCCTTCTCACCCACTACCCTGCATCCATCCTGCAGAACAAAGCGACCACGGCCATTGCCGCTGATTCTGCCTTGCAGGTGTAGCGTTTTGCCAGGGGGAATAACGATAGCGGTATTGAGATCCTTGCATTCCAGTTCTTTGGGTACGACTACCGTTTGTCCTTCTTTGAACGCCTGCCGGAATGAAGCGACCCAATCCTTTGGGTTGTAATCCTGAATGTTGACGCTGCCCGATGATTCAAGCGCCCGGACAACGGGAGTATGCAATACGACAAGCGCAGAGCCTGCCGTCAGAAAAGTACGGCGTGAGAGTTTGTTCTCTGACATACAACCTCGACTTACATCGTTTGCAGCAGACTGGCTAACTGTTTATTGATCGCTAACTGATTAAATTCAGTTTCAATTTTTTCGCGCGCACACTGCACAATCGGCTGTACCTGCTCACTGTCGAGCAGGCTAAATGCCGCTAAACGCTCTGCCAGTGCCTGCGCATCGTTTTCTGGTGCCAACCAGCCAGATTTACCCGACTCGACCAGCTCCGGGATCCCGCTGTGAACGGTAGAAATCACCGGAATACCCACCGCCATCGCCTCCATCAGCGCTACCGGGATCCCCTCCATATCGCCGTCTCTTCCGGTGATCGACGGCAGCAAAAATACATCCGCCTGCTCAAGCATCTCCTTTACCTGATGACTGGGCTTAAAGCCGGGCATCTCAATCACGTCATCGAGTTGATATTGCTCGATCAGCGTACGTAAACGACGCTCCCAAGGGCCGATACCCAGAATGCGATAACGAAATGAAACGCCCTGCTCTTTTAACTGACGACAGGCTTCGATGGCGACGTGCAGTCCTTTTTTCTCGGTTAACCGGGCGACAGAGATAATTTCCAGCGGTGCAGCTGGTGCTTTCAGTTGGCGAGGGGTAAAACGCGTCATGTCGATACCCATACGCGAAACCGCGATTTTTTGCGGCGGGCATCCCATGTTTTTTAAACGTCCGGCCCAGAGATTGCTGATGGGTAACATCAAATCTCCACGTTGAAACAGTTGCTGATACTCAGGGGTATAGCGGGTAAGCACATCCCGATGCGAAACATCGACGCCGTGAAAAACCGTGGCGATTTTTCCGCGGATCATCCCAAGCTCACGCAGCTTGGCGGCGGTTACGCCTGCCGGCCCAAAATGAGCAATAAAGACATCTGCCTGAAACGCCTGCGGATTCCCGCCGCAAATAGCCGCCAAAATCAGATTGCGCGCCTCCTCGCCATAGCGTGCAACATTAAGCGCCTTCCAGGTCGCTGCGCGGGTGAGACCGTGCAGAGCCGCCGCGGCCCTATATTTCAGCTTCGCCAGTTTGCTTTCCGGTTCATTGAGCAACCAGCGCGTTTTTTCACCCAGCCGGTAGGTATTAAATGAGGCATGCGTATTTTCAAGATCGCCCTTCTGCAAAGCGACAATCTCCACGTCGTAGCCCATATCGATAAATGCGGTTATCTGATTGAGTACAAAGGTCTCAGAAGAGAGCGGAAATTTAAGCAGGAAAAAGCCAATCTTCATTTTTCCCCCTCAATGCGCGTTAAAACCGACTGCACCATGTGTACCCCGCGTTCGCGTTCGCGTGTCACAGCGTCCCCAAGCCGTATGTTCAGTTCAGGTAACTGTCCGAGGGTATTGGCGACCTTTCCTTCCAGGCTACCATCGAGCAGGTGGCGAATATCGACAGCCATCTCCGGTAACCCCAACTGTTGCATAATCCCTGCCGATTTATGCTCGTAGTTAATGGCGATGGCAGGCGTCATAAAATTCATCGAGATGATGGCCGAGTGCAAGCGAGTACCCACCGTCAGATCGCATGCTCCCAGAATCTTCCCCATCTCCAGATCGTTAAGTTCATCCATCACCACGTGATATCGGGCCGGGTCGTTAACATACTGGCGCAGGTTTAACGCCACCATGCGATCATCTTTGTTGTAACTATCAATACCGGTGCAGGTTGACAGTGCAATCACCTGGTAACCTTCATCGAGGATGCGGTTCACCACCCCGGCAAAGGCTTGCTCATAGGCCTGCTGCGTTGTCCCCAGACGCTTATCAAAAGGGGCCAACTCACGTAATGTAATGGCAACGGTCTTCTGTTTAGCCGCCATATCTAACCAGTGCTGTACCGCATAACCTGGCTCAAAATCCTCATGATGATTGTCGACCAGCCAGGCCGTATCCACGCCTGTTTCAACTTTATCCGTGGTTATTTCGCTGCGCTTCATCAAATCAAGACTTACGGATTCACGTAAAATCAACGCATTACAGTGACCAAACACGTAGTTCGCCAGTTGATTAAACTGCTCATCCTGGAATGGCCCCACGCTGTGACCAATCATGTACAACGGTTTTTTCGCCATAAACGAACACAGGGCATGTTCAAACTGCGGTACGCCATACAGATCGACAAAGAACGATCCGCCGACCTGGATGATGGCGTCATAGCGCGACAGCAGACGAACAAAATCGGTAAAACCCTGGGCGATAGCGATATTGCGCAGATTACCGGAGTCGGTAACACGCGAGAGCAGTACCTGATGCTGATAGCGGCGACGCAGCACTTTCTTCACGCGCCCCATAACACCCGCTGCGTTGTTGTGTTGCTTCATCTGCGAATACAGCGGATCGCCCATCACCGGGCGGTTCAGCAACCATGAGGAGCTCACCGGGTAACGGCTCATAACATCCACTTCAGTCTCAGGACGCAACGCGTTAATGGCATCCAGCAAACCGCGCAGGATCGCGCTATCCCCTCGGTTCCCGCAGGTATGGTTGCCCAAAATTAATAGTTTCATTATGACCTCTTAAAGCGTTGTTCTTATCCTGCACGGAGCAAGGTTTTCATTTTTTCACTGCGACAGAGCTGGCGTTTTATTTCCACCACCAGCGGATGACGCGACAGCACCATCATTAGCGCAAACGCCAGCGCCCCTGCCGCTATCTGGCTCCCCAACAACACGCCCAACGACAGTTGCCCATGCAGCAACACACCCAGCGCATAACTCACCACAAGGGTTGGCAAGGAGAGATACAACGGCAGCCAAAGACTGAGCATGTACTGGCGGTAGCTGGGGCCAAGAACAGGTTTAATCATCACGAAATAGCTGAGGACTGTGTTAATCACCTGGACCAACAAAAAGCCCAGCGTCACGCCAATTGCCCCGGCCAGATGTCCACCGATGAAAATGGCGGGAATAAACAGAAAGGTTTTGAAAACATTGAATTTAAAGCTGATATCGACCCGCGCTTTCGCCATCAAAAGCGATCCTATTGGATTCCCCACCGAGCGCAGCAGCCCAACAATGCACAGCAGTTGCAGGATGGGGATAATGCCGTTCCACTTCTCGCCGAATACCAGCGGCACCACGTTATTCGACACCACCATCAGTCCCAGCAGCGCCGGGAAGTTGATAATCCCAACCACCGACAGCAGCTTGTAAAAATTCACCCGTAGCTTTTCGCTGTCATCCTGGATTTTGGCAAACGCCGGAAACAGCACGCGGGTGATAATCGGGTTCAGTTTGATCGGGGGGACAACCGCCACATTCCAGGCGAGATTGAATCCACCCGCCACGCCAGCTCCCAACGTGCGGGCTAAAACCAGCGTGGAAAGGTTGGTATTGATGTAATTGATAATGCTGTCTGCCGTCAGCCACGCACCAAAACGCAGATTCGACGAAACCGATGCCAGCGAAAAATGCAGCCCCGGACGGTAAATCCGGCGACCAAAATAGCCGAACAGCAGCGTGCGTAGCGAACTGTTCACCAGATACCCGAGAATGGCCGTCAGCGCGAGCGGCCAGAAATGGGCGCTGACTACGGTGAAGGTAAAACCGGCCAGCACCGAACTGGTTTCAATCATGCCAATTTTGTTGAAGGCCAGCTCTTTTTGCATCAGCGCGCGAAACTGCTGCCCGTGTGGTATCACCACAAACGCCAGTGATAAAGTTTTGATGAGCGGTGCCAGTTCTGGGTTGTTGAGCACATGGGCAATCGTCTCGCTCAGCAGAAACATCGCCACGCATACCACGATACCCAGCCCAACGTTGAGCCAGTACAGCGTGGTCAGTTCTAGATAGCCAATCTCTTTGCGCTGAATAATTGAGTTAGCGATACCAAAGTCAGACAGCGTATCGGCCAGCGCGATGATTACCAGCGCCACGGTTAACAACCCGAACTGGTGGTTATCAATAATCCGTGCCAGTACGGTCATCTGGATAAGCCCCAGACCAATGATGATCACCGTGGCAATCGCCGACCACTTTGCGCCGTTCAGCGTTTTTTCTCGTAAGCTCATGTTAATACGCCGCTTTGTTGACAAAGCCTTTGAATACCGTCAGAAAAACAATTTTGATATCGAACCACACGCTCCACTCGCGAATGTATTCGAGGTCAAATTCCACACGTTTTTCCATTTTTTCCAGCGTATCGGTTTCACCCCGCCAGCCGTTGATTTGCGCCCAGCCGGTAATCCCCGGTTTCACCTTATGGCGTAACATGTACCCCTCGATCAGTTGGCGATACTGTTCGTTATGCGCTACCGCATGCGGGCGTGGCCCGACGATAGACATGCCTCCGGTCAGCACGTTAATAAACTGCGGCAGTTCATCGAGCGACGTTCGGCGCAGGAAATTCCCCACAGGGGTAACGCGCGGATCGTTTTGCGTCGCCTGCGTCACCACCGCGTCGTTTTCCATCACTTTCATCGAACGAAACTTCCAGACTTTGATCGGTTTGCCGTCCATGCCATAGCGGGTCTGGCGGAAAATCACCGGTCCTTTGGAGGTCAGTTTTACCAGTAGCGCTATGCCACACAGCACCGGAGAAATAAGCAGCAGGATCAGCGAAGCCAGCACGATATCTTCCGCGCGCTTTAACAGACGATTAATCCCCGAGAGCGGCGTGTCATACAGCGGCACCACCGGTATGCCGTTCATCTCCTCAATTCGTGAATGCAGGATGTTGAAGGTAAAGACATCAGGAATAAGGATCACTGAACAGGTGGTGTCGGCCAGCTCGCGCACCAGTTTTTTTACGCTGGCGCCATCGCTCATCGACATGGCGATATAGACGTTGTGAATGCGTGAGGATTTGGCGTCGTCCACCAGTTGTTGCAGATTACCGGCCCAGTCGCGGGAGTTTTTCCCTGGGATAGGATCGTGATAGACCCCCGCCACTTCAAACCCCAACCACGGTTCATGGCGAAAGCTGTCCAGTAGCATTTGTCCGGCTGGCAGTTCCCCTGCCACCGCCACCCGGCGAGTGTTGTACCCGCGATTGCGCAACCATCCCGCGCCGTAGCGAATAAACGAGCGGCACAACACCAGGCCAACGCTGGATAGCAGATACCACGCCAGCCAGACGGCGAGACGGTTGTCAAAATCGTTATTAAAGGCGATCAGACCTGCGCAAAAAATCAGACTCAGCGTCCAGTTTTGCAGTAACAGCACCAGCTCAGTGGAAATTTTGACACCACGCCAGGAGCGATAAAAATCCGTTATGCCACCGAGCATCTGAAAAACGACCAGCGTGATCAGCGCCACCAGCAGGTGCATGTACAGGAAAGGCAAACCGCTTAATTCGCAGATTACCCACAACCCGCCAAACATGATGGTGATATCTGAAAAGCGTTGCACCATCGAAATTAACGACGCATTGGTTTTGGCGCGTTCGCGCTTTTTTAGATGTGTCATCGTGGTTCCTGTTAGTCACCCTTTGCCCAGCATCGGGCAAAGGAAGCACCAGCATTACTGATTCAGTAACGCCAGAAGAGTGCGCGTTCGCGCTTCCATCAACGGAATATCTCCGCGCGATTCCACGTTCAGGCGCACCACCGGTTCGGTATTGGATGAGCGTAAATTAAAGCGCCAGTCGACAAACGACATGCTGATACCGTCCGTTCTGTCCACCGACAACGCCTCACGGGAAAAATGCTGCTCCACGCGCGCAATCGCCGCCGTCGGCTCTGCCAGCGTACTGTTTATTTCTCCGCTCGCCGGGTAGGCCACCATCCGGCCACGAACCAGTTCGCCCAGCGATTGCCCTTTCAGAGACAGCAGCTCCGCCACCAGCAGCCACGGGATCATTCCGCTGTCGCAATAGGCAAAATCTCGGAAATAGTGGTGCGCGCTCATTTCACCGCCATAAATGGCATCTTCACGGCGCATCCGCTCTTTGATAAACGCGTGCCCGGTTTTAGACATCACCGGTTTACCGCCTGCCGCCGTCACCACATCCACGGTGTTCCAGGACAGGCGTGGGTCGTGGATAATTTTCGCCCCCGGATTCTTCTCCAGAAACGCTTCCGCCAGCAGGCCGACAATGTAGTAGCCTTCAATGAACTGACCTTTTTCATCGAACAGGAAGCAGCGGTCAAAATCACCGTCGAAGGCAATCCCCATATCCGCGCCGTGTTCAATCACTGCATTGCGCGTGTCGGCCCGGCATTCCGGCAGCAGAGGATTGGGAATACCGTTGGGGAAGTTGCCATCCGGCGTGTTGTGGATTTTGATGAACTCGACCGGCACGTCCAGCGCCTTAAAACGGGCTTCAATGGCGTCAACCACCGGACCTGCCGCGCCGTTGCCGGAATTGAGCACCAGCTTCATCGGTTTCAGGTTGGCGGGATTGATGTAACCCAGCAGGTGGTCAATGTAGGCATCACGGGTAGTAATGCGCTGGTAGCGGCCACGTTTTGTCTCATCAACCGCCGGGAAGTCATTGGCTTCCGCCAGGCACTGCACGTCGCGCAGACCGGTATCACCGCTGATGGGCCGTGCCCCTTCCCGCACCAGCTTCATGCCGTTGTAATCCATCGGATTATGGCTGGCGGTCACTTCAATACCGCCGTCAATGCCCAGGTGGAAAGTGGCAAAATAAATCTCTTCGGTGCCCGACATACCAATATCCAGCACATCCACGCCCGAATCCTGCAGTCCTTTCGCCAGCGCCAGCTTCAGCGTCTCACTGGTCAGGCGCACATCGCCGCCGAGGACAATCGTTTTTGGCTTCAGTAGCTCACCGTAAGCGCGGCCAATACGCCATGCGATACCTTCATTCAGCTCTTCGCCCAGCCTGCCACGAATATCGTAGGCTTTAAAACAGGTTAATTTCGTCATGATTTACCCTTCTTCAGGCAACAGTTAGCCCTCTCCTGACTGGAGATTTTTTTCAAAAAATGACTAACCGTTCGTTTGTAGGCCGGATAAGGCGTACACGCCGCCATCCGGCAACGATGATGTTGTGTTAAGCGCGCCCGTATCTGTCCGCAAACCGCACCACATCATCCTCATCGAGATAAGATCCGGAGCGCACTTCAATCAGATCGAGCGGGATTTTCCCCGGGTTCTCCAGGCAATGGGTCGCCCCCAGCGGAATATAGACAGACTCGTTTTCAGCGAGCAGTTTGATATCATCATTGATTGTCACCTTCGCGGTACCAGCCACCACAACCCAGTGTTCAGCCCGGTGATGATGCATCTGCACGGACAATCCCTCTCCGGGTTTAACGGTAATTCGCTTCACCTGGTAACGGTCTCCGGCATCAATAGAGTCGTACTTGCCCCATGGACGATAAACTTCACGGTGAATATGGTGTTCATGGCGTCCGTCAGCTTTAATTTGCTCCACCACTTTTTTGACGTCCTGCACCGCGTTGCGATCGGCTATCAGCACCGCATCTTTGGTCTGCACCACCACCAGATCCTTCACCCCGACGGTCGTCACCAGGCCAGACTCGGCATACACGTAGCTGTTTTCCGTTTTATGGCTAATGACGTCACCATGATGCACATTGCCTTCAGCGGTATGGGCGCTGATTTCCCACAATGATGACCAGGAGCCAACATCGCTCCAGCCTGCGTTCATGGGCATCACCACCGCATCGGCCGTACGTTCCATTACCGCATAGTCCACAGACTCTTCCGGGCAGGCGAGAAACGCCTGTTCATCAACGCGGATAAAATCAAGATCGGGGTCAACCGTACTCATGGCGTTTTCGCAGGCCTCAAGAATGTCGGGGCGATATTTTTTCAGTTCTTCCAGATAGCGCCCGGCCCGGAACAGAAACATGCCGCTGTTCCAGTAGTAGTCGCCGCTCGCCACGTAAGCCTGCGCGGTTTCCAGATTGGGCTTTTCAACAAACTGCGCCACCTGAAAAGCCACGGCGTCAGTATTGGATGGCGAAACCTCGCCGCGACGTATATAACCATAGCCGGTCTCCGGCTGGTCCGGCACGATGCCAAACGTCACCAGCTTACCCGCGCTGGCGTAGGGCGTTGCATTGCGAACCGCCTCGCGAAATGCCTCCTCGTCGGCAATCATGTGATCGGCCGCCAATACCAACAGCAGCGGATCTTCCCCCGGACTTTGACGTTTTGCCGCCAGCGCGGCCAGTGCTATCGCCGGTGCCGTATTGCGCCCGGCGGGTTCGAGAATAATATTCTCAGTCAGCTTGTGCAGTTGTCGTAGCTGTTCCGCCACAATGAAACGGTGTTGTTCATTACAGATAACCACCGGGCTTTCGCACTCCACGCCGTTCAGACGACAAATCGTTGTCTGCAGCATGGTGAAGTCGCCTTTCAGGCACAGGAACTGCTTTGGATACAACACGCGGGACAGAGGCCATAAACGGCTACCCGAGCCACCGGCCATCACCACCGGAAAGAGTTTGCTTTGACTCATCATGTACCCCGAATATCTGCAATAAATTGGCTCAGCACGTTTTCTTTATCCAACGTGCGTTCGGCATACTCACGTGCCACCGTGTTCACTTTTGGCATGGTTAACGCCTGTTGAATCCCGCCAACCAGCGCATTCATTGATTCAGGTTCGACACACACCGCGATGCCTGGGTGAGCGTCACACAGCTGACCCAACTCGGTCTCAGGTTCGGCGGTAATCACCGCGTTACCGCCAACGGCGAGGATATTGGTCAGTTTGGAGGGCAATACGGCATCCGCCGCACCGCGCTTTTGTACCACCAGATGGCAGTCCGCCATCTTGAGCAGCGCAGGCAGCGCGTCATAAGATTGCAGCGGAAAGAACATCACATTGTTCAGGCCGCGTTCACTAGACATACTCTCCAGCCGCGCTTTCCCCCCGCCCTGCCCGACAATCACAAACAGCCAGGGCTGTTCGCTCAACAGGGCCGCTGCGTCGATCACACTCTCCAGCCCTTGCTTTTCACCGATATTGCCTGAGTAGAGAATGATTTTTTTATCATCAGGCAAGCCCAGTTGCTGGAGCAACGCCAGAGCATCGGCATCGTTCACGTCACGAAAACGCGCTACTTCTGACCAGTTCGGAAAGAAAATGACCTTCTGTGCATCAACGCCCTTCTCCTGCGCTTTATTCATCATTGAGCGAGAAATGGTCGAAATATGATCCATATTCAACAGCCCACTGCGCTCAAAGGCGCTGGCCAGTTTTGCCACCGCGCCACGCTTGCCTTTGCCCGCCATGCCAAGCCCCAGCATGGCATCGACTTCGTAATCCTGAATATGCAGCAGCGTGCGCGCCCCGGACAGCTTCGCCAGCAGGCGCATGCCCGGCGTACAAAACAGCGTCGGCACTACCCCAATGATGCGATCCGGCTTCCAGCGGCGCTGCGCCAGCAACGGGAAGAAACTGCTCAGGGCAAAACTGCCTAAATGCAGCACGCGCTTGAGCGTAGAAGGCTGCTCAGGTACATACAGCGGGCAACGCCAGACGATGGCATCGCCTTCTTCACGACGGTAGCGCCAGGATGAGTAGCGACCGTTGACCTTCCACTGCGGATAATAAGGCGGCGCAGTGATCACCCGTACGTCATGCCCCTGTTGCGCCATCCACTCCACCATTTCACCGGTGTATTTACCGATACCGGTCAACTCCGGCGAATAGTTGATGCCATACACAAGGATCTTCATAGCCCGGGTACTCCGGCCTGACTCTTCTCACGGAAGTAAGCCCGGCTGTTGTCGTGCACATGGTCACTGGTCAGAATCTCTTCAATTGCCAGCCAGCGGTACGCGTCATGTTGAACGTCAGGCAGCTGCAGGTCGTTTTCCGATACCCGCAGACGAAATCCCAGCACGATGTAATGCGTTGAGAAATCTTCCCCGGAAAAGTTGTCGTCATAGAAGTGCTGCCAGACCCCGTAAAACTCTGCAGCGGACAGCGGTAAACGTAACCCCAGCTCAGCGTCAGTCAGCCGCTCAAAGGCCGCGCGCAGCGGTTCATCCTTTTGCACCCGACCGCCGGGCACGAACCAGTACCCCTGCGCCGGACGATTGAGGCGCTTGCCAAGCAGAAATTCGCCGTGGGCGTTTTCCACGATCAAATCGATGGAAATCAGCGGAGTTGAACGTACAACGGTGGCAAAATCCTCATGACGTAAAAACATGCTTACCCCCGGTAACGCTGCTGGTTTTCAAGGAACCACTGATATGTACTGGCAAGCCCCGCTTCCAGAGATATCTCGTGATACCAGCCCAACTGATGCAGACGCGTAACGTCGAGCAATTTGCGCGGCGTGCCGTCCGGTTTGCTGGCGTCAAACACCACGCGCCCCTTGTAACCCACAACCTGCGCGATGGTCTGGGCCAGTTCACGGATGGTGCAGTCCACGCCAGTGCCCACGTTGATATGCGACAGCATTGGTTGGGTATATTCCTGCAACACTTCCTGAGCCAGCTCCATCACGTGGATACTGGCCGCCGCCATATCGTCGACATGCAGAAATTCACGCATTGGCGTCCCGCTTCCCCACACCACCACATCCGGCGTATTTTGCTCGCGAGCCTCATGAAAGCGGCGCAGCAGAGCCGGGATCACATGCGAATTACTCGGATGAAAGTTGTCATGCGGTCCGTACAGATTGGTCGGCATCACCGAGCGATAATCACGGCCATACTGCCGGTTATACGATTCGCACAGCTTGATACCGGCAATTTTGGCAATCGCATACGGTTCATTGGTCGGTTCAAGAGTCCCCTGCAACAGTTCACTTTCAGCGATTGGCTGGGTGGCTTGCTTGGGATAAATACAGGATGACCCGAGAAACAACAGTTTATTCACGTTATGCAGATGCGCTGCATGAATAATGTTGCTCTCAATCATCATGTTTTCATAAATAAAATCAGCAGGATAAGTATTGTTTGCCACAATCCCCCCTACTTTTGCCGCCGCCAGATAAACCTGATCAAGGTGTTCAGTGGCGAAGAACGCCTGCACCGCACCGGCGTCCAGCAGATTAAGCTGGTCGCGGGTACGCAGCACCAGCTCTACGTTATTTCGCTGCGACAATTGTCTGACGATGGCGGCCCCCACCATCCCGCGATGGCCCGCCACAAAAATACG
This sequence comes from Citrobacter sp. Cpo221, assembly GCF_030332345.1. Taxonomy (NCBI): domain Bacteria; kingdom Pseudomonadati; phylum Pseudomonadota; class Gammaproteobacteria; order Enterobacterales; family Enterobacteriaceae; genus Citrobacter; species Citrobacter sp. Cpo221. Next base: position 23,895 of record NZ_JAOWIA010000049.1, read on the forward strand.
TTGTGTCTTCATCCTTAGTACTCCAGCGCGATAGCGACCTCGTAACCGTGCGACTTGAGCAGGGAATGTTTCTTCGCCGCATCAAGATCGTTGGCAACCATTTCCGAGATCATCTGGCGCAGTGTGATTTCCGGTTTCCAGCCCAGTTTTTCATGGGCTTTGGCCGGATCGCCCAGCAGCGTTTCCACCTCAGCCGGACGGAAGTAGCGCGGATCAACGGCAATCATGACATCCCCGGGTTTCACCCCCGGCGCATCGTGTCCGGTCACAGAAACCACGATGCCTTTCTCATTCACGCCCTCACCTTCAAAGCGCAATTTAATCCCCAGCTGAGCGGCCGCCATTTCTACAAACTGGCGCACGGAATACTGCACGCCGGTGGCAATCACGAAATCTTCCGGCTTATCCTGCTGCAGCATCATCCACTGCATCCTGACGTAATCTTTGGCATGCCCCCAATCGCGCAGTGAATCCATGTTGCCCAGGTACAAGCAAGACTCCAGCCCCTGAGCGATGTTGGCGATCGCCCGGGTAATTTTGCGAGTAACAAAGGTTTCGCCGCGGCGCGGAGACTCGTGGTTGAACAGAATGCCGTTACAGGCATACATCCCGTAAGACTCGCGGTAGTTGACGGTTATCCAGTAGGCGTACAGCTTGGCAACGGCATACGGCGAGCGCGGATAGAACGGCGTGCTCTCTTTCTGCGGGATTTCCTGTACCAGACCGTACAGCTCAGAGGTGGACGCCTGATAAAAACGGGTCTTTTTCTCCAGACCAAGGAAGCGGATCGCCTCCAGCAAACGCAAGGTGCCGATCGCATCAACGTCTGCGGTGTATTCCGGTGAATCAAACGACACCGCGACATGGCTCATGGCGCCCAGGTTATAGACCTCATCCGGTTGGACTTCCTGTAAAATACGGGTCAGGTTGGAGGAGTCGGTCAAATCGCCATAGTGCAGATGAAATTTGGGATTGCCTGAATGCGGATCCTGGTAGATGTGGTCCACACGTTCGGTGTTGAATGATGAAGCGCGACGCTTAATACCGTGTACTTCGTACCCTTTTTCCAGCAGGAGTTCTGCCAGGTAAGAACCATCCTGCCCGGTTACGCCAGTAATGAGAGCGACTTTTGACATGTTATAACCTCTTCAGTGATCCCCTCAGGGAGTAACTTTCTCGACGCGTTCGCGCGTGACTACTGCGGGATTTCCCCGACAAATGACATTTGCTGGCAGCGATTTAAATACGCTGCTTCGTGCTCCAACGACGGTGCCATCGCCAATCGTCACGCCAGGCGCGACAAAGACATCTGTCGCCAACCAGCATTTAGCGCCAACCACAATCGGCGTGGCGTTAATATCAAAATGTTGACTGGCATAATCATGACTCCCGGTGCATAAATAACTTTTTTGCGAAATAACCGCGTGGGCGCCAATCGTAATATCACCTAACGTATATAAAACCGCGTCGTCACCCACCCAGGCATAATCTCCCAGGGTTAATTTCCACGGATAAGTAATTCTTACTGAAGGCCGAATGACTACGTTTTTTCCTATTTTTGCGCCAAACATTCGTAATAAAAATGCACGCCAGCGATACATGACCTGTGGAGACCAGCGAAATAATGTTGCTTGCACTGCCCACCATAATTGCACTTTAATAGCGCCACCGCCGCGAAAACCTCCAGGCACTTCAAATCCGCTTAAATCTTGCATACTATGCCCTTACGTTTTCCCATATAAGGTTTTAGTTTTACCAGTTGTGCGCAGACGTAAATATTCTGACAATCCGGTCCAAAAACCTGGCATGTGTAATATCTGGCGCTGTACTTTTTTGGCATCCCGACACAATTCCAGATTATTCGTCGTTGACACTCCGCCCATGGAAAACTCCGATACCAACCCGCTCAGCTTTTTAAAAGCGTAACCGGACTTGTATAATTGGGCTGCCAACGCGTAATCAGACGATATTTTATATTGCAAATCATAATGCCAGACATTCAATCCTGAGAGCGGAAAGAATATCGCCTGATGGCTGGCGGGCAGGCTGTGATAAATATACCAACCTGGTTTTGCCCGGCGCTTAATTTTGTTGCCATTGCCGAAATCCAGCAACGCATCGCCAATGACCATGGTTTGGTCGCTCTGCGTTTTTAACTGGCGGATAAAATGTGCCGCATCCGCATGCAGAATATCCCCGGAGTTGAGGAACAACGCGAACCGCCCGCGCGCCATCGCGATACCTTTGTTCATCGCATCATAGATGCCGTTATCCGGCTCGCTAACAAACCGTAACCGGTGTTCCCCACTGAGCCCTTCAAGAAACGCCGGCGTACCATCCGAGGAGCCGCCATCAACAACAATCCACTCAAAACTGATATCACCCGCTTGCGCCAGATGTGCCAGCGATGCGTGAGTTTTGGCGATCCCTTCCAGATTGCGAAAGGCGACGGTAATGATACTGAGCAGCATGTGAGTTACCTCGCGATATTCAGCGCCTTGCGCAATATAAACGGACACACAATTAAAAACGCGTATTCCGGACTAAATACTGAACCTGTAAAAAACAGTGATAACGGCGTAAAAAGATAAAGCTGCACCCGATAATTCTGATTATCGCCAAACGCATTGATCATCATTTTCATGACCTTCCCCATGTACCATAGGGCTAATATCACCGCGAACCATGAAAAATAAATAATCAGCAGATACAAACCATTGTCTATTGTTTTACCGACATCTGCACCGTTAAAAATTCCGAATGACGCGACGTATTCATAAAGTGAGCCAAATCTCACTACGCCATCAACGTTCAGTAACGAATAACCGACCATCACTAATGGTCCTACGATACGATAATACGATGACGAACCTTCAGTTCCTAAATCACCAAGCCGCGTTGCGATGTACGGAAACGCAAATATCACACCAACTAAAAACACGCTTAATGAGATTATCGCCAGTGGTAGCTTCTTTTTTATCGCATCCTTATTCAGGTACTGGAACGCCCACTCCAGGAGATAAAACAAAATAAACGTCATTACCCCTGAAAACGATCCTGATAATATTATCCCTGCCAGAATCATAGCATCGGATTTAGGTGTTTTGATACCAAACTGTTTGATACTGAGCCAAATTGAGATTAACGCCAGAGCGAAGAATGCCGGTTCAAAATAGAGCGCAGTGGTACGTTTCCCACCAAACTTAATAAAGTTCAGAACATAGCTGTTACTGTAAATAAGATATTTCGAAATAACTTCCATTAAACTGCTGCCGCCGCTGAGAATTATCTGCGCCATTTCAACCGCAGCTAACCCCACCACCAGTCCCACCACCAGCCAGAAAAAACGCAAAATCTTAATATAGTTATGCGGTGAAATGGTTTTGAAGCGAATACTCCACACCATGCCAATAATCACCACGGTATAAACAAACAGCATCGCTGACGTTACGTACTTGCTGGCATCCAGTGATTGACCGAACAGGTAGTTAAACGCCGTCAGCCCGCCCCCCACGCCCAGTGCGATCATTAATTTTTTGATATTGATGCGCTCGACAAACAGCAACAGCAGAACGGGCAAGAACGTGACGATGGTTATCGGGAAGCTCTCGCCAAGCTGGGCAAGTTTGACGTTAACCAGCAGATAAAGCAGCGGTAGCACCAGATAGCTACAGATTCTGATAGAACGAGACATATTCCTCCAGCATCTGTTGCCCACTGTATGCCACCCGACTGCGCTGGCTGAACGCGGTAAGGGACGTGTCAAATACCGCCTGCGCAATGTCTGATTTTTTCAGCTGCACCAGCTGCAATACATCCGCTTCGCTGAACGTTTTGCCGCCTGATTTAGCCAGCACTTCCTGCGCGGCATCGCTGTGTGTAGCAATTACCGGTACGCCGATGGAAAGTGCTTCGCACAGAATCAGCGGGTAGTTATCGACACGGGAGCTGAACACCAGTCCATCCATCTGGTTAAGCGCACTCATCAACGTGCGCTTATCGCTCTCAAAACCGTGGTTGATGACGTTATCTCCCGCAAATGGCGAAAATTTGCCGAAGGTATGCAGCTCAATTTTGTCCCCAAGCGCGGCAATCGCTCGCACCAGTTGTTGACTGGTTTTGCCGTCATAGCGCAGGTCATGAGCCACCACGGCAATTTTCGGCCGACCGCTCTCCGCAGGCATCGCGGGCAGTTCGCCAAGAATGGCTTCAGTTGCCACATCAATGCCATTATTGATAATACGGCAGCGTCCCACACCATACAGGCTGTTGAATGCGTCGGCCACATGTTGACTGGGCGAGATAAACTGGCAACCCAGCGCCAACATGGCGCGAAACATCTGCCGCTTACCGGGCAACTGCTGATGGGCTTTATCGACTTTTACCGGCGGATAGTTGCTGAGCGTTGGGCATTTCTGACAGCCCGTTTTCCAGCCTTCGCAGCCATCGGTAAAGGCACAGCGCCCGGTCACGCTCCAGTGATCGTGCAGCGTCCAGACGAAAGTGATATCCGGTTTATGCGCCTTCACTTTTTGGCAAAAGGTCACCACCTCTTCCAGGTTCAACCAGTAGCTGTGCAACACGTGAAAATGCAGTACCAGCGGGCCGGAGGTGCGGGTAACTTCACGATATAACTTGTTGAGATTGCCAAACATGTCGCGGTTCGCGAAACGAAACAGCGCAATGTTCGCCGCCGACGTCAGGCGCGGCGTATATTTGATAACCTGCGGGAAATTCGCATGACTGGCGCTTTTTTTACCGCCTTTGCCATAGCCATAGACAAATCGCGACGACAGCCCTTTTTCCAGCGACCTCAGATGCAAATCTAACGCCACGCCTGCCGCCCCACCTTCTGCGAGTCGGACATTAAACTGTAATATCTTCATTTTATTACCTTCACCCGTGCCTTCTCACCCACGACCAGCGTATTGTCCGGGACGCTATCCACCACAACGCTCCCGGCGCCAATCGTCACGTTATCGCCAATAGCAACGTCGCCGAGCAGAGTGACATTGGCCCCCAACTCAACGCCGTTACCGATGACCGGACAGGATGGATCGTTGGCACCAAGATTGCCGATAGTGACGCCGTGGCGTAGGGTAAAATCATCCCCCGCCACCACGTGTTTATTGATAACCACCCCATAGCCATGATGGATGGTGAAACGACGACCAATTGATGCAGCAGCCTGAATTTCATAGCCAAACAGGCACTCGGTGATAAAGCGATACATCACCAGCACCGGGGCGGCCCACAGGTTGTTTATGATGTTTTTTTTACGCCAGACGGAGCAAAAATGGGCAATCCGATAGGCCGCCACCATGCAGCAGGGGCGCAGACTCCAACCGTTCGCGCGTAAATCTTCCAGCATAATTAGCGTCCTCGCAGTCCGTCGGCCAGACGCTTACTGTTGCGAACAGAAAGCAGCGTCAGCAGCGTGCGCCAGTTCATCCGTTTGTTGCGGATCTGATAGAGGGTAAACAACTGATATTTCTTGCTGGCCCGGTCAAATTTGCCTTTGTGCTTGCGGTAAAACTGAAAGTAGCCGGAGAATTTATTCGGCGATGAGGTAATACGCATCTCGCCGTGATTCACATGCAGGATCTGCGTCGCCTCTTTGACCTTCCACGGTTTGCCATACGCCACCACCATGCGCAGGAAGATGTCGTAATCCTGCGCCGCTTTCAGCGTGGTATCGAACAGGCATGCTTTAAACCGCCATGCCCAGGTAAATACCTGATTACCAATGATGTTGCGCTTATAAAACCTGCGGCGTGAATAAACGGACTTCGGATAGAGCGGCAGACTGGTCGGCTGCGAATACACTTCTCCCTCACAGACATAGTCATTGGCATACAGAAACGCCCGTGTGACCAGTTGATGCCGATACTGCAGGAACACGCTCAGGCGGTTCGGCGTCCATTCATCATCATCATCAATCCCCGTAATGTATTGCCCGTTGGCCTGCATAATGGCCTGATTACGCACCGCACAGGCCCCGGAGTTGGTGGAATTATGTGTATACGACACGCGCGGATCGTTGAGTTCCTCAACAAACTGCTGCAACTGCTCATATGAGGAAGAGCAATCATCCACAATGATCATCTCCCAGTGAGGGTAGTCCTGGCGCAACACCGATTTAATCGCCCGAATGGCCAGCTGCTGGCGGTTCCAGGTTGGCATATAAATTGAAATTAGCGGGTTTTCTGTCGTCATTTTCGTTTCCGGATAGATACGCTTTTGTAGGCCGGATAAGGCGTTTTTGCCGCATCCGGCAGGGTTGGTGATTTATTTCGCATCCGACGTATATTCGTATTCGTAGTAGCCGTAATCCTGATACCCGCTGGCACGACGGAAGATCGAGTTGAGGATCACCCCTTTCACCTGAATGCCATTTTGCTCGAAGCGACTCAGGCTGGTTTCCACCTCTTTCAGCGTGTTGACCGCATAACGCGCCACCATCAGCGTGGTGCCGACATGACGGCCAACAATCGCCGCATCGGTCACCGCCAGAATTGGTGGAGTGTCAATCAGCACCAGGTCATAGTGCGAGCTGGCCCAGGCAATCAGTTCGCCGAAACGCTCGCTCATCAGCAGCTCGGAAGGATTGGGAGGGATTTGACCGCGAGGGATCAGATCAAAATGCGGAATCGATGTCGGTTTGGCGCTGGATGAGATATCCCCTTTGCCGATGAGGATCTCAGACAGGCCGTTGTCGTTATTGGTCCCCAGCAGTTCGTGGGTATAGCCTTTGCGCATATCGCAGTCGATCAACAGCACGCGTTTATTGGTCTGGCTGATGACTGCCGCCAGGTTGGCGCAGACAAACGTTTTGCCAATCGACGGGCTGACGCCGGTCAGCATCAATACATTGTTACGCGCCTGCATCATGGCAAAGTGCAGGCTGGTACGCAGGCTGCGGACCGCTTCTATGGCGAGATCGGTTGGATTACCCACGGCCAACAGCTGGCTTTGCTTGTAGCGTTTCACACCTTTAATGGTCTGAACGTTATCACGTGCTTTTTGCCATTCGGACAGCGGAATACTGGCATACACGCTGATACCATGCTCTTCCAGTGCCTGCGGGCTTTCAATACCGCGATTAAACAGAGAACGCAGCAGTACGCCCACCACGGAAAGCATCAAACCGAGAATGATACTGCCGAGAATAATCAGCGCCGTTTTCGGCTTCAGTACGCCTGGCTGGGCAATCGCGGGATCGACAATGCGCACATCGCCGACCGTACTGGCCTCGGTAATCTTCAGTTCCTGTTGTTTGTTCAGCAACTGCATATAGACCTGCTGACCGGACTCCACATCACGCGTCAGGCGAACAATTTCCTGCTGTGTTTTCGGCATCGCCGTTACGCGCCCGTTCAGCTTACTTTTCTCATCTTCCAGCGCCTGACGTTTTTCCAGCAGCGTGCGGTACGCCGGATGCGCTTTGGTGAACAGCTTGGAAATCTCCGCTTCTTTAAAGGTCAGTTCATTCAGCTGAGCGTCAATGTTCACCATCGAATCCAGCACCGCTTTGGCTTCCAGCGGCAAATCCACGGAGTCTTTATCCTGACGGAAGGCGTTCAGCTTGTTTTCAGCAACGTCCAGCCGATTACGCACCTCAGGCAGTTGCTTTGCCAGAAACGCCAGACTTTTGGCGGCCTCTTCGGATTTACGTTCCACGTTTTGTTGCAGATAGTTGCGGGTAATACTGTCGAGGATCTGGCGGATTTGCTCGCGGTCTTCGCCGGTAAAGGTCAGGCTTAATACGCCGGTATCTTTGCCTGTTTCCGCTACCATCAGATTATTTTGCAGGGTGTTTATCATGCCCAGCGTGGAGAATTTGCTGACGGTAAATTGGCTCTCCGGGCTGGCATGAATTGCCTCAACCTGCATCGTCACGCCATCGTGTTCCAACACCTTGCCGACTTGCCCCCGGGCGCTAAAACCCCCGTCACTCACCAGTTGATAGCTTGTGTCATTCAGCACATTGAGCGTGAAGGTCTGTTCATTCATTGCCTTTGGCAGCATGAAGGTCGTCACGTTAACCGTTTCGTTCTGACGCCCCATCAGCCGATCCCAGCCCGCGCCAAAAATGGGGAACGTATCTTTGGTAACGGCGATATCAAGGTTGAGATCGTCTACCGTTTTCCCTAATACCAGTCGTGACTGAATGAGCTGAATTTCCGCTTCTGAGGCCGGAGGTTTGTTCGACAACGCCGAGCCAATATCCTGCACCAGTGAATTTCCGGTATTTTGCTCAATTTGCACCAGCGCGTCCGCACTGTAGATGGGTGTGGCGAACAACGTGTAGACCGCGGCACACAATGCAAAAGCCGTGGTAATGCCAAGAACCCACCAGCGGGCTTCCACCACCGTTGCGACCAAACGACCAATATCGATTTCATCATTGCCCGTTACCGGCGCAGCAGACTGTTTTACTTTTTCTGTCATTGTTTTCCCTGCTCTGCGTTCAGTGCCTGAGCCCATTGGCGGGCAGACCGTTCAAGTAATGCGTACACCGCGTCAAACGCATCACGGCTTTTACGATACGGATCGGGAATTTCGCGCTCGCTGTCCCAGTGCCCAAAAAGCATCACTTTGCCGCGCATCTCCGGCACCATTTCACACAGGGCAGAGATATGGCGCTTTTCCATGGTCAGGATCAGGTCATACTCCCGGCACATTCGTCCCGTGATCTGCCGGGCACAATGATTATCCAAGGACAAGTTGTGCGCCTGCGCCACGCTAATGGCGCACGGATCCGCGCCTTTCCCCACCAACGCCCCAAGACCGGCAGAAGAGACCGTTAACGCCGGATGAAATTGCCTTAACAAGCGCTCTGCCGTCGGGGAACGGCAAATGTTCCCCACACAGACAACTAAGATTTTGTTAAACATGATGATTACCAGTTGTGAAGGTCGCTGGCCGTGTCCGTCATATAGCGAACACCGCTAATAGTCGGCAGCAACTGATTGATCAAACGGTTCCAGCGAGCAACCGGCGCGGTAGTGACGTACACCACATCGTATGGCTGAAGTCGGAATGATGTTGCCATCACCAGCGACGTCGCATCGGACATATCAAGCTGATAGATATTGGCGATCTTGCCGTTGTTCCCGCCCTCGCCTTTCAATGGTCGAATAACGAAAATGCCGCTGGCGTTGGAGGTGGTCAGGTCAATACCTTCGGCATTGCCCAGCGCTTCGGTAAGCGTCATGCCGCTGAAGTCCATTTTGAGGGTGCTCTGTTTTTTCACTTCCCCCATTACGAAGACTTTCAGATCGTCATTACGCGGAACAAACAGAATGTCGCCAGGATAGAGCAGACGGTTCTGGCTCAGGTCGCCATTTTGCATCAGCGCTTGCAGTGAAATACGTTGCTCCTGCCCTTTATGAGTCAGCACAACGTTGCGCCAGTCTGCTGCCTCGGTGAGACCACCAGCGGCGTTAATGGCATCGAGAACGGTAAGCGGCACGTTGGTGATGGCCTGCTGGCCGGATTTGTTCACCTGCCCGGAGACATAGGCCTTCTGCGAGCGGAAAGCGGCGATATTAACGTCCACCTGCGGGTCAGCAATGTACTTCGCTAAGCGCCCGGTAATATCACTACGAATCTCTGCCAACGTTTTCCCTACCACGCTGACTTTGCCGATGTAGGGGTAAAACATGGTGCCATCAGGCTGCACCCAGTTGCCGGTATCGCTTGAGCTACGGTACTGCCCGGCTGGCGTGGTGAGTTCAGGATGGTCCCAGACGGTCACATTCAGGACATCCCCCGGGCCGACCCGGTACTGATATCCGGAAATCTCCTGGTCCAGCGACATATTAGGCTGTGCAACATTTGGTCGAGGACGTAATTGTTCGACCAGCCGTGGCGTGAGTGGATAAACATTCACCATGCGATCGATATCAAAATCAGCGTCCTGCTGTTTAATCACATCTTTGCCCATCGTAGACATATTGCTGCCCGGAAGCACGGTACAACCGTTTATCAAGATCACCGATACCAATACTGGCATCAATTTAAGTTTGGATTTCATCATTGATTATTTATCACTTTGGCAGAGTATTTATCACATGCAATCTAAATAGCGACTTCGCCTGTACGTATTTACCTTGCCGTTAATTGAAATGGAATTTAACTGGCATCAATCCTAAAAAAAATGTATTCATCTGCGGTCTCTTGACAGAATAATTTAGGCTTGTTTCAGGCGACCAGACACGCTACCGCCCCTGGCTTCACTAGCTACCAATGCACTGATTAATTTAGATTTTTATCTTCTCCTTTATTTTCATCACTTTTACAGCGTTAACGCATCGGGAATGGCGTCACTGATTGATGAGGAAATATTTATCTTTTGATTATTACCGCAAGAATTGTTGCAGCTATGCGAATATCAGGCAAGATAACAAACCGCCGATACCCGGCTTTTAAGATTAATATTAAGCGTCGGGTTTATATATTTTTAGGATTTTATTGATATTGACAATATTGATATAGAAATATTCCACCTGCGATATTTCCTAAATATGTTTAGATTAATAAAATCATTTCCTGTAGTTACATTAAGGCTATTATCCTGCGTTTGTTCTGATATAACCGACAGAGAAATCCCTTCTCGCCATTGCATTTTTCGCCAGTTTTACCCATGATCGAATTGTGACAATTGTCATACAACTATGGGTATAGCATTTACTATGGAATGGATTGCCGATCCGTCAATCTGGGCCGGACTGGTCACGTTAATCGTGATCGAACTTGTTCTTGGCATTGATAATCTTGTTTTTATTGCCATCCTCGCGGAGAAATTGCCTCCTGCCCAGCGGGATAAGGCGCGTATTACCGGGCTACTGCTGGCGATGGTTATGCGCCTGCTGCTGCTGGCATCAATATCCTGGCTGGTAACGCTGACCACGCCGCTGTTCAGCATTCGCGATCTCAGCTTCAGCGCCCGCGATCTGATCATGCTGTTCGGTGGTTTCTTCCTGCTGTTTAAAGCCACCATGGAGCTCAACGAACGGCTGGAAGGGAAAGACAGCGATAACCCCACCCAGCGTAAAGGCGCTAAGTTCTGGGGGGTGGTCGCGCAGATCGTGGTGCTGGACGCCATCTTCTCTCTGGATTCCGTCATTACCGCTGTTGGCATGGTCGATCACCTGGCGGTGATGATGGCGGCAGTCATTATTGCCATCAGCCTGATGTTGCTGGCCAGCAAGTCGCTGACGCGCTTTGTTAACAGCCATCCAACTATTGTTATTCTGTGTCTGAGCTTCCTGCTGATGATTGGTTTCAGTCTGGTGGCCGAAGGGTTTGGTTTCCATATCCCGAAAGGTTACCTGTACGCGGCCATCGGCTTCTCGGTCATGATCGAAGCATTGAACCAGTTGGCTATTTTTAACCGTCGTCGCTTCCTCTCAGCCAACCATACTCTGCGCCAGCGCACCGCCGAGGCGGTAATGCGACTGCTGAGCGGGCAAAAAGAAGATGCTGAACTGGATGCCGAAACCGCGGCGATGCTGGCGGATCATCATGAAGGTCAAATTTTTGCGCCTCAGGAGCGGCGGATGATTGAACGTGTGCTGAACTTCAATCAGCGTACCGTCAGCAGTATCATGACCTCGCGCCACGATATTGAACATATCGACCTCAATGCGCCCGAAGCAGAAATCCGCGCCTTACTGGAAAAAAACCAGCATACGCGTCTGGTGGTCACTGGCGAAGACGAGCAGGAGGAACTGCTGGGCGTGGTGCATGTCATCGATTTGCTGCAACAGTCTCTGCGCGGCGAGCCGCTCGACCTGCGCGTATTGATTCGCCAGCCGCTGGTGTTCCCAGAAACTCTGCCGCTGCTTCCGGCGCTTGAGCAGTTCCGTAATGCCCGCACGCATTTCGCGTTTGTAGCCGATGAATTTGGTTCCGTCGAAGGGATTGTGACGCTGAGTGATGTGATGGAAACCATCGCCGGCAATCTGCCAAACGAGGTAGAGGAAATCGACGCCCGCCATGATATTCAGAAAAACGCCGATGGTTCGTGGACCGCTAACGGACATATGCCGCTGGAAGACCTGGTGCAGTACGTCCCTATCCCGTTAGACGAAAAGCGTGAGTATCACACCATTGCCGGGCTGTTAATGGAGTATTTGCAGCGCATCCCGAAAACCGGGGAGGAAGTCCAGGTTGGCGACTATCGGCTAAAAACCCTGCAGGTGGAAAATCATCGCGTGCAAAAGGTCCAGCTGATACCGCTACACGGAGAAGAAGAGATGGATTACGAGGTGTAAGTCACGAGCCGGATGGGGCATTAGCCACCATCCGGCAATATGAATCAGAGCTTATCCAGCAACTTTTTAACATCTTTGCCGTTGCGGGAATCTTTATTGCGATCTGCCCAGTCATTCAGACGACGTTTTGCTTCATCCTGCAGATGCTTACGCAAAAGCTGATCAACTTGCAGACTGTAGTTCAGTGATTGCCACTGGCCATAGACCCTGAGAGGAACCGGGGTGGCCTTCAGGAAATTGATCAACTGACTTTCGCCATCCCAACCGCCCAGCACGCGAATGTTAAACAGCGTGTCGCAATTCTGCTTCACCAGATCTAACGTTCCTTTGCCGGTTAGCGCCAACATCGCGGACTCCCCTGCCATGTTATCCAGCGTCACCTCTCCGTTATCCAGCGTCATATCGGTTACAAAATGATCCAACCGGGTCACGTTATCGAGGTTTTGCTGAGATTTAACATCCCCACCGCTGCGTTCTACAGCCTGTTGAATCATCTGCTGGAAGTTCATCCCTTCCATTCGCGTATCGTTCATTTCGACATGAGCCTGCCCTTGCCAGCTATGGCGAAACGCCTGGGCATCAATATCTGAGCCGGAAAAATCCCCTGCCAGCGACAGCTTGCCGGTGAGTGCGATGGGGTAATCAAAGGCCTTCAAAATAGTGCCAATTTCCACACCTTCCAGGCGCGGATGAAAGACCGCTCGCGGTTCTCCCTTTCTGGCATCCAGCGTGCCGGGCAGTGAGATCAGCCCGCCATCACTTTTTCCCTGCAACTGCGCAATGTTCAGTAAGCCGAACCGGTTGTCTATTTTTGCCGAGACATTCTCAAACGCCATTTTTCGCCACAGCACTTTGTCAGCCTGCAAAGCGATGTCTGCCGAAAAACCCTTGAGTCCCTGATACGAAACGGCATCAACCTGGGAAGCAATGACGGGGCGCGCCAGCGTTGACTGACTCTGACCTTGCTGAACGTCACCTTTTGCTGTCGCCGCTGCGTCATGTTGTACGAGCAGGTTATCCAGATTGAGCTGACCAAATTTTAAGTCGACAGCCCATTCCGGTTTTTCCAACAAGGCCACATGTGCTTGCCCAGAGAAAGAAGAGTCATTAGCGGTCAAATTTATCTGGCTAAACGAAAGCTGTTTTTTCTCTTCCAGCCATTGCGCTTGAAGATGTCCCTGACCGTTGATTCCCTGCGGCGGCAGATCGGCCCCCTGCAGTTGCCAGCTTAACTGCGCAATATTCGCAGATAAGTTGTGCGGATAATCGGAGGCATCGACCGTGCCGTTAAAGGATAACGCGAGATCGCGCTGATCGCGGTTCACACGCCCGGAAAAATCAAACGTGCCGCGGTGCTGGCTATCTTGTTCCATCTCCAGACGAATATCACGAACGGTAACTTGTTCGTCGTCTTCATGCTGGAATACCAGAACACTGTCGGCAACCCGCAAACGAGCGATATCAAACGACCACCCTTTGTCTTCCGCCAGATCGGGCAACATATTGTCTTTTGGGGCAACGGGCGCATCTTTACCGCGCACCGCCTCAGTTTGCGGGGTCAGTTGAATCACTGCGCCTTTGAGCATCACCTGCTTCACGCTGAGCTGGTGGCTCAACAGCGGCCATAACGCAACGTCAAGGCGCATATTGTCGGCACGAACCAGAGGTTCGCTGGCACCTTCAGCCGTTAACACCACTCGCCCTGAGAGGATACTCAGTTGCGGCCATACGTGCCAACGCAGGGGGCCATCCAACTGCAGCTGATATCCGCTACGTGCGGCAACCTGCTTGACCATATACGCGCGGAAATCATTCGGATTCACCAACAGTACTAACGCAGAAAAGCCGGCCACCAGCACGACCAGAAGAATCATCAGCGTCGTCAGAAATCGTCTCATGCTATCCCCAATGGACTGAAAAACACTCAGTCTTTATCGATCCGGCTGGCAACGGCGCCCTGCTGGTCGCGATACTTCGCATCCTGACGACGGTTGTATGGTCGCGCTGCCGGACCAGAAAGCGGTTCGAAACTTAACGCGCCAATCGGCATGCCCGGACGCAAAGCCAGGGGTAATTTTCCGGAGTTGTAAAACTCCAGTACGATACAGCCAGACCAGCCCGGATCGATACGGTGTGCGGTGACGTGTACCATCAGTCCCAGACGAGCCAGCGAAGAACGGCCATCTAACCAACCGACGAGATCGGAAGGCAGCGTCACAGATTCAAATGTTACTGCCAGCGCAAGCTCACCCGGATGCAAGAAGAATGCCTCGCCGTCCTTGAGGACGATTTCATCACTCATCACGCGATCCAGCGCGGCACTGACTTCATCTTTCGGTCCGCTCAAATCGATATACGCCGCTGTATGACCGCGGAACGTACGGAATTTGTTGCCAAGACGCACATCTACCGTGGCGCCATTGATTCGCTCGACAGGAGGGCGTGGAGTGATCGACAGGCGACCTTCATCCAACCAGGCTTCAATATCTCGGTCACATAAACGCATGGCACTTTCTCCTTTCGTGCTTCAAACCCTTAATGCCAGGTGCGTTAAGGGTGAACCAGGTTATCACTGAACGGTACACAATTCGCTGAACTTATTCAAAGAACTGACTGATTTTAGCCTTCAGAATATCGATGGCGATGCGGTTTTTACCCCCGCGCGGCACAATGATGTCGGCGTATTGTTTTGAAGGCTCAATAAATTGCAGGAACATTGGGCGGACGGTTTTCTGGTATTGCGCCATCACCGAATCCATTGAACGACCACGTTCATTCACATCGCGCTTGATACGGCGCATCAGACAAATATCCAGCGGCGTATCAACAAAAATAGAAAAGTTCATCTCATCGCGCAAACGCGCATCCGTCAGCAGCAAAATGCCTTCCAGGATGATGACTTTCTTCGGTTCGATATGAATAGTGTCTTGCGTACGCGTGTGCTCAACATAGCTATAAACCGGCAGCTCAATGGCAGAGCCGCGTTTCAGCGTTTGCAGATGTTGAAACAGCAGGCTGTGGTCCATCGCGTTCGGATGGTCGTAGTTGGTTTTTACGCGTTCTTCCATCGACAGATGGCTTTGATCTTTGTAATAGCTGTCTTCGGGAATAACGCCAATATGTTCGTCACCGACTTGTTCACGCAATTCGCGATAAAGAGTACTGGCAATAAGGCTCTTGCCGGAAGCCGATGCGCCGGCAATGCCGATAATGACGCACTGATGGGACTGATCAGTCATAAATTTAGCGACCTGATTAACCTGGATGTAAGGAAGGGCGGCGCCGAAACGCCAAACGCGGCAATTATAGGGATTTCAGCGGCGCGATGCCACCCCAGGCTGCACCAATGCTGTCCCTGTCGCAAATTAAAATGGTCAGATTTAGAACAGCCGCTATATTTATTCACCTGCCTTAGGAATTAATAGCTTGGGAGTGTTAATTTATGAGCAGCTGGCGTATAAATTGTAAATTGTTTGTACTAGCATGATCCCAGATTAAATGTGATGCGTTCGGCATCTCTGCTGGGCGACAACGGCTATTTGGGTAGAGTGGTAATGAGTAAACAATCCCAACATGTTTTAGTTACCTTACCCCATCCTCTACTGCGCCTGGCCAGTTTAGGTCTGGTGGCTTTCATCTTTACGTTGTTTTCGCTGGAACTGTCACGTTACGGCGCACAGCTTGCACCGCTGTGGTTTCCAACCTCTATCATGATGGTGGCTTTTTACCGTCACGCGGGAAAGATGTGGCCAGGGATCGCGCTGGCTTGCTCATTCGGTAGCATCGGCGCCTCTTTACTTTTTTTCCCCGGACAGTCGCTTAATTTCTCCTATACGGTCATTAACATTATTGAGGCTGTTGTTGGCGCAATGTTATTGCGTAAACTGCTGCCCTGGTACAATCCCTTACAAAATTTGAATGACTGGGCGCGCCTGGCATTTGGTAGCGCGGTTGTTCCGCCACTGTTGGGCGGCATATTGATGTGGTTGTTGCTGCCGAAGGACACGTCATTAAATACCTTTCTCATTTGGGTACTGTCAGAATCCATTGGCGCACTGGCGTTGGTGCCGTTAGGTTTACTGTTTAAACCACATTACCTGTTGCGCCATCGCGACCCGCGATTATTGCTTGAGACCCTGATTACCCTGCTGGTGACCTTAACGCTCAGTTGGCTGTCCATGATGTACATTCCATGGCCATTTACCTGCGTTATTGTCCTGCTGATGTGGAGCGCTGTCCGTCTGCCGCGTATGGAGGCGTTTTTAATATTCCTCAGCACCGTGATGATGGTTTCGCTGATGCTGGCTGCCGACCCTTCGCTGCTTTACACCCCGAAACCGAACATGATGACGGACATCCCCTGGTTGCCGTTTTTGATGATCCTGTTGCCCGCTAATATGATGACCATGGTGATGTACGCGTTTCGAGCCGAACGCAAGCACATTTCAGAAAGCGAGTCACGCTTTCGTAACGCCATGGAATATTCCGCGATTGGCATGGCTTTAGTCGGTACCGAGGGGCAATGGTTACAGGCCAATAAAGCCTTGTGCCAGTTTCTGGGCTATAGCCAGGAGGAGTTACGTTCACTGACCTTCCAGCAATTGACCTGGCCGGAAGATTTGAACAACGACATTGAACAGCTGAACATGCTGGCACGCGGAGAGATTAATAGCTATTCCATGGAAAAACGCTATTACACCCGCGCAGGCGACGTCGTCTGGGCGTTGCTGGCGGTTTCGTTAGTGCGTCATAGCGACAATACCCCACTCTACTTTATTGCGCAGGTTGAGGACATTAACGACCTGAAGCATACCGAATGGATCAACAAACGGTTGATGGAGCGCATCACCCTCGCCAATGAAGCCGGGGGGATTGGGATTTGGGAATGGGAACTCCAGCCTGACGTGATCAGCTGGGATAAACGGATGTTCGATCTCTACGAAGTTCCTGCGCATATCAAGCCCAGTTGGCAAGTCTGGTATGAGTGCGTGGTACCCGAAGATCGTGAGTACGCCGAAAATGTGATTCGTGATTCACTGGCCGCACGGGCTCCGTTTAAGCTTGAGTTTCGTATCGCGGTAAAAGATGGCATACGCCATATCCGTTCGTTGGCCAACCGGGTACTGAATAAAGACGGTGAAGTTGAACGCTTGCTTGGTATCAATATGGATATGACCGAAGTCAAGCAGCTTAACGAAGCGCTGTATCAGGAAAAAGAGCGCCTGCACATTACGCTGGATTCAATCGGCGAAGCGGTGATTTGTATTGATGTCGATATGAACGTGACCTTTATGAATCCGGTCGCTGAGAAAATGAGCGGCTGGCAGCAGGACAGTGCCATCGGCATTCCGCTATTGACGGTACTACATATTACTTTTGGCGAGAACGGTCCGCTGATGGAAAATATCTACAGTGCTGACATGTCGCGTACGGCAATCGAACAGGAAGTGGTCCTGCATTGCCGTAACGGCAACAGTTATGACATTCAGTACAGCATCACGTCTCTCAGCACCCTCGACGGCGGCAGCATTGGCTCAGTGTTGGTTATTCAGGACGTCACAGAGTCACGGAAGATGCTCCGCCAGCTTAGCTACAGCGCCTCGCATGATGACCTGACGCAGTTGGCAAACCGGGTCAGTTTCGAAAACCATCTAAAACAATTGCTGCATTCGGTACACGATACGCACCAGCGTCATGTGCTGGTTTTTATCGATTTGGATCGTTTTAAAGCGGTGAACGACAGCGCGGGTCATGCCGCTGGCGATGCCCTGCTGCGTGAACTCTCAGCACTTATGCTCAGCATGTTGCGATCCAGCGATATGCTGGCGCGCCTGGGCGGCGACGAGTTTGGTCTGTTGCTACCGGATTGTAATATTGAAAGCGCCCGCTTTATTTCAGGTCGCGTCATCAGCGCCATTAATGATTACCACTTCATGTGGGAAGGCCGCTTACACCGTATTGGCGCCAGCGCAGGGATTACGCTCATTGATGAGAAAAACCATGTCGCGACCGATGTGATGTCTCAGGCCGATATTGCCTGTTATGCGGCGAAAAACAGTGGGCGTGGACGCGTCTGCGTTTATGAACCGCAGCAAAGCCAGGGTCATGACGCGTGTAGTCAACTGACATTGGATGAGCAAAGACACACCATTATGCACAACCCAATGCTGATGATCGCCAGAGGTGTGGCTTCCCCACGTATACCGGAGACGTTTAGCTTCTGGCTTCTCTCGCTTCGCTTAGGCACCGCTGAAGGTGAAGCCATTGAGGAGCAAGCCTTCCGCGCCGGGCTGGTCGATCCCGCGTTAAGCAAGGCGCTTGACCGTCGGGTATTTAGCGAGTTCTTCCAGAATGCTGCCCCAGCCGTCGCCAACAAGGGTCTCAGTATTGCCCTGCCCCTTTCCGCCGCCGGCCTGCTCAACACAGAACTTATCGATGAGCTGCTGGAGCACTTGCAACACAGTCCACTACCGCCGCGATTGCTGCATCTGACCGTTCCGGCAAGCGTCATCAAAACCAACCCAACGCAGGCGATATCCGCCCTGCATCGACTGCGTCAGTACGGTTGTCGAATTGTGTTAAGTCAGGTTGGTCGCGATTTAGAGCTTTTTGACAACCTGAAATATCACATTGTCGATTACCTGTTGCTCGACAGCGAGCTAAGTGCCAGCGCTCCCGGCAACCTGATCGACGAAATGTGGGTGTCCATTATCCAGGGTCATGCCAAGCGCCTGGACATAAAAACTATCGCCGGCCCGGTGCAGTTGCCACTCATCATGGATACGCTTTCTGGCATCGGTATTGATATGATTTATGGCGATATTATTGCCGATGCCCAACCGCTGGATCTGCTACTGAATACCAGTAATTTCGCCATCAACTGACGGCTGCCAGCCATCCGTATACCAGATATGCAACAGCGCATAGGAGCGCCAGGGTTTCCAGCGCTCTGCATACCGTCGGATCTGGGCCGGTGTCATGCCGGGAAAACGCTGCTTAATCAGATAATCATCCGGCAGAAAAACGTCCTTCGCCTGCCAGCCGCGCAGTGCAAAGTAGTTGGCGGTCCAGCGTCCTATCCCGGGAAACGTTTGTAGCTGCTTAACGCCTTGTTCGATATCGGTAGGGGCTGTTGTCGCGAGCGCTCCCTCAAGCATTGCGCGAGCCAGATGAATCAACGCTTCAGCGCGTTTGAGCGGCATTCCTAACGCTTTCAGGTGCAGCGGATCGGCATTGGCAAGCGCTTCCGGCGTAGGAAAACACACATACTCGGGTGCATCCTCCAGCGCTTCCCCGTAAGCATGCGCCACTTTCGCCGTCAGTTTCGCGGCCATCAATACGCTGACTAACTGCCCTAAAATCGCCCGCACCCCTTGCTCAAACGCATCGACACATCCCGGCAGGCGCAGTCCAGGACGCGCCGCACCGAGGCTACCCAGCGCGGCGATAATTTGCTGCGGGCAACAGCCAAGATCGAACAAGCGCGTTATTTTTGCCAGGCACTCGGAAGCTACCGGCTGTAACCCTGTGCTCAATGTCACGTGTAGCACGTTGGCGTGCAGATCCGGGACAACGCGCACCAGACCACGATGTCCCCCTACGGACAGGCTTCTGACATAATCCAGCTTTCCTACGGTTTCGACACCTTCCACCGCACGGGCGGCAAGAAACCCCAGCATCCAGGGCCAGTCATAAGGCGGTTGCCAGCTCAGCGTGAACATTCAGTTTTCCTTTTTACGCAAACCTACAGCATAAACGGTATTCAATCAGTACGCCTTGCTTTCATATTCCAGTTGTCGGGGCGTCAACTATTCGTTAAAGTCACGCCCCTTCTTCACTGGCATGGGGATTTTTACGGTGTTTATTGGTTTTGACTACGGTACGGCAAACTGTTCAGTGGCCGTTATGCGTGACGGGCAGCCTCACCTGCTCAAAATGGAAAATAACAGCACGCTGCTACCCTCAATGTTGTGCGCACCAACGCGCGAAGCGGTTAGCGAGTGGCTGTATCGCCATCACGACATCCCAACTACGGACGATGAAACGCAGGCGCTGCTTCGCCGCGCGATGCGCTACAACCGCGAAGAAGACATCGACGTTAACGCCAACAGCGTGCAGTTCGGTCTGGCATCGCTGGGTCAGTATATTGAAGACCCGGAAGAGGTGTACTTCGTTAAATCGCCAAAATCATTTTTGGGCGCCAGCGGTCTGAAGCCGCAGCAGGTTGCGCTGTTTGAAGATCTGGTCTGTGCAATGATGCTGCACATTCGCAACCAGGCGCAAAGCCAGCTGCCGGAAGCTATCACTCAGGCCGTGATTGGTCGTCCCATCAACTTCCAGGGATTAGGTGGCGATGACGCCAACACCCAGGCGCAGGGTATTCTTGAACGTGCGGCCAAACGCGCCGGTTTTCAGGATGTCGTCTTCCAGTACGAGCCGGTAGCGGCGGGACTGGATTACGAAGCGACGCTGCAGGAAGAAAAACGCGTGCTAGTGGTAGATATTGGCGGGGGTACGACTGACTGTTCACTGCTGCTGATGGGGCCGCAATGGCATCAGCGTGCCGATCGCGAAAACAGCCTGCTGGGACACAGTGGCTGCCGCGTAGGCGGGAACGATCTGGATATCGCGCTGGCGTTTAAACACCTGATGCCGCTGCTGGGTATGGGCGGTGAGACTGAAAAAGGTATCGCCTTACCGATTCTCCCCTGGTGGAACGCGGTCGCAATCAACGACGTTCCCGCGCAAAGTGATTTCTACAGCAGCGCCAATGGTCGTTTACTGAACGATCTTGTCCGCGACGCGAAAGAAGCCGATAAAGTCGCTTTTCTGCTTAAAGTCTGGCGCGAGCGTCTGAGCTACCGCCTGGTGCGCAGCGCAGAAGAGAGCAAAATCGCACTTTCCGACCAGACAATTGTAACGGCGGCGATACCGTTTATCAGCGACACGCTGGCAACCGATATCAGTCAACACGGACTGGAAGCTGCGCTCAATCAGCCCCTGACGCGTATTCTGGAGCAGGTTCAGCTGGCGCTGGACAACGCGCAGGAAAAACCGGACGTGATTTATCTGACCGGCGGCAGCGCGCGTTCACCGCTGATTAAAAAAGCCCTCGCCCAGCAGCTTCCGGGGATCCCGATCGCGGGTGGCGATGATTTCGGTTCAGTTACCGCCGGACTGGCCCGCTGGGCTGACGTTGTTTTCCGCTAAGCCACTCGCATGGTGAAAAGTGTGCATATTGACATCATCCTTGCTGTGGCTTATTTTCAGGAGTGAGGGTTAGGGAGGGTTTCCCCTCCCCCTGGTGTCTTAGTAAGCCGGTAAGCTAATGACTAAGAGTATCACCAGTATGATGACGTACTTCATCATAACCCTTTCCTTATTTTGGCCCCTTCCTCGGGAGGAGCTTTCCCGTTCCAGCGTCCCGCTGAAATCTCTGGCTTTCCTCCTTTTTGCCTTGTCAGCACTCTATCGCACAATTGCGCATTCGCTATCTTCACCACCGATTGTTGCGTAACGCCTCGCAAAGCCGCGTCAGCATTCAGACGAATCCCGACAGTGTTTCATAATTCCTCCATTTTTCTCCCTTGTTCACTGGCTAAACTAGTATCATTCCGCGAATCGTTTCAGGATGAGAAACTCATAACAATGAAAGGCAGTAATAAATCCCGCTGGGTGATAGCAATCGTGATCGTCGTGGCCGCCGTCGCCGCCATCTGGTTCTGGCAAAGCCGCAGTGCATCCCAGGGAACCGCACCGGGCGCGACCAAACCCGCGCAGCACACGGCGGGGTCAGGACGGCGTGGAATGCGCTCCGGACCGTTGGCTCCCGTGCAGGCTGCCACCGCCACCGAGGAAGCCGTGCCACGCTATCTGACAGGGCTGGGGACCGTTACTGCCGCAAATACCGCCACGGTGCGTAGTCGGGTGGATGGTCAACTCATCGCCTTACACTTTGAGGAAGGACAACAGGTGAAAGCCGGCGACCTGCTGGCAGAGATAGATCCCAGCCAGTTCAAAGTTGCTCTGGCTCAGGCGCAGGGACAACTGGCAAAAGATAAAGCCACGCTGGCGAATGCCCGTCGCGATCTTGCCCGCTATCAACAGTTGGTTAAAACCAATCTGGTCTCCCGCCAGGAACTGGATGCCCAGCAGGCACTGGTCAACGAGACGTTAGGCACAATCAAAGCGGATGAAGCCAGCGTCGCCAGCGCTCAGTTGCAGCTCGACTGGAGTCGGATAACCGCGCCTGTCGATGGTCGTGTCGGCCTGAAACAGGTCGATGTCGGTAACCAAATTTCCAGCGGCGATACCACCGGAATCGTCGTCATTACGCAAACGCATCCCATCGACCTGATATTTACTTTGCCTGAAAACGACATTGCTACCGTGTTGCAGGCACAAAAATCGGGGAGCCAGCTGAAGGTCGAAGCCTGGGACCGAACCAATTCGCAAAAGCTCAGCGAAGGCGTCCTGCTCAGTCTCGACAATCAGATTGATGCCACCACCGGAACAATCAAAGTTAAGGCTCGTTTTTCCAATCAGGATGATGCCTTATTCCCTAACCAGTTCGTTAACGCCCGCATGCTGGTCGACACACAACAAAATGCCGTTGTGATCCCAACTGCCGCCCTGCAGATGGGCAACGAAGGCCACTTTGTCTGGGTACTGAATAGCGATAACAAAGTGAGCAAACATCTGGTGAAACTGGGTATTCAGGATAGCCAAAAAGTGGTGATCGCCGCCGGGCTGTCTGCGGGCGATCGAGTCGTGACCGACGGTATCGATCGTCTGACGGAAGGCGCAAAAGTCGAAGTCGTTGAGGCGCACGACGCCTCTGTTTCCGATGAGAAAACAGCGCCACGCGGATACGGCAAAAAAGGAGCCAACTCCTGATGCAGGTGTTACCTCCGGACAGCACAGGCGGACCATCGCGCCTGTTTATTCTGCGCCCCGTCGCCACCACTCTGCTGATGGTCGCGATTTTGCTTGCCGGTATTATCGGCTATCGCTTCCTGCCAATCGCCGCCTTACCTGAAGTGGATTACCCCACGATTCAGGTCGTTACGCTCTACCCCGGCGCCAGCCCAGACGTCATGACCTCGGCGGTCACCGCACCGCTTGAACGTCAGTTCGGGCAGATGTCTGGCTTAAAACAGATGTCATCACAAAGTTCCGGTGGCGCATCGGTCGTTACGTTACAGTTTCAACTGACGCTCCCGTTGGATGTTGCCGAGCAGGAAGTTCAGGCCGCGATTAACGCCGCCACCAATTTATTACCCAGCGATCTCCCTAACCCTCCGGTCTACAGCAAGGTAAACCCGGCAGATCCGCCGATCATGACACTGGCGGTCACTTCCAGCGCCATGCCGATGACGCAGGTGGAAGATATGGTCGAAACCCGCGTCGCGCAGAAAATCTCTCAGGTATCCGGCGTGGGTCTGGTAACACTTTCCGGAGGGCAACGTCCGGCGGTCCGCGTGAAACTTAACGCTCAGGCCATTGCCGCACTCGGTCTGACCAGTGAAACCATCCGTACGGCCATTACCGGTGCCAACGTCAATTCAGCAAAAGGGAGTCTTGATGGCCCAACGCGTGCCGTTACCCTTTCAGCCAACGACCAGATGCAGTCCGCAGACGAATATCGTCAGCTCATTATTGCCTATAAAAACGGTGCGCCGGTTCGTTTGGGCGATGTCGCCACCGTCGAACAAGGAGCAGAAAACAGCTGGCTGGGCGCATGGGCCAATAAGCAACAAGCTATAGTGATGAATGTTCAGCGCCAACCTGGCGCGAACATCATCTCCACGGCAGACAGTATCCGCCAGATGCTGCCGCAGCTTACCGAAAGCCTGCCCAAATCGGTTAAGGTCAGCGTACTTTCCGATCGTACGACCAATATCCGTGCATCCGTAGCGGATACCCAATTTGAGTTGATGCTGGCGATTGCGCTGGTAGTCATGATTATCTACCTATTTTTGCGCAATATTCCGGCAACCATTATTCCTGCGGTCGCCGTACCGTTATCGTTAATCGGTACTTTCGCGGTGATGGTATTCCTCGATTTCTCCATCAACAACCTGACCCTCATGGCGCTAACCATTGCGACAGGTTTTGTGGTGGATGACGCTATCGTGGTTATCGAGAATATTTCACGCTATATCGAAAAAGGCGAAAAACCGCTGACTGCTGCCCTGAAGGGCGCGGGCGAGATTGGTTTTACCATCATCTCTCTGACATTTTCACTGATCGCCGTACTGATCCCACTGCTGTTTATGGGAGATATCGTAGGTCGATTGTTCCGTGAGTTCGCTGTGACGCTGGCCGTAGCGATTCTGATTTCCGCCGTTGTCTCGCTCACTCTTACGCCGATGATGTGCGCGCGTATGCTGAATCAGGCCTCATTACGTAAGCAAAACCGCTTCTCCCGTGCCTCAGAGCGAATGTTTGATCGCGTTATTGCCGGGTACGGACACTGGCTGGCGAAAGTGCTCAACCATCCGTGGCTCACGCTCAGCGTAGCGCTCGGCACGCTGGCGCTGAGCGTTATGCTATGGGTCTTTATCCCCAAAGGCTTCTTTCCGATCCAGGATAACGGCATTATCCAGGGAACGCTGCAGGCGCCACAGTCCAGCTCATTTGCCAGCATGGCCCAGCGCCAGCGTCAGGTTTCAGATGTCATTCTGAAAGATCCGGCAGTAGAAAGCCTGACCGCTTTTGTCGGTGTGGACGGCACTAATACGGCATTGAACAGCGCGCGCTTACAAATCAACCTTAAGCCGCTGGATGAACGCGACGATCGGGTGCAGAAAGTGATTGCGCGCCTACAGGACGCGGTTGACAGAGTTCCCGGCGTTGACCTTTATCTTCAGCCCACTCAGGACCTGACGATTGATACTCAGGTCAGCCGGACGCAATATCAGTTCACGCTGCAAGCGACATCCCTTGATGCCCTCAGCACCTGGGTTCCACAACTGATAGCAAAACTAAATCAGCTACCGCAACTGTCCGATGTCAGTAGCGACTGGCAGGACAAAGGGCTGGTGGCGTATGTGAACGTCAATCGCGACAGCGCCAGCCGTTTGGGCATCAGCATGTCAGATGTCGACAACGCCCTGTACAACGCTTTCGGCCAGCGACTGATTTCAACCATCTACACCCAGGCCAATCAGTATCGCGTGGTGTTAGAACATGACACCAACAATACACCGGGGCTTGCGGCACTGGATACAATACGTCTGACCAGTAGCGACGGTGGCATAGTACCGCTCAGCGCGATCGCCAGTATTGAACAACGTTTTGCTCCGCTGTCGATTAACCACCTCGATCAGTTCCCGGTCACCACCATCTCGTTCAACGTGCCAGACGAACATTCGCTGGGTGATGCGGTACAGGCCATTCTGGATACCGAAAAAACGCTTAACTTGCCCGCAAATATTACCACCCAGTTCCAGGGCAGTACGCTCGCTTTCCAGGCCGCGCTGGGAAATACCATCTGGTTGATTGTGGCTGCGGTTGTCGCGATGTATATCGTCCTCGGCGTGCTGTATGAGAGCTTTATTCACCCAATTACCATTCTCTCCACGCTGCCGACGGCGGGCGTCGGGGCGCTGCTGGCGTTAATGATTGCCGGCAGCGAACTGGACGTCATCGCGATTATCGGCATTATTTTGCTCATCGGTATCGTTAAGAAAAACGCCATCATGATGATCGACTTTGCCCTTGCCGCGGAGCGCGAACAGGGAATGTCACCACGCGATGCCATTTTCCAGGCTTGTCTGCTGCGTTTTCGCCCGATCCTGATGACTACACTGGCGGCACTGCTCGGCGCGTTGCCGCTGATGTTGAGTACCGGCGTGGGCGCAGAGTTACGTCGCCCATTAGGTATTGGCATGGTCGGTGGGCTGCTGGTGAGTCAGGTATTAACCCTGTTTACCACCCCGGTGATTTATCTGCTGTTTGACCGTCTGTCGTTGTACGTGAAAAGCCGCTTCCCGCGTCAGGAAGAGGAAGCGTAAATGAAATTTTTCGCGCTTTTCATTCATCGTCCAGTGGCGACCATTCTCATTTCGGTAGCCATCACCCTGTGCGGCATACTCGGATTTCGTCTGCTGCCGGTCGCTCCGCTGCCGCAGGTGGATTTTCCGGTGATCATGGTCAGCGCATCGTTACCGGGTGCCTCACCCGAAACGATGGCGTCCTCGGTCGCAACTCCGCTGGAGCGCTCGCTGGGGCGCATTGCGGGCGTGAACGAAATGACATCAAGCAGTTCACTTGGCAGTACACGTATTATTCTCGAATTCAAATTCGACCGTGACATCAATGGCGCGGCGCGGGACGTTCAGGCCGCGATTAACGCCGCGCAAAATCTGCTACCCAGCGGGATGCCGAGCCGACCAACATATCGCAAAGCCAACCCTTCCGATGCGCCAATCATGATCCTGACGCTAACATCGGACACGTACTCGCAAGGTGAATTGTACGATTTCGCATCAACCCAGCTGGCGCAGACCATCGCTCAAATCGACGGCGTGGGCGACGTGGACGTTGGAGGCAGCTCACTGCCTGCCGTGCGTGTAGGGCTTAATCCGCAGGCGCTGTTTAACCAGGGTGTGTCACTGGATGACGTGCGTAGCGCAATTGACAACGCCAACGTGCGTAAGCCGCAGGGTGCTATCGAGAATGATACTCACCGCTGGCAGGTCCAAACCAACGATGAGCTGAAAACCGCCGCCGAATACCAGCCGATCATCATCCACTACAATAACGGCGCGGCGGTGCGACTGGGCGACGTTGCGTCTGTAACCGACTCGGTGCAGGACGTACGCAACGCGGGGATGACCAATGCCAAACCGGCCATTCTGTTGATGATCCGCAAGCTACCGGAAGCCAATATCATTCAGACGGTAGACAGCATTCGCGCCAAATTACCGGAGCTACAAACGCTGGTACCGGCCGCCATCGATCTGCAAATCGCCCAGGACCGCTCGCCGACCATTCGCGCTTCACTGGAGGAAGTCGAACAGACGCTGATTATCTCCGTGGCGCTTGTTATCCTGGTGGTCTTTGTTTTCCTGCGCTCCGGGCGTGCGACGCTGATCCCCGCGGTAGCAGTCCCGGTCTCGCTGATCGGTACCTTTGCCGCCATGTATCTGTGCGGATTCAGCCTGAACAACCTGTCGTTGATGGCGTTAACCATTGCCACGGGATTTGTCGTCGATGACGCCATCGTGGTGCTGGAAAATATTGCCCGCCACCTGGAAGCAGGAATGAAGCCTCTCCAGGCAGCGTTACAGGGTACGCGCGAAGTGGGATTCACCGTGCTCTCCATGAGTCTGTCGCTGGTGGCGGTGTTCCTGCCACTGCTATTAATGGGCGGATTGCCTGGGCGCTTGCTGCGCGAATTTGCCGTCACGCTGTCGGTTGCTATCGGTATCTCGCTGCTGGTGTCGCTGACATTAACGCCAATGATGTGCGGCTGGATGCTCAAATCTAGCTCCCCGCGCGAACAGTCTCGCAAACGGGGTTTTGGTCGTGTGCTGGTGGCGCTGCAACAGAGTTACGGCACCTCGCTTAAATGGGTGCTGCACCATACGCGGCTGGTAGGCGTGGTGTTGCTTGGCACCATTGCGCTGAATATCTGGCTTTATATTTCCATCCCCAAAACCTTCTTCCCGGAGCAGGATACGGGTGTATTGATGGGTGGGATCCAGGCCGACCAGAGCATCTCATTTCAGGCCATGCGCGGAAAACTGCAGGACTTTATGAAGATCATCCGCGACGACCCAGCGGTGAATAACGTCACCGGTTTTACCGGTGGTTCGCGGGTTAACAGCGGGATGATGTTTATTACCCTCAAGCCACGCGATGAACGCCGTGAAACCGCTCAGCAGGTGATCGACCGCCTGCGCGTCGCGCTTTCAAAAGAGCCAGGTGCGAATCTGTTTTTAATGGCGGTGCAAGATATTCGCGTTGGTGGACGCCAGGCCAACGCCAGCTATCAATACACATTGCTGTCCGACGATCTCGCGGCGCTGCGTGAGTGGGAACCGAAGATCCGTAAGGCGCTTGCCGCCCTGCCCCAACTGGCAGACGTTAACTCCGATCAGCAGGACAATGGCGCGGAGATGAATCTGATTTACGATCGCGACACCATGTCTCGTCTGGGGATCGACGTGGCAGCCGCCAACAGCCTGTTGAATAATGCTTTCGGACAACGACAGATCTCAACCATCTATCAGCCGATGAACCAGTACAAAGTGGTGATGGAGGTCGATCGACGTTACACCGAGGACATCAGCGCACTGGACAAAATGTTCGTCATCAACAATAACGGTAAAGCGATCCCGTTATCATACTTTGCCAAATGGCAGCCGGCGAATGCGCCACTGTCTGTGAACCATCAGGGCTTGTCTGCCGCCTCAACCGTGTCGTTTAACCTGCCGACAGGTTCTTCACTGTCAGAAGCGACAGAGGCCATCAACAGAACCATGACCCAGCTCGGCGTCCCTTCCACGGTTCGCGGTAGCTTTGCCGGTACCGCACAGGTATTTCAGGACACGATGAATTCGCAGGTGATCCTGATTATCGCCGCCATCGCCACGGTCTATATCGTGCTGGGTATGCTGTATGAAAGCTATGTCCATCCGCTGACCATCCTCTCCACGCTACCTTCGGCTGGCGTCGGGGCGTTGCTGGCGCTGGAACTGTTCAATGCCCCGTTCAGCCTAATCGCCCTGATAGGGATCATGCTATTAATTGGCATTGTGAAGAAAAACGCCATCATGATGGTCGATTTTGCGCTGGAAGCTCAGAGAAACGGCAAGCTACAGCCGGAAGAAGCTATTTTCCAGGCCTGCCTGTTGCGCTTTCGCCCAATAATGATGACCACGCTGGCGGCGTTGTTTGGCGCGTTGCCGTTGGTGTTATCCGCAGGGGATGGCTCTGAACTGCGTCAGCCCTTGGGGATAACCATTGTCGGTGGGCTGGTCGTGAGCCAACTCCTGACGCTGTACACCACGCCCGTGGTCTATCTCTTTTTCGACCGTCTGCGTCTGCGTTTTTCGCGTAAAAACAGCAAACCGGTAGCAGAGTTATGACAGAACTTCCCGACAGCACCCGCTGGCAACTTTGGATTGTGGCATTTGGCTTTTTTATGCAGTCATTGGATACCACTATCGTTAACACCGCGCTTCCCTCGATGGCGGCAAGCCTCGGGGAAAGCCCGTTACACATGCATATGGTCATTGTGTCATATGTTTTAACTGTTGCCGTGATGCTGCCCGCCAGCGGATGGCTGGCGGACAAAGTTGGCGTGCGTAATATCTTCTTCACCGCCATCATCCTGTTTACGCTTGGCTCGCTGTTTTGCGCCGGGTCCAGCACGCTCAACGAGCTGGTGATGGCGCGCGTCTTACAAGGCGTTGGCGGCGCGATGATGGTGCCAGTCGGCAGGCTAACGGTGATGAAAATCGTCCCGCGTGAGCAATATATGGCGGCAATGACGTTTGTCACTTTACCCGGTCAAATCGGCCCGCTGCTGGGCCCAGCGTTAGGCGGGATTCTGGTTGAATACGCCTCCTGGCACTGGATATTTTTGATTAACATTCCGGTAGGCATTGTCGGCGCAATAGCGACGTTAATGCTGATGCCCAACTACACCATGCAAACCCGACGTTTCGACCTCTCAGGGTTCGCGATGCTGGCGGTCGGCATGGCGGTACTGACGCTGGCGCTCGATGGCAGCAAAGGAACCGGCCTCTCCAGTATCACGCTGGCGGCGCTGGTTATCTGCGGGGTATTGGCTATTGCGCTGTATCTGAAACACGCCCATCGTAATCCGCGTGCACTATTCAGCCTGAATCTGTTTCGCACACCAACCTTCTCGCTAGGTCTGTTCGGCAGTTTTGCCGGACGCATCGGCAGCGGCATGTTGCCGTTTATGACACCGGTGTTTTTACAGATTGGCCTCGGTTTTTCACCTTTTCATGCCGGGCTGATGATGATCCCGATGGTGCTGGGCAGTATGGGCATGAAGCGCATTGTGGTGCAGGTCGTGAACCGCTTTGGTTACCGTCGTGTGCTGATTACCACTACGCTTGGCCTTTCGCTGGTCAGTCTGTTGCTAATGACCACGGCACTGCTGGGCTGGTATTACGCCCTGCCCTTCGTGCTGTTTTTACAAGGAATGGTCAACTCAACGCGTTTTTCATCCATGAACACGCTTACGTTAAAAGATCTGCCTGACGATCTGGCCAGCAGCGGTAACAGCCTGCTGTCTATGATCATGCAGCTATCGATGAGTATTGGTGTGACCATCGCAGGCCTGCTGCTGGGCATATTCGGCCAACAGCATATCGCCATCGACAGCGGAAGTACGCATACCGTCTTTATGTATACCTGGCTGTGCATCGCCTTCATTATTGCGCTGCCCGCCATTATTTTTGCCCGCGTGCCGAACGACACGCAAACCAACGCGGTGATTTCACGGCGCAAAAGGAGCACCTGATGAAGTTCTGGCGGCCCGGTATCACCGGCAAACTGTTTCTGGCAATTTTCGCCACCTGCATTGTGTTGCTGATCAGCATGCACTGGGCCGTACGCATTAGCTTCGAACGTGGTTTTATTGACTATATCAAGCACGGCAACGAGCAGCGGCTGCAAATGCTCAGCGACGCATTAAGCGAGCAGTACGAGCAGCACGGCAACTGGAGATTCTTACGCAATAACGATCGTTTTGTTTTCCAGATCCTGCGCTCTTTTGAACACGATAACGACGATGATAAACCGGGCCCAGGCATGCCGCCACACGGCTGGCGTACACAGTTTTGGGTTGTCGACCAAAATGCCCGCGTGCTGGTCGGCCCGCGCGGCCCAGTTCCTCGCGACGGCATGCGCCATCCCATACGCGTTAACGGTAGCGAAGTGGGCGCCGTGATCGCCTCTCCTGTAGAACGCTTAACGCGGAATACGGATATCAATTTCGACATGCAGCAAAGACGATCCAGTTGGCTTATCGTTGCGCTCTCCACGATCCTGGCCGCGCTGGCGACGTTTACGCTGGCGCGCAGCCTGCTGGCCCCGGTTAAGCGGTTGGTGGAAGGCACGCACAAACTGGCAGCGGGCGATTTCACCACTCGCGTTACGCCAACCAGTACGGATGAGCTGGGCAAGCTGGCGCAGGACTTCAACCAGCTCGCCAGTACGTTGGAAAAAAACCAGCAGATGCGTCGTGACTTTATGGCCGATATTTCTCACGAACTGCGTACGCCGTTGGCGGTGTTGCGCGGTGAACTGGAGGCCATTCAGGATGGCGTACGCCAGTTTACCCCTGACTCCGTTGCCTCGTTGCAGGCTGAAGTCGGTACGCTCACCAAACTGGTTGACGACCTTCATCAGCTCTCCATGTCAGATGAAGGCGCGCTGGCCTATCAGAAAACATCGCTGGACCTCATCCCCCTATTGGAAGTGGCAAGCGGCGCATTTCGTGAACGCTTCGCCAGCCGTGGATTGACCATACAGCTTTCGCTCCCCGACAGCATGACGGTATTTGGTGACAGGGATCGTCTGATGCAGCTGTTCAACAACCTGCTGGAAAACAGTCTGCGCTACACCGATAGCGGTGGCGGGTTGCATATCAGCGCCGAACAACGCGAACGCATGGTGTTATTAACCTTCGCAGATTCCGCTCCTGGCGTAAGTGACGAGCAGTTACAGAAGCTGTTTGAACGATTTTATCGCACCGAAGGCTCGCGCAACCGCGCCAGCGGAGGTTCCGGGTTGGGGCTGGCGATTTGCGTCAATATCGTACAGGCGCATAATGGTCTGATTCGTGCCGCCCATTCGCCTTTTGGTGGGGTTAGCATTACAGTAGAGTTACCGCTGGAACGCGATTTACAGAGAGATGTATGACTGAGTTACCCATTGATGAAAACACACCGCGTATTCTGATCGTGGAAGATGAGCCTAAGCTGGGGCAACTGCTGATCGACTACCTGCGGGCAGCGAGCTATGCCCCTACGCTGATCAACCACGGCGACCTTGTTCTGCCTTACGTGCGCCAAACGCCGCCCGATCTGATCTTGTTGGATCTGATGCTGCCCGGTACCGACGGTCTGACTCTGTGTCGGGAAATCCGCCGCTTCTCAGAAGTCCCCATCATGATGGTAACCGCTAAAATCGAAGAGATTGATCGCCTGCTGGGGCTGGAGATCGGTGCTGATGATTATATTTGTAAACCTTACAGCCCGCGTGAAGTTGTCGCGCGCGTAAAAACGATCCTGCGCCGATGCAAACCGCAGCGCGAACTGCAACAAATGGATGCAGAAAGCCCGCTTATCGTCGATGAAGGCCGTTTTCAGGCCTCCTGGCGTGGGAAGATGCTCGATTTAACGCCCGCCGAATTCCGCTTACTTAAAACGTTGTCACATGAGCCGGGAAAAGTGTTCTCCCGTGAACAGTTGCTCAATCATCTCTATGACGATTACCGCGTCGTTACCGACCGCACCATCGACAGCCATATTAAGAACCTGCGACGCAAGCTGGAGTCGCTGGATGCCGAGCAGTCGTTTATCCGCGCGGTCTATGGCGTGGGGTATCGCTGGGAAGCCGACGCCTGCCGAATTGCTTAAACTCTCCTGCCCTTCAGGGCTCCGTGAGCCCTGGTAACTAGCAACTCTCCAAATATCGCTCATACTGTTTCTGACAATACTGTCGTCAATAACTGTTTGATATAAAACTTTTAATCAAGGAGTTCATATGGCTGGTTGGTTTGAATTAAGTAAGAGTAGCGATGATCAGTACCGCTTTGTTCTTAAAGCTGGGAACGGGGAAATAATCCTTACCAGTGAGCTTTACACTACAAAAGGCGCTGCAGAAAAAGGGATCGCATCTGTCCAGGCTAACAGCCCTCTGGATGAGCGTTATGAGAAAAAAACAGCGGCTAATGGCAAATTACATTTCAACCTGAAAGCTGCAAACCACCAGATTATTGGTAGCAGTCAACTGTATGCGAATGAACAGTCACGCGAGACCGGTATTGCTTCAGTTAAGACCAATGGTGCCAGTCAGACGATAAAAGATAAGACCTGATAATTACTCGCTCAGCCGGGTAACGCAACGCTGTCGCCCGGCGTTTTTCTTTACCTGACTTCCTCGCAGCGCTACAATGCCCGCCCTTAATATGGGGGCACTCCCCTAACCGCCTCATTGAGTGAGGCGAGTCTGACCTGTCATCAGAACGAGAAAATTATGTTTAAACCGGAACTCCTTTCCCCGGCGGGAACGCTGAAAAACATGCGTTACGCTTTCGCCTATGGCGCAGACGCTGTGTATGCGGGCCAACCGCGTTACTCACTGCGCGTACGCAACAACGAATTCAACCACGAAAACCTGCAGCTCGGCATTAATGAAGCTCATGAACTGGGTAAAAAATTCTATGTGGTGGTTAACATTGCCCCACACAATGCCAAGCTGAAGACCTTCATTCGTGATCTGAAACCGGTGGTGGAAATGGGGCCGGATGCACTGATCATGTCAGACCCTGGTCTGATTATGCTGGTGCGCGAAAACTTCCCTGACATGGACATTCACCTTTCAGTACAGGCTAACGCCGTAAACTGGGCGACGGTGAAATTCTGGAAGCAGATGGGGCTGACCCGCGTGATCCTCTCCCGCGAGCTGTCGCTGGAAGAAATCGAAGAGATCCGCACTCAGGTGCCGGATATGGAGCTTGAGATCTTCGTTCACGGTGCGCTGTGTATGGCCTACTCCGGCCGTTGCCTGCTTTCTGGCTATATCAACAAACGTGACCCTAACCAAGGTACCTGCACCAATGCCTGCCGCTGGGAATACAACGTGCAGGAAGGCAAAGAAGACGTGGTGGGCAATATCGTGCATAAGTACGAGCCTATCCCGGTACAAAACGTTGAGCCTACGCTGGGTATTGGCGCACCGACAGACAAAGTCTTTATGATCGAAGAAGCCCAGCGCCCGGGCGAGTACATGACCGCGTTCGAAGACGAACACGGCACTTACATCATGAATTCGAAGGATTTGCGTGCCATTGCCCACGTTGAACGTCTGACGCAGATGGGTGTGCATTCCCTGAAGATCGAAGGCCGCACCAAGTCATACTATTACTGTGCACGTACCGCGCAGGTCTATCGTAAAGCCATTGATGATGCCGCAGCCGGTAAACCGTTCGACCCGCAACTGCTGGAAACGCTGGAAGGTCTGGCGCATCGTGGTTACACCGAAGGATTCCTGCGCCGCCATACGCATGACGACTATCAGAACTACGAATACGGCTTCTCAGTTTCCGAGCGTCAGCAGTTTGTCGGCGAGTTTACCGGCGAACGGAAAGGTGAACTGGCAGCCGTACTGGTGAAAAACAAATTCACCGTCGGCGACAGCCTGGAGCTGATGACCCCACAGGGCAACATCAACTTTACCCTCGAACAGATGGAAAACGCGAAAGGCGAAGCGATGCCGGTTGCGCCGGGCGATGGTTACACCGTGTGGATGCCTGTACCGGAGGATATCGATCTGAATTATGCATTGTTGATGCGTAATTTTACCGGTGAGTCCACGCGCGACCCGCATGCTAAGTAGTTAATTACGGTTATTTTTCAGCGTTCGGAAGATTCTTAGAAATCGATCACATACCGTTTCGTTCATTAAGGGTATTATCCCCTCCGCTGAAAAACATAACCCATAAATGCTAGCTGTACCAGGAACCACCTCCTTAGCCTGCGTAATCTCCCTTACGCAGGCTTATTTTTTGCCTGCCGTTTAAACTCCTCTAAATATCCCAATTCAAATCACTTTTATCAGGCGAAAAAAAACCGGGCATTACGCCCGGCTGATTAGGTGATTAAAGATTAATGTGCAGCTTCTGGCTTGTGCTTTTGCGCACTCTGGAAACCATAAGTCAGCTCATTTTTCTCTTTATCCAGCGCAACGGTCACCTGGCCACCATCCACCAGCGAACCGAACAGCAGTTCGTTAGCCAATGGTTTTTTCAGGTTATCCTGGACAACACGCGTCATTGGACGTGCGCCCATTGCGCGGTCATAGCCTTTCTCTGCCAGCCAGTCACGTGCTTCCTGGCTCACTTCCAGAGAGACACCTTTCTGATCCAGCTGAACCTGAAGCTCGACGATAAACTTATCAACAACCTGATGAATCACCTCGGTAGAGAGATGATCAAACCAGATAATGTTGTCGAGGCGGTTACGGAATTCCGGCGTAAACACTTTTTTGATTTCGCCCATTGCATCAGTACTATTGTCCTGATGAATCAACCCAATCGATTTACGCTCAGTTTCACGCACACCGGCGTTGGTGGTCATGACCAGCACCACATTGCGGAAATCCGCTTTACGCCCGTTATTGTCGGTCAGCGTGCCGTTATCCATCACCTGCAACAGCAGGTTAAAGACATCCGGGTGTGCTTTTTCGATTTCATCCAGCAGCAGTACCGCATGCGGATGCTTAATAACAGCATCGGTCAGCAAACCGCCCTGGTCGAAACCGACATACCCCGGAGGCGCACCAATCAGGCGGCTGACGGTGTGGCGTTCCATATATTCGGACATATCAAAACGCAGCAGTTCAATGCCGAGTGCTTTGGACAACTGCACCGTGACTTCGGTCTTACCGACGCCAGTTGGTCCGGCAAACAGGAACGAACCGACCGGTTTATGCTCGTGTCCCAGACCGGCACGGCTCATTTTGATCGCTTCAGTCAGCGCCTCAATGGCTTTATCTTGTCCGAATACCAGCATTTTCAGACGGTTGCCCAGGTTTTTCAGCGTGTCGCGATCGCTCTGCGAAACGCTCTTCTCCGGGATCCGCGCAATGCGGGCCACAACGGACTCGATATCCGCCACGTTGACGGTTTTCTTGCGCTTGCTGACCGGCATCAGACGCGCACGCGCGCCCGCCTCATCAATCACGTCAATCGCTTTATCCGGCAGATGACGATCGTTAATGTATTTCACCGCCAGTTCGACCGCTGCACGCACCGCTTTGGCGGTATAGCGGACGTCATGGTGCGCTTCGTATTTCGGCTTCAGACCGTTGATGATCTGCACGGTCTCTTCTACCGATGGCTCAGTGACATCGATTTTCTGGAAACGGCGCGCTAAGGCACGATCCTTTTCAAAGATATTGCTGAATTCCTGATAGGTTGTGGACCCTATCACACGAATCTTCCCGCTGGAGAGCAGCGGCTTGATCAGGTTAGCCGCATCCACCTGGCCGCCCGATGCCGCACCCGCACCGATAATGGTGTGGATCTCATCGATAAACAGAATGCTGTTAGTATCCTGTTCCAGCTGTTTCAACAGCGCCTTAAAGCGTTTTTCAAAATCACCGCGATATTTGGTGCCTGCCAGCAGCGAGCCGATATCCAGGGAGTAAAGAGTACAATCAGCCATAATTTCAGGCACATCACCCTGGACGATACGCCAGGCGAGACCTTCGGCAATGGCGGTTTTACCGACACCAGACTCTCCCACCAGCAGCGGGTTGTTTTTTCTGCGACGGCACAGTACCTGAATGGCGCGCTCCAGCTCTTTGTCCCGGCCAATGAGCGGATCAATTCCGCCCACTCGGGCAAGCTGGTTAAGGTTAGTCGTGAAGTTTTCCATACGGTCCTCCCCGCCAGCTTGCTCTTCGTTATTTGGCTGATTCCCAGAGTCAGAAGACTGGCTGGGTTCGTCTTTGCGCGTGCCATGAGAAATAAAATTCACCACATCAAGACGACTTACTTCATGCTTACGCAGCAGATAAGCCGCCTGAGATTCCTGCTCGCTGAAGATAGCGACCAGCACATTTGCGCCGGTAACTTCATTGCGCCCGGAGGACTGAACATGAAAGACCGCGCGTTGCAGTACACGCTGAAAACTCAACGTTGGCTGCGTGTCGCGCTCTTCCTCACTGGCAGGCAATACAGGTGTGGTCTGTTCAATGAAGGCTTCGAGTTCCTGACGGAGCGCCACCAGATCCACAGAACACGCTTCCAGCGCTTCGCGGGCCGATGGGTTACTGAGCAACGCCAGTAACAAGTGCTCGACGGTCATAAACTCATGTCGGTGCTCGCGCGCTCTGGCGAAAGCCATGTTTAAACTGAGTTCCAGTTCTTGATTGAGCATAGGCACCTCCCCCAATGTTTATGCCTGCATTCAGGCTTTTTCCAGCGTACACAGCAACGGATGCTCGTTCTCCCTCGCATATTTGTTCACCATCGCTACTTTGGTTTCAGCCACTTCGGCAGTGAACACACCGCAGATAGCTTTACCTTGATAGTGAACTGCAAGCATCAGTTGCGTTGCACGTTCTACATCATAAGAAAAGAATTTTTGTAACACGTCAATAACAAACTCCATCGGAGTGTAATCATCATTGACTAATATCACTTTATACATAGATGGCGGTTTTAGCGCGTCGCGCAATTTGTCTTCCGCCAGCAGATCGAAATCCAGCCAGTCGTTCGTCTTACCCATTGTCAGTCGTCATCTTCAGTTACGGTTTCCGGCAGAAAATCTTGCCGCTGACAAGCAGCCTATGCGCACAATCAATCTACCTCAAGTATTAGATAACTATCATCTATTAGTGCCATCCGCGACATCTGTCACATAACCGACAATAGCGTTAACTGCTTCAAATTTTGATGCATTTTTACCCTATTCCGTCTGTATGGCGCTTGACGCCCCGCCTGATTTCTCTAAATTGTAGTTTCGAGAGTTGGCGAGGTTTTGAACAGCCCCCACTCCGCCACCGGTTCATTCCATCTTACTTATATAAGATTTACGAAGGATGTCGAAGTATGGAAACGGGTACTGTTAAGTGGTTCAACAACGCCAAAGGGTTTGGTTTCATTTGCCCCGAAGGCGGCGGCGAAGATATTTTCGCCCATTACTCCACCATTCAGATGGATGGTTACAGAACGCTAAAAGCCGGACAGTCTGTCCAGTTTGATGTCCACCAGGGGCCAAAAGGCAATCATGCCAGTGTCATCGTGCCTGTCATTGAAGCAGAAGCTGTCGCATAGCTCTTCTGTCTCATTGTGTACATCCCGCAGTCAAAATGCCAGCCCTTGCGGCTGGCATTTTTATCTCTGTGGCATTATTCCCGCGCCAGAGCATCTACCGGATCCAGACGTGCCGCATTCCGCGCCGGTAGCCAGCCAAACAACACCCCGGTTGCAGTCGAACACAGGAAAGCCGTCAACAGCGCGACGGGTGAAAATCCAATTTCCCAGCCCGGCAGAAATAGCTGTAGCGTAAAGGCGATCAGCATCGACAGGCTAATGCCCAACGCGCCGCCAACCAGACACACCAACACTGCTTCAATTAAGAACTGTTGCAGCACGTCACTGGCGCGAGCGCCAACCGCCATACGAATGCCAATCTCACGCGTTCGTTCGGTTACCGAAACCAGCATAATATTCATCACGCCAATCCCACCGACCACCAGCGAAATCACCGCCACCAGCGTCAGGAAGAGTTGTAATGTACGTGTGGTCTTTTCGGCGGTTTTCAAGATACCGTCCATATTCCAGGTGAAGAAATCCTTCTTACCGTGGCGCAACGTCAACAGTCGGGTCAGTTGCTGTTCGGCTTGGGCACTGTCAAAACCATCCTTCACCCGCACGGTGATCGAGTTCAGCCACGACTGTCCCATTATGCGCCCGGACATAGTGCTGTAAGGCAGCCAGACACGCAGGATCTTGCTACTGCCAAACATCGACTGTTTCTCTTCTGCAACACCAATCACCGTGGCAGGCATATTCCCCACCAGCACGACCTCGCCAACAACTTTCGCTTTGTTGGGGAACAACTGACGACGGGTATTGCTGTCGAGCACCACCACCTGAGCACGCCCCGCCAGTTGCTCGGCGTTAAAGGTGGTCCCTTCGCTAAATGTCATGCCGTAGACGTTGAAATAGTCGCCGCTAACGCCATTAGCACTGGCAGCAACATCGATGTTGCCATAGCGTAACCGCAGGTTCTTCGACACTGCAGGCGTTACTGAACTGACCCAGGGCTGCTTCTGTAGCGCCGTCAAATCGTCATACTTCAACGCCTGTTGATATTGCGGATCGTCGTCGCCGAAATCTTTGCCTGGATAGATATCAATGGTGTTAGTACCAATAGCGCGAATATCTGCCAGTACCAGCTGTTTAGCCGCATCGCCTACCACCACAATCGACACCACCGAAGCAATACCGATGATGATCCCAAGCATGGTCAGAAGCGTTCGCATTTTATTCGCGGCCATTGCCAGCCAGGCCATGGTAAGCGCTTCACGAAAACCGCTGACAAATTGGCTCCAGCCGGATGCCGTTTTCACCGTTGGCTCCGCGATATCGCGTCCGCCAGAGGGTTTCTGTGGCGGTGGATTGCGCACAATCTCGCCGTCACGAATTTCAATGACCCGTTCGGCCTGCGCGGCGACCTGGCTGTCGTGAGTAACGATAATTACCGTATGCCCGCGATCGCGCAGCTGATGCAAAATCGCCATCACCTCTTCGCCGGAATGGCTATCCAGTGCACCGGTGGGTTCGTCGGCAAGAATAACCTGCCCCCCGTTCATCAGCGCACGCGCGATACTGACCCGCTGCTGCTGACCACCGGAAAGCTGGGAAGGTTGATAGTCAACCCGGTCACCCAACCCCAGCCGCTGGAGTAATTCCTGCGCACGCGCCAGGCGCTGCTTACGTTCAGTGCCAGCGTAGACCGCGGGTACCTCAACGTTTTGTGCGGCGGTTAAATGCGACAGCAGGTGATAGCGCTGGAAGATAAAACCAAAATGCTCACGACGGAGTTGCGCTAGCGCATCGCTATCCAGCGTAGAGACATCGCGTCCGGCAACGCGATACGTACCGCTGGTTGGCTTATCCAGACAGCCGAGAATGTTCATCAGCGTCGATTTACCCGAACCCGACGCCCCGACAATCGCCACCATTTCCCCGGCCTGAATGCTCAAGGATACGTCCTTCAACACCTCAACCTGGCCTTCACCTGACGGATAGCTGCGGCGGATATGGCTCAGCTCAAGCAATGCTGTCATTTTGCAGCTCCAGCGTTGCCCTCACCGGTAATGACTTCATCCCCCTCTTCCAGCCCTTTCACGATCTCCACATCGGTGTCATTACGCGCGCCGATAACCACTTCACGTTCGCGGGTTTCGCCGTTACGCAGCAGCCTGACGTTATAACGATTATTGCCAATAGGATCGCCCAGAGCCGACAGCGGGATGGTCAGGACATTTTTGACATCCGTGAGCTGGATATGGACCTGCGCGGTCATATCCAGACGCAGGATCCCTTTCGGGTTTGGAACTTCGAAGCGGGCATAGTAGAAAATCGCATCATTCACTTTCTCTGGCGTCGGAAGAACATCTTTGAGTTTACCTTCATAGCGTGTTTGCGGATCGCCCAGCACGGTAAACCAGGCCTTTTGCCCTGGATGCAGGTGAATTACATCAGCCTCAGAAACCTGCGCTTTTACCAGCATGGTGCTCATATCCGCCAGCGTCAGAATATTAGGGGCCTGCTGGGCGGCAATAACGGTTTGCCCTTGCAGCGTAGTAATTTGCGTTACTTCGCCAGCCATTGGCGCAACGATGCGGGTGTAATCAAGGTTGGTTTTTGCCGTATCGAGTGAGGCCTGATTACGTTTAATTTGCGCGTCAATTGTGCCAATTTGCGCCTGTTTGACCGCCATTTCGGTGGCCGCCGTGTCGAGATCCTGCTGTGAAACAGCCTGGGTTTTCGCCAGCTGTTGTTGGCGGGAAAGAGTAACCCGCGCCAGCTTCCACTCAGCTTCGGCTTGTAAACGCTGGGCGCGCAATTCCATCAGCGTTGCTTCAACCTCTTTGATTTGGTTTTGCGCCTGTTCAGGATCGATAACGCCGAGCAACTGATCCTTTTTTACTTTATCGCCAATCGCAACCGACAGCGTTTTTAACTGCCCGCTGACCTGCGCCCCGACGTCAACTTTACGCAGCGCATCCAGCTTACCGGTAGCCAACACGCTTTGCTGCAGATCGCCAGGACGAACAATTAATGTTTGATACTGAGGTAAAGGCGCATTAAGCGTTCGCCAAAGTGCAATTACCGCCACAATAAGGATGATGGCGAACAGAAAATAGCGTTTTTTGATTTTTCCCTTGAGCTTCATAAATGTCCCAATTCCCCCAATACGTCCACCAGAGTGGAGTGCTAAACATCAACGTTAAATAAATCGCCGTTGAAAAGCGCAAGAATAACAGAGTTATTGATGAATGGTTAAGATCCGCTGTGCTGAAATTAGTACAAGGGTATCAATCGGATTTATATTATGAGCCAGCTAACTGAAAGCACTTTTCATTCTTCAAAACCAGTTACAAGTTTTAGCCTCTTTTGTAGCCTGATGACCGGACATTGGCGCCCCGGACAATTTTGGCATCAGCGTAGCTTTCGTCGTAAGTTTTTGTTGCGCTCAGCGCTTATGCCGCGATTAACGCGTGAATGGATGACCGAGTTGGCGCAATGGCCTGACCTTGATAGCATACTTGCACGCCAGCCACGATTGCCGGTTCGTTTGCATCGCGCCTATCTCGCGAAAAATCTTGACCACAAAACGAAACTGGATGCCGTGCGTTATCATTACAATGCTATCCGTAGCTTTTTTTCAGCCACTGAATTTAAGAATTATTTAAGTGAAGATGGATTACAACTAGCACAAATTGAGGGAAAAAATAGCGAAGTATTTAGCGTAATAATGACTTCATTCATCATACTGGATAAAGAAGGTGAAAGCACCATTCTGGTACGCAATTGCACTGGCGAGACTTTAGCGGAAATGACGTTTACGCTGTGCAATTATGAAGGGAGCAGTACACTGTTTATTGGCGGGTTACAGGGAGGCAGCCGATTACTGCCACATGAAGAAATTCAAAAAGCGACCAAATCATGCCATGGGATTTTCCCAAAACGTATTGTGATGGAAGCCATTTGCTGTTTTGCGGAACAATTAAATATCGAACAAATTCTGGCTGTAAGCAATGAACAGCATATTTTTCGCAGCCCGCGCTACGACGATAAAAACAAGGTAATCCTTTCCGACTACAACACTTTTTGGGAGTCGGTTGGCGGTGAGTGTGACAGCAACGGGTACTATCATATTCCGCGCACGCTGGCGCGAAAAAGCGAGGCGGATATTGCGAGCAAAAAACGCGCAGAATACCGCCGCCGCTATCAGCTACTGGACAGCATCCATTCGCAGCTGTCGTCGATGTTTCGCCACTAATCCGCTCTGCCGCGTGCCAGCCACAGCACGCGGGAAAACATTTTTCGCAGCAGCGTTGGCACCGCATCAACGCCCCGCCGCCCGGCTTCCATCGCTACCTCGATCGCCAGATCCGGTTTTGACGACCGATGAATCGCCTTGGAGATTATTTTGCGCATATTCATAGGCACGTTCTCCGGAATTTGCGCCACCCGGTGAAAGACGTCAGCAAACCCCTGGCGATACATAAAGTGTTCCATATCCAGTGCGGGGAGCATGGTCAAATGCTCGCGCTCTTCCTCTCTGTCGTCATTCAATAAGCTACGTACCGTGGCCGCGTACTTTTTCCCGGCTTCATCTCCATCGACCAGCACATGCCACTCTATTCCCATCCGGCGGGCGAATTTAACCAGCGGCTTAAGACCGGACTGGGCAAATTCAATGACTTTAATCCCTTCCGCATCAAAGTGGTGTCCGCACTGGCGGGCCAGTTCGTTAATCACCCAGGTTTCCGTTTCACCTTCCACCAGCAGCCAGCAGCGGGCAAACAACGATGACGCACGATTAAAACGAATATGAAATGCGATTCGCCGACCGTCTTCTGCACTGATCCCACCCGGTCCCAGCCGCCAGGCGGCGACGCGGGATGATTCACGCACCAGACGAACAACATGTTCAACAGGCGTAAGGGACAGCAGCTCACCGGAGTTGGTGGTCGCCACTCGCTGCAGAGGCAGTAAATTCAACAAGTGCCAGGCCACCGACAGCATGATCGGATGTAAACGCGTTTCTGGATCTTCCACCAGCAATAAAGGTCGGGCGTCTTTATCCAGCCTTAGCGTGCCTTTGGCCTGCAACAAGGTCGAAAACAGGCCCAACAGAATAACCCGGTGCGTACGTCCGCCGGGTTTATCAATCATGCGGTTAATAATGTCCAGATAGCGCCAGCTCCGTTGTTCGTTATTGGAGCGACGGCGCATCAGACGGTAGCGGGACTGGCCAGCCCCCTGCTCGGAAAAATAGTGCTCCAACAGCTGTACCATGGCCGATAAACCCTGACGGATCTGCCCGTCTGTCAGGTTTTGCGGCCGGGTAGCCAGCTCACGCGCCAGAAAATCCAGTTGGCGGGCGGTGACTTCGACATCCGCCGAATCTGGCACCGTACCGTTGCGGATCCGTCGCATAAATCGCGCGTCACGCAGACGCAGTACCGGCATCAGGCGCACGAGGTGTCGCGCCTGATCGTTAATGTCATCG
Source organism: Citrobacter sp. Cpo221 (assembly GCF_030332345.1). NCBI lineage: Bacteria > Pseudomonadati > Pseudomonadota > Gammaproteobacteria > Enterobacterales > Enterobacteriaceae > Citrobacter > Citrobacter sp. Cpo221. The sequence goes on from NZ_JAOWIA010000049.1 coordinate 67,711, forward strand.
AGAGGTAATGGATGGCCGTCGCCGTCAAGAAAACTGCGCAAGGTCAGAACGCTACCGTCATCCGCACACTCGCCTTCCAGGCGATAAAAAATGCGGTGATAGCCATCCTGGCACGGCGTCCAGCTGGCTTCCAGAGGACGATAGCGACGCACCCGGTGACGACCTGGTTGGGATTCACGAAACGTCAGGATAATGTGCAGGTGGTGTTCCCGGCCCTGTATATCACCCGGCGGGAACCAGAAATCCTCGCGGACAAAATGATACAGGTCTGACTCCGGCGACAGCAGCAGGGTCAAGGCATCCAGCAGACTGGATTTACCCCACGCGTTCTCCCCAATCAGCACGTTGCTCTGCTCCAGCATCAACGACAGACGGTTAATACCACGAAATCCAACAATCTCAACGCGTTCGAGAATCATATAGCCTCCGGAAATGCTAACTTTTTCCTTCAAGTTATCAGGAGTATAACGGCAAGCGGGCGCTCAGGACACCCGGTATGATCAGGAGGTTAGTAGCAGAAATTGAAAAATATAAGAATATTCTTCTTATGTTTTCCTCGGAATATTATTTCAGAACTCAATCATCACCTTTTCCTAATTGAACTATGCTTCATTCATCCAATATTCATAAAGGAATAACAACATATTGCCTTAAATCAAATTTTTTCATCAATTTAACTGGCGAAGGGATGATGTTTTTTTCTAAAATACCCGCTCTTTCATCATCGTCCCTTTTTAGCGATGAATTACCGGGCAAGGAACTCGAACCCGGAACTTTTAATTGAGGTGGTTATGTTCAGGAAATTAGCAGCTGAATTCTTCGGTACGTTTTGGCTCGTCTTTGGCGGGTGCGGTAGCGCAATACTGGCCGCAGCATTCCCGGAGTTGGGTATTGGATTTGCCGGTGTCGCGCTGGCATTCGGCCTGACAGTATTAACCATGGCATTCGCTGTGGGTCATATTTCCGGTGGACACTTTAACCCAGCGGTAACCTTCGGTTTATGGGCTGGCGGTCGCTTCCCGGCAAAAGACGTTATTGGTTACGTTATTGCTCAGGTTGTGGGCGGTATTGTTGCAGCTGCGGCCCTGTATCTTATTGCCAGCGGTAAAGCTGGTTTTGATGCAACGGCCAGTGGTTTTGCTTCGAACGGCTTTGGTGAACATTCACCAGGCGGTTATTCCATGCTTTCTGCCGTCGTCATTGAAATTATTCTGACCGCAGGTTTCTTATTAGTGATCCACGGCGCGACCGATAAACATGCTCCGGCAGGTTTTGCACCTATCGCAATTGGTCTGGCGTTAACACTGATTCACTTGATCAGTATTCCGGTCACCAACACTTCCGTAAACCCGGCACGTAGTACCGCAGTCGCCATCTTCCAGGGCGGCTGGGCACTGCAACAATTGTGGTTCTTCTGGGTTATGCCGATCATCGGTGGGGTACTCGGCGGTCTTATTTACCGCACTCTGCTGGAAAAACGCGATTAATCGCTAACAAAAAGACCTGACTATTGTCAGGTCTTTTTTCTCCACGCTATATTTCCTTTTATTTGCAACTTTACTCCTCTCTTTGCATTGAGTAGTGTGTGCTAGCGCATTTCGTCTTACTTCTCAGCAAGGATCTGATTTTCATGTTTTCAGGGCTGTTAATCATTCTGGTTCCCCTTATTGTGGGCTACCTTATTCCGCTCCGGCACAGGACTGCATTACAACTTATCAATCGCCTGTTAAGCTGGATCGTCTACCTTATTCTCTTTTTTATGGGTATTAGCCTGGCGTTTCTGGATAATCTCGCCAGCAACCTGTTAGCCATTCTTCATTATTCTGCGGTCAGCGTGACAGTCATTATACTGTGTAATATTGCGGCGCTGTTCTGGCTGGAGCGTTCGCTGCCCTGGAGACACAACCACAAGCAAGAAAAGCTCCCCTCGCGAATTGCAATGGCGCTTGAGTCGCTTCAGCTTTGCGGCGTCGTCGTCGTCGGTTTCCTGCTCGGCCTCACTGGGCTTCCCATTCTGCAGCATGCCACCGAAGCCAGCGAATATACGTTAATCTTTTTACTGTTCCTGGTGGGGATTCAACTGCGCAACAGCGGCATGACCTTAAAGCAAATTGTGCTAAACCGTCGGGGGATGATCGTGGCCGTCGTCGTCGTCGCCAGTTCGATGCTGGCGGGGGTTATCAATGCCTTGATCCTCGGTCTGCCGCTGAAAACCGCGCTGGCGATGGCATCGGGTTTTGGCTGGTATTCCCTGTCCGGTATTCTGTTAACCGAATCGTTCGGGCCCGTAATTGGTAGTGCCGCCTTCTTTAACGACCTGGCCCGTGAGCTGATCGCCATTATGTTGATTCCAGGAATGGTGGGCCGCAGCCGCTCTACCGCGCTGGGATTATGCGGCGCGACATCAATGGATTTCACCCTGCCCGTTTTACAACGCAGCGGCGGTCTGGAAATGGTCCCGGCAGCCATCGTCCACGGCTTTATTCTGAGTCTTTTAGTGCCTCTGCTGATGGCGTTTTTCTCCGCCTGACGCCCGGGCAAATACCTCTCTGGCGGTAGTCAGCTACCGCCAAAATTGCGCTAAATCAATCTCCCTGCAAGTAGTAGCAGAAATCCCTTTTATCCCTACGCGCACAGGCATAACCTTAAACATGTATATTAAATATAACTTTAAAAGGTGTGACCATGTTTTGTGTGCAATGTGAACAAACCATCCGTACTCCGGCAGGAAACGGCTGCTCTTACGCGCAGGGTATGTGCGGTAAAACGGCTGAAACCTCCGATTTGCAGGATCTGCTGATTGCTTCCCTACAAGGTCTGTCTGCATGGGCTGTTAAAGCACGTGAATACGGCATCATCGACCATGAGGTTGATAACTTTGCTCCGCGTGCGTTCTTCTCCACGCTGACTAACGTTAACTTCGATTCCCCGCGTATTGTTGGCTATGCCCGTGAAGCTATCGCCATGCGCGACGCCCTGAAAGCGCAATGCCTGAACATCGATGCGAATGCGGCGGTCGCCAACCCAATGGCCGATCTGCAACTGGTCAGCGACGATCTGGGCGACCTGCAACGTCAGGCCGCTGAATTTACCCCGAACAAAGACAAAGCAACCATCGGCGAGAACATTCTCGGCCTGCGCCTGCTGTGTCTGTACGGCCTGAAAGGTGCGGCAGCTTACATGGAGCACGCGCACGTTCTTGGTCAGTACGACAACGATATCTATGCTCAGTACCACAAAATCATGGCGTGGCTGGGTACCTGGCCTTCCGATATGAACGCTCTGTTGGAGTGTTCAATGGAAATCGGCCAGATGAACTTCAAAGTAATGAGCATTCTGGATGCCGGTGAAACCACCAAATACGGTCACCCGACCCCGACCCAGGTCAACGTAAAAGCAACCGAAGGTAAGTGCATCCTGATCTCCGGTCACGACCTGAAAGATCTGTACAACCTGCTGGAGCAGACCGAAGGTACCGGTGTTAACGTCTATACCCACGGTGAAATGCTGCCGGCACACGGCTACCCGGAACTGCGTAAGTTCAAACACCTGATCGGTAACTACGGCAGCGGTTGGCAGAACCAGCAGGTAGAGTTTGCCCGCTTCCCAGGTCCGATCGTCATGACCTCTAACTGCATCATCGACCCGACCGTTGGCGCGTACGACGACCGTATCTGGACCCGTAGCATCGTCGGTTGGCCGGGTGTCAGCCACCTCGAAGGCGACAACTTCGGTCCGGTTATCGCTCAGGCACAGCAGATGGCTGGCTTCCCGTACAGCGAAATCCCGCACCTGATCACCGTAGGTTTCGGTCGTCAGACCCTGCTGGGCGCTGCTGATACCCTGATCGACCTGGTGAGCCGCGAAAAACTGCGTCACATATTCCTGGTTGGCGGTTGTGACGGTGCACGTGGTGAACGTAACTACTTCACCGACTTCGCCACCAGCGTGCCGGATGACTGCCTGATCCTGACCCTTGCTTGCGGTAAATACCGTTTCAACAAACTGGAGTTCGGCGATATCGAAGGTCTGCCGCGTCTGGTGGATGCCGGTCAGTGTAACGATGCTTACTCTGCCATCATCCTGGCGGTAACCCTGGCTGAGAAACTGGGCTGTGGCGTGAACGATCTGCCGCTGTCTCTGGTGCTCTCCTGGTTCGAACAGAAAGCGATTGTTATTCTGCTGACCCTGCTGTCTCTGGGCGTGAAAAACATCGTCACTGGCCCGACTGCACCTGGTTTCTTCACACCGGATCTGCTGGCAGTTCTCAACGAGAAATTTGGTCTGCGTTCCGTGACCACCGTTGAAGAAGACATGAAGCAACTGCTGAGCGCGTAAGGAGTAAAGAATGACAATGCCAACTCATCAGTGCCCATGGCGGATGCAGGTTCACCACATCCATCAGGAAACGCCGGATGTATGGACAATTTCGTTGCTGTGCCACGATTATTATCCTTACCGCGCCGGGCAGTATGCACTGGTCAGCGTACGTAATTCAGCGGATACGCTGCGTGCTTACACCATTTCTTCAACGCCGGGCGTTAGCGAGTACATCACGTTGACCATCCGCCGGATTGACGATGGCGCAGGTTCACAGTGGCTAACCCGCGACGTGAAGCGCGGCGACTATATCTGGCTGTCGGATGCAATGGGTGAGTTCACCTGTGAAGATAAAGCGGAAGACAAGTTCCTGATGCTGGCCGCCGGCTGTGGTGTCACGCCAATCATGTCAATGCGTCGCTGGTTGGCAAAGTACCGCCCACAAGCGGATGTACAGGTAATCTTTAACGTTCGCTCGCCGCAAGATGTCATTTTTGCCGACGAGTGGCGCGAATATCCGGTGACATTAGTTGCTGAAAACAATGCCACAGAAGGTTTTGTTTCCGGCCGACTGACGACTGAACTGCTGAAAAGCGTACCGGATCTGACCTCGCGTACCGTGATGACCTGTGGCCCGGCACCGTATATGGATCTGGTCGAGAAAGAAGTCAAAGCGCTGGGCGTGACGCGCTTCTTTAAGGAGCAGTTCTTCACACCTGTTGCCGAAGCCGCCACCAGCGGTCTGAAGTTTACCAAGCTACAGCCGGCGAAAGAGTTCTACGCGCCGGTGGGCAGTACGCTGCTGGATGCGCTGGAAAGCAACAAGGTTCCGGTTGTCGCCGCATGCCGTGCAGGCGTTTGCGGCTGCTGCAAAACCAAAGTGGTTGACGGTAACTACACGGTCAGCAGCACCATGACGCTGACCGACGCAGAAATCGCTGAAGGTTATGTGCTGGCTTGTTCCTGTCATCCGCAGGGTGATTTAGTGCTGGCGTAATTGGCCGGTATCTGATGTACAAAAGGCTGCCTGGCTGTACCGGGTGGCCTTTTTTTATGCTGTCAGGCGTTGAAAAATTCTGATGTTTTCACTCTCCCCGCAAATTATCGACCACACTTACCCTGCGCAGATTAAACATAATCCCCGACTAGCACGTCGAACTTTCTACAAGGATCCCCATGAAAAAAGTGGCTATTGTCGGCGTCGGTCCCACCGGGATTTATACGTTTCATGCCCTGGTTGAGCGCGGTGAACCGCTGGAAATAGAGCTTTACGAGCAAGCTGAAGAGGCGGGCGTTGGCATGCCTTACAATAGCAACAACAACGCAGACCACATGCTGGCAAATATAGCCAGCATTGAGATCCCGCCGATCTATATCAGTTATCTGACGTGGCTTCAGAATCAAAGTGATGACTATCTGGCCCAGTTTCAGATTGAACGCGCGTCTTTGCATGAGCGGCAATTTTTACCCCGCGTGATCCTCGGCGACTATTATCGCGATCGTTTCTTAGCCATTGTCGAGAAAGCGCAACAAGCCGGTTTCACGATTCGCGTACATGAATCAAGCGAAGTCACCGACCTGCGAGCAGACCCGAATGGGGTTTCTTTGTGGATCAACCACGCGTCACAGCCCGTTGAGGTGGATTTCGCCGCTATCGCCACTGGTCATCTGTGGCCTGAAACGGATGCTCAGGCACGCAAATTTTTCCCCAGTCCGTGGACCGGTCTGATGGACGCGCAGATTGGTGCTTGCCGGGTAGGGATTCTGGGCACCTCGTTAAGTGCTATCGACGCCGCGATGGCTGTGGCCAGTCAGCATGGCACCTTCACTACCAATACCGACCATTCACTGCAATTCACACCTAAATCCGACAGTCAAAACCTGAAACTGACCCTGATGTCGCGCAGCGGGGTACTGCCTGAAGCGGATTTTTACTGCCCCCTTCCGTATGAATCGCTGAATATCGCGACGCCAGAAGCGATTGAAGATGCCATTGCCCATGGCCAAAACGGATTACTGGATCGCATCTTTCAGCTTATGGCGCAACAACTGCAAGACGCAGCGCCAGGCTGGTGCCAACAGGTGGCGCTTGCGACGCTTAACGCCGACACGTTCCCCGAAGTCTATTTCGCCGACAGGCTCAGACATGACCCTTTTGACTGGGCAAGACGTAACCTGGTAGAAGTTGAGCGCAACAAGCAAAAACAACATACCGTCGCCTGGCGCTATACCTTGCTGCGCCTGCACGAGATTATTGAGGAGATAGTCCCTCATCTTGATACCCGCGACGAAAAACGTTTCAGGTGCGGACTGGCGCGGGTATTTATTGATAACTATGCGGCAATCCCGTCAGAGTCAGTTCGCCGAATGCTGGCGCTGCACGAAGCCGGGCTGATTGAGATCCTCGCGCTTGGCACAGATTATGAGCGTATGAATGAACAGGAAATGACGGTAATTTCCCACCACGGTCAGCGCAGCGAATTTGATGTGTTTATTGACGCCCGAGGACAACGGGCATTGCAGAGCAAAGATATCCCATTCCCAACGCTACGCGATCAACTGCTGGCCTGTGGCGATGAGATCCCGGATGTCGGCGAAGATTACACGCTGCAAGCGCCGGAAAACGCCCGCAATCGCATCGCTTTTGGCGGGCTGCCGTGGTTGATGCACGATCGTCCGTTTATTCAGGGATTAGTGGTCAGCGCTGAAATAGGCGCCGCGATGGCAAGGGCATTGACGCAGCGAGCGCTGAGACGTCGGCACAAACTATGGAACAGTGACGACATAGATTAGCGACAGATTGAACGACGAGGCGGAGCAATGCTACGCTTTCCCGCCTCGGTATTGACTCTCAGATGGTAACTATCGCCAGGCTGAATTTCCGGCAACGGAGTAACGCCCCGCCCCCAAAAACGCCACGGCCAGCGCGCCGATGAAGAAATAAACCAGACTTTCAATCGCCCATGCACCGGTTTTATCCAGTGTCCAGGTTTCGCCCATCCCGACCATCAGCCATGCCACAACCATCGTAAACGCCAGCCCCAACGCCGCCGGACGCGTCAGGATGCCAAGAATAATCAGGCACGGTGCCACGACCTCTCCCAACAGAACGCCATACGCAATAAAGCCAGGGAAACCTTTCGCGATCAACATACCGCTGATGCCATCAATACCCGCAAAGAGTTTATGCAGCCCATGAAACAGCATCAGCCCACCGACGGCAAAGCGTAACAATAACTTGCCAAAATCTTCGTGAGTCAATACTCGGTTAACTGAATTTAATAGTTTTATAACCATTTGAATTTATTCCTTGTTTCACCATGTCCAATAACAAACTACGCTTAATACAGGTTAAATGAAACCTGCCGGAAATAAGGGGGAAATGAGAAGCATAACTATTATCTTCATCTAAACTTGTAACCGGTATCACATTAGAGGAGAAGGAAAACCATGAAACAAACGGTTGCCGCTTTTATTGCTAAAACACTCGAACAGGCTGGCGTAAAACGCATTTGGGGTGTAACGGGTGACTCGCTAAATGGTCTGAGTGACAGTCTGAATCGTATGGGAACAATTGACTGGATGCCAACCCGTCATGAAGAGGTTGCAGCCTTCGCCGCGGGCGCTGAAGCGCAGTTAACGGGCGAGCTGGCTGTCTGTGCAGGCTCGTGTGGGCCAGGCAACCTGCACCTGATTAATGGGCTGTTTGATTGTCACCGTAACCACGTTCCGGTACTGGCAATCGCCGCACATATTCCCTCCAGTGAAATAGGCAGCGGTTATTTTCAGGAGACCCACCCGCAAGAGTTGTTCCGTGAATGTAGCCACTATTGCGAGCTGGTTTCCAGCCCAGAACAGATCCCACAGGTGCTGGCAATTGCCATGCGTAAGGCGGTGCTCAACCGTGGCGTTTCCGTGGTGGTTTTACCTGGTGATGTGGCGCTAAAGCCTGCGCCTGAAAGCGCCACCACGCACTGGTATCATGCGCCGCTCCCGGTGGTGACTCCACAAGAAGAAGAGCTGAAAAAACTGGCGGAACTGCTGCGCTACTCCAGCAATATCGCCCTGATGTGCGGTAGTGGCTGCGCCGGTGCGCATAAAGAACTGGTTGAGTTTGCGGCTAAAATCAAAGCGCCGATTGTTCACGCCCTGCGTGGTAAAGAGCATGTTGAGTACGATAACCCCTATGACGTGGGAATGACCGGGCTGATTGGCTTTTCATCCGGCTTCCATACCATGATGAATGCCGACACACTTATCCTGCTTGGCACCCAGTTCCCCTATCGCCCGTTCTACCCCACCGACGCCAAAATTATTCAGATTGATATCAATCCGGCGAGCATTGGCGCGCACAGTAAAGTTGATATGGCGCTGGTAGGCGATATTAAATCCACTCTCCGTGCCCTACTGCCGCTGGTGGAGGAAAAAACCGAGCGGCAGTTCCTGGACAAAGCGCTGGAGCACTATCGCGAGGCGCGCAAAGGGCTGGATGATTTAGCCAAACCCAGCGATAAAGCCATTCACCCGCAGTATCTGGCGCAGCAGATCAGCCACTTTGCCGCTGACGATGCCATCTTTACCTGCGACGTTGGCACGCCAACGGTGTGGGCAGCACGCTATCTGAAAATGAACGGCAAACGTCGCCTGCTCGGATCGTTTAACCACGGGTCGATGGCGAATGCCATGCCGCAGGCACTCGGCGCACAAGCCACAGAACCAGGACGCCAGGTTGTGGCAATGTGCGGTGACGGCGGCTTTAGCATGCTGATGGGAGACTTTCTGTCGGTTGTCCAGATGAAGCTGCCGGTGAAGATTATTGTCTTCAACAACAGCGTGCTGGGATTTGTCGCAATGGAGATGAAAGCGGGCGGTTATCTGACCGACGGCACCGAACTGCACGACACCAACTTCGCGCGTATTGCCGAAGCCTGCGGCATTACAGGCATTCGCGTGGAAAAATCCTCAGAGGTTGATGAAGCGCTACAAAGGGCGATGTCGATTGACGGCCCGGTGCTGGTCGATGTGGTCGTGGCGAAAGAAGAGCTGGCGATCCCGCCGCAGATCAAACTCGAACAGGCCAAAGGTTTTAGCCTGTATATGCTGCGCGCAATCATCAGCGGACGCGGTGATGAAGTGATCGAACTGGCGAAAACGAACTGGCTCAGGTAAAACATCCTTATTAAATCACACACAAAATCATTCATGAGGCATCTAGGCGGCTAGCCCGAAAATCCCCAGGAGCATAGGTATACTATGTGACTGGGGTTTAAGGGTGCGGCCAACGCCGAAGCAGCTTGAAGGATGAAGTGTAATAAGGAGACACCATGATTGATTTACGCAGTGATACCGTCACCCGGCCGAGTCGCGCCATGCTGGAAGAGATGATGGCAGCCCCGGTCGGGGATGACGTGTATGGAGACGACCCTACCGTTAACGCCCTCCAGCAATACGCCGCAGAGCTTTCTGGTAAAGAAGCTGCTATTTTCTTACCTACCGGTACTCAGGCTAACCTGGTGGCGCTGCTCAGCCATTGTCAGCGTGGCGAAGAGTACATTGCCGGTCAGCGCGCACATAACTATCTCTACGAAGCAGGTGGCGCAGCGGTGCTCGGTAGCATTCAACCGCAGCCTATCGACGCCGCACCGGATGGCTCCCTGCCGCTGGACAAAGTGGCTGCAAAAATCAAAGTGGACGATATCCATTTTGCCCGCACCCGCTTGCTCAGCCTGGAAAATACCCACAACGGCAAAGTGCTGCCGCGCGCGTATCTGAAAGACGCCTGGGAATTCACCCGCGAGCGTAATCTTGCCCTGCACGTCGACGGCGCACGTATTTTTAACGCCATCGTCGCCTACGGCTGTGAACTTAAAGATGTCACGCAATACTGTGATTCGTTCACCATTTGCCTCTCCAAAGGCCTCGGCACCCCCGTTGGTTCACTGCTGGTCGGCAGCCACGAGTACATCAAACGCGCTATTCGCTGGCGCAAAATGACCGGCGGCGGAATGCGTCAGGCCGGTATTCTGGCAGCAGCCGGACTGTATGCGCTGAAAAATAACGTGGCGCGTTTGCAGGAAGACCATGACAACGCCGCCTGGATGGCGGAGCAGCTGCGCGAAGCAGGGGCGGACGTCATGCGCCACGACACAAATATGCTGTTTGTTCGCGTTGGCGAAGAGCACGCTGCCGCGCTGGGAGAATATATGAAAGCGCAAGGCGTGCTGATTAACGCCTCCCCAATTGTGCGCCTGGTGATGCACCTGGACGTATCGCGTGAACAACTTGCTGAAGTCGTCGCCCACTGGCGCGCTTTTTTAACCCAATAAGGAGATGGGCGTGCCGCAACGGATTTTGGTTCTTGGCGCCAGTGGCTACATTGGTCAGCATTTGGTACAGGCGCTCAGTCAGCAAGGGCATCAGGTGTTGGCTGCGGCACGTCGCATTGAACGGCTGGAAAAGCAGCAACTGCCCAATGTCAGTTGCCACAAGGTCGATTTGAATTGGCCAGAAAACCTCACCCCGCTGCTGACGGGTGTTGATACGGTTTATTATCTGGTTCATGGTATGGGCGAAGGCGGTGATTTTATCGCCCACGAACGTCAGGTGGCGATGAACGTGCGCGATGCGCTGCGTAATACGCCAGTTAAACAGCTTATTTTCCTGAGCTCATTGCAGGCTCCCCGGCATGAACAATCCGATCATCTGCGTGCGCGACAGATAACCGCAGACACCCTGCGCGAGTCAGGCGTGCCAATGACGGAATTGCGCGCGGGCATTATCGTGGGAGCGGGTTCCGCTGCCTTTGAAGTCATGCGCGATATGGTTTACAACCTGCCGGTTCTCACCCCTCCACGCTGGGTACGCTCGCGTACCACACCTATCGCGCTGGAGAATTTAATGTACTACCTGGTGGCGTTGCTGGATCATCCCACACAGCATCACCGCGTCCTCGAAGCCGCCGGGCCGCAGGTGTTGAGCTATCAGGAACAGTTCGAGCATTTTATGGCGGTCAGCGGTAAACATCGCCTGCTCATCCCCATCCCCTTCCCTACCCGCTGGATTTCGGTCTGGTTTTTGAACGTCATTACGTCAGTGCCGCCGACCACGGCCAAAGCGCTGATCCAGGGCTTAAAACACGACCTGCTGGCTGATGACACCGAATTACGTGCGCTGATCCCGCAAAAGCTGATTGCCTTTGATGACGCGGTGCGCAGCACCTTGAAGGAAGAAGAGAAGCTGGTCAACTCCAGCGACTGGGGTTACGACGCACAGGCGTTTGCCCGCTGGCGTCCAGAATATGGCTATTTTGCTAAACAAGCTGGCTTTAGCGTTGAAACCTCCGCCAGCAAAAAGGCTCTGTGGCAGGTTGTGAATCGACTCGGCGGCAAAGAAGGCTATTTCTTTGGCAATATTCTATGGAAGACGCGCGCGGCGTTGGACCTGCTGGTCGGCCATAAGCTGGCAAAAGGTCGTCCCAAACACCCACTATTGCAAGTTGGCGATACCGTTGATAGCTGGAAAGTCATCATCGTTGAGCCGGAGAAACAGCTGACGCTGCTGTTTGGGATGAAAGCGCCGGGACTGGGTCGCCTGAGCTTCACACTGGAAGATAAAGGTGACCACCGACGCATTGATGTACGCGCGTGGTGGCATCCGCACGGTATGCCTGGCCTCTTCTACTGGCTGTTGATGATCCCCGCCCACCTGTTCATTTTCAGGGGGATGGCGAAGCGTATAGCCAAACTTGCAGAACAAATCACAGACTAATGATAAAAAGAGCCTGTATTCTTTCATGTTTCCCATTGCATACAGGCGTATTTCACGGAAGAATGCGCACGACGTTTTTTAAACACAGTGGATTGATATGAAGGTACTGGTTACCGGAGCCACCAGCGGCTTGGGCCGAAACGCGGTTGAGTTTTTATGCAGCAAAGGCGTCAGCGTCAGAGCCACCGGTCGCAACGAAGCGATGGGCAAGCTGCTGGAGAAAATGGGCGCAGAGTTTGTGCATGCGGATTTGACCGAGCTGGTCTCTTCGCAAGCAAAAGTGATGCTTGCCGGCATTGACACACTGTGGCACTGCTCCAGTTTCACCTCTCCATGGGGAACTCAGGAAGCTTTTGATCTGGCCAACGTTCGTGCTACCCGCCGTCTGGGCGAGTGGGCCGTAGCCTGGGGCGTACGTAACTTTATTCATATCTCCTCTCCGTCGCTGTATTTTGATTATCACCATCATCGCGATATCAAAGAAGACTTCCGTCCCCATCGCTTCGCCAATGAATTCGCCCGCAGCAAAGCGGCTGGAGAAGAGGTGATTGCGCTGCTCGCCCAGGCCAATCCGCAGACTCGCTTTACTGTCTTGCGCCCGCAAAGCTTGTTCGGACCTCACGATAAAGTCTTTATTCCCCGCCTCGCCCATATGATGTACCACTACGGCAGTATCCTGTTGCCGCACGGCGGGAGTGCGCTGGTGGATATGACCTATTACGAGAACGCAGTTCACGCGATGTGGCTGGCGAGTCAGGAAGCCTGCGATAAGCTGCCGTCGGGTCGTGCGTACAATATAACCAACGGTGAACATCGCACCCTGCGCAGTATTGTGCAGAAACTTATCGACGAGCTGAATATTGACTGCCGTATCCGCTCCGTGCCCTACCCGATGCTGGACATGATTGCCCGCAGCATGGAGCGCTTAGGCAATAAATCGGCGAAAGAGCCAAAGCTTACGCATTACGGCGTTTCGAAGCTAAATTTTGACTTTACGCTGGATACCAGCCGCGCTCAGGAAGAGTTAGGTTATCAGCCCGTTGTGACGCTGGATGAAGGGATTGAGCGTACCGCGGCCTGGCTGCGCGACCACGGTAAGCTGCCGCGTTAGGCTGATATCCATTGCAGGGTGGCGGCACAAGCGCCACAAATACCTGCCAAATTAACCGTAGGCCTGATAAGCGAAGCGCCATCAGGCATTGGTGTCTGCGTTAACCCTGCCCGTATTTCTCCAGTAACGCTTCGGCAATCGCCTGCGTTTCCGCGTCCGCCACGCCATTCCACAACGTCGGGCGGAAGTGCATCTGGAACGCCATAATCACCCGCTGCTGTTCACGCGGCGTCATCTCGGGTTTTACCTCATAGCCATAGCGTGACAGTAGATCGAGCAATGACGCGGTTTCTACCGGCGTATGGGGCGCTCGTCCGGCGAGATAAAATGCCACACGCTGAGCATCCGGCCATGCGCCAATGCCCTGAACGGCCAGTGCTTGCCACGGAAACAGCGGACCGGGATCGTCCTTACGCTGCGGCGCAATGTCTGCATGAGCCACCACGTTTTGCGGTTTTATGTCGTAGCGGGCGATGATATCTTTCGCCAATGGGACTAACGCCTGAATCTGCGCGGGCTCAAACGGCGCAAAATACTTGCTGCCCGCTGATTTTTGCCAGCCGCGGTTTTCCAGCTCAATGCCAATTGAGGTATCGTTAATACGCGTAGCGCCGCGCCAGAAGCTAATCCCCGCATGCCAGGCCAGATCTTTTTCCGGCACCAGTTGCCAGATACGCGGCTTACCATGGTAAAGCGGCGGCACTGCTGGGATCAAATAGTGCGAACTGACGTTTTTATCGGTCAGCGTAGCCAGAGAAGAGTCAAAATCATCGGCCGTGTAATGGATAACCAGCACTTTAATGCGCGGATAAGCAGCCTGTGCCTGTCGGCGGGTATCTAACTGATACCCGTCTTTGTCGACAATCCCTTTTTCGCCAGCACATCCCACCAGCAACAGCGTAAATGCCAGCAGACACAACAGACGTTTCATCGGCGAGTTTTCACCGCGGTACCGCTGACGCTCACCATCAGCATGCTACCGTCTTTGCCTACGGTTTCGTAATCGATATCGATACCGACCACCGCATCAGCACCCAGCGCTTTCGCCTGTTCGCCCAGCTCCTGAAAAGCAATTTCACGCGCTTTACGCAGCTCTTTTTCATACGCACCGGAGCGACCACCGACAATATCGCGAATGCCGGCGAAGAAATCGCGGAAGATATTCGCGCCTAAAATGGCTTCACCGGTAACAACACCGCAGTATTCCACGATGCTCTGTCCTTCCAGCGTAGGGGTTGTCGAAAACTGCATGGTTAATCTCCTTTTTGCGCTAAGAGCACGATCTCAAAAGCATTATCGAACCGATCCACTATCATTGAAAGGATATATTCTATCAACGTAGAACACTAATCGTAGAAAGCTAATAAGGAAATCATTATGCGCTACTCGAAACTCTCTCTGCTGGTTCCCTGTGCACTTCTTCTCAGCGCCTGTACTACCGTGACGCCGGTCTATAAAGATAACGGCACACGTAGTGGTTCATGCATAGAAGGTGGGCCAGACAGCGTGGCTCAACAATTCTATGATTACCGTATTCAGCATCGAAACAATGACATTACCGCCCTTCGTCCGTACCTGAGCGACAATCTGGCTAAACTGCTGACCGACGCCAGCCGCGATAATGCACACCGCGACCTGTTTAACAGCGATCCGTTCTCCAGTCGCGCTACGTTACCAGACAGCGCCAGTGTCGCTAGCGCATCGACTATTCCGAATAGTGATGCACGCAACATTCCACTGCGCGTAGAGCTGAAACAGGGTGACCAAAGCTGGCGTGATGAAGTGCTGATGATCCGTGAAGGTCAGTGCTGGGTCGTTGATGATGTACGCTATCTGGGCGGCAGCGTACACGCGCCAGCCGGGACGTTGCGCCAGTCTGTCGAAAACCGCTAACCGCCCCATTCACCCGCTTAAATCATAACCCCCATAAATTGTCTGGCATTCTGCATAGAATGCCGACAATTATTCTTACCCACTGGTGACCTCGCTATTTTGTGCTATGTTTAGAGAAGAATGCGGTTTGCATTTAACTTTTAACGCATAAATATTGCATAACTATTCTGTCAAAGGTAGTATCTGCGGCTTCAATAGCTATCAGACTGCCAGTATCGAGTGTCAATGAGTATTCAATTAAACGGCATTAACTGCTTCTACGGCGCACATCAGGCGCTGTTCGATATCACGCTGGATTGCCCTCAGGGTGAAACACTGGTGTTACTTGGCCCAAGTGGAGCCGGGAAAAGCTCGCTGCTGCGCGTACTCAACCTGCTTGAGATGCCGCGCTCGGGCACGCTCTCTATTGCGGGCAACCGTTTCGACTTCACGAAGACCCCGTCAGATAAAGCCATTCGGGATCTGCGTCAGAACGTGGGCATGGTCTTTCAGCAATATAATCTCTGGCCGCATCTCACGGTGGTGCAGAACCTGATTGAAGCGCCCTGCCGCGTACTGGGTCTGACAAAAGAGCAAGCGATGGCGCGCGCCGAGAAACTGCTGGAACGTCTGCGCCTCAAGCCTTACAGCGATCGTTACCCATTACATCTTTCCGGTGGCCAGCAACAGCGTGTAGCCATTGCCCGCGCGTTGATGATGGAGCCGCAGGTGCTGCTGTTTGATGAACCGACCGCCGCGCTTGACCCGGAAATTACCGCCCAAATCGTCAGCATCATTCGCGAACTGGCGGAAACCAATATTACTCAGGTGATCGTCACCCACGAAGTGGAAGTTGCACGTAAAACGGCCAGTCGTGTGGTGTATATGGAAAACGGTCACATCGTCGAGTTTGGGGATGCGAGCTGCTTTGCCAACCCGCAAACCGAAGCGTTTAAAAACTATCTTTCTCACTAAGATTCGGGACAATACAATGAAAAAAGTTCTGATTGCCGCGCTAATCGCAGGTTTTAGTCTTTCCGCTACCGCAGCCCAAACCATTCGTTTCGCCACCGAAGCGTCTTATCCTCCGTTTGAATCTATCGATGCGAATAACAAGATCGTAGGTTTTGACGTTGATCTGGCAAACGCGCTGTGTAAAGAGATTGACGCTACTTGTACCTTCACCAATCAGGCCTTCGACAGCCTGATTCCGAGCCTGAAATTCCGTCGTTTTGACGCGGTGATGGCCGGTATGGACATCACGCCTGAGCGTGAAAAACAGGTGCTGTTCACCACCCCTTACTACGACAACTCTGCGCTGTTTGTGGGCCAGCAGGGTAAATACACCAGCATCGACCAGCTGAAAGGTAAAAAAGTCGGCGTTCAAAACGGTACCACGCACCAGAAATTCATCATGGATAAACATCCGGAAGTGACCACTGTGCCGTATGACAGCTACCAGAATGCCAAACTCGATCTGCAAAACGGTCGTATTGACGGCGTCTTTGGTGATACCGC
Organism: Citrobacter sp. Cpo221; assembly: GCF_030332345.1. Taxonomy (NCBI): domain Bacteria; kingdom Pseudomonadati; phylum Pseudomonadota; class Gammaproteobacteria; order Enterobacterales; family Enterobacteriaceae; genus Citrobacter; species Citrobacter sp. Cpo221. The sequence goes on from NZ_JAOWIA010000049.1 coordinate 84,299, forward strand.
AGTAGTAACCGAGTGGCTGAAAGACAATCCTAAGCTTGCCGCGGTTGGTGACAAAGTCACGGATAAAGATTACTTCGGTACAGGTCTGGGCATCGCGGTACGCCAGGGCAATACCGAGCTGCAGCAGAAATTTAACGCTGCGCTGGAAAAAGTGAAGAAAGATGGGACTTACGAGACCATCTACAACAAATGGTTCCAGAAGTAATATTTGATGAATGAATTTTTTCCTTTAGCAAGCGCCGCCGGGATGACCGTCGGCCTTGCCGTTTGTGCGCTGATCATTGGCCTTGCACTCGCCATGTTTTTTGCCGTCTGGGAGTCAGTAAAATGGCGCCCGGTGGCATGGGCGGGCTCGGCCCTGGTCACCATCCTGCGCGGTCTGCCAGAAATCCTGGTGGTTCTGTTTATCTATTTCGGTTCCTCACAATTGCTGCTGACGCTGGCCGATGGCTTTACGATCAATCTCGGGTTTGTACAAATCCCGGTTCAGATGCAGATCGAAAACTTCGACGTCAGCCCGTTCCTGTGCGGTGTCATTGCACTGTCATTATTGTACGCCGCTTACGCGTCGCAAACGCTGCGTGGCGCGCTGAAGGCCGTGCCACTCGGACAATGGGAATCAGGTCAGGCGTTGGGTTTGTCTAAAGCCGCGATCTTCTTTCGTCTGGTGATGCCGCAGATGTGGCGTCATGCCTTACCGGGACTGGGTAACCAGTGGCTGGTATTGCTGAAAGATACCGCGCTGGTCAGCCTTATCAGCGTGAACGATCTGATGTTGCAAACCAAGAGTATTGCCACCCGCACCCAGGAGCCGTTTACCTGGTACATTGTGGCGGCCGCTATTTACCTGGTGATTACGCTGGTGAGTCAGTACATTCTCAAACGCATTGACCTGCGCACGACACGTTTTGAGCGGAGACCAGGCTGATGCTTGAGTATTTACCTGAATTGTTGAAAGGGCTGCATACCAGCCTGACGCTGACGGTCGCCTCCATCGTGGTTGCTCTGGTGCTGGCGCTAATCTTCACCGTCATCCTGACGCTGAAAACGCCGGTGCTGGTGTGGCTGGTACGCGCGTATATCACGCTGTTTACCGGTACACCGCTGCTGGTGCAAATCTTCCTGATCTACTACGGACCTGGACAGTTTCCGGCATTGCAAGAATATCCGGTACTGTGGCATCTGCTCTCTGAACCCTGGTTATGCGCCTTAATTGCGCTGTCGTTAAACAGTGCGGCCTACACTACGCAACTGTTCTACGGCGCTATTCGTGCAATCCCGGAAGGCCAGTGGCAGTCCTGCGGAGCGTTAGGGATGAGCAAAAAGGATACGCTGGCGATTCTGTTGCCGTATGCCTTTAAACGCGCCCTCTCCTCGTATTCCAACGAAGTGGTGCTGGTATTTAAAAGTACCTCACTGGCTTACACTATCACGCTGATGGAAGTCATGGGCTATAGCCAGCTGCTGTACGGTCGTACTTATGACGTTATGGTCTTCGGTGCCGCGGGTGTGATTTACCTGATCGTCAACGGCTTGCTGACGCTGATGATGCGCTTAATCGAACGTAAAGCGCTGGCGTTTGAACACCGGAATTAAGCATATGCCTGATGGCGCTACGCTTATCAGGCCTACGGTTCATGCACCTTTTGTAGGCCGGATAAGGTGCTAGCACCGCCATCCGGCAAATGTGCATAAGTAAAAAACATAAAGACGGACAACAACCTAAATTGTCCGTCTTTTTTCATACCAATAAAAATACTTAATCATTTTTATTGCATATAAATTCATTAAATGGCATTGTTACTCCACGCCGCAGACACGGTAATAATCATAAGATTGACAGACGGGAGTTCCACCATGAAAAAGTTAGTACTGGCCGCATTACTTGCTACTTTCGCCGCTGGCGCCTCAGCTGCTGATAAAATTAGTTTCGGTGTATCAGCCACATATCCGCCATTTGAATCACTGGACGCAAGCAATAAAATTGTCGGTTTTGACATCGACCTGGCAACGGCGCTGTGCAAACAAATGCAGGCAGAATGTACTTTCACCAATCACGCTTTCGACAGCCTGATCCCCGCGCTGAAATTCAAGAAATATGATGCGGTAATTTCCGGAATGGATATCACACCTGAGCGTAGCAAGCAGGTTGCATTTACTCAGCCTTACTATGCCAACTCCGCGCTGGTGATTGCGAAAAAAGACACCTATAAAACCTTTGCCGACCTGAAAGGTAAGCGCATCGGTATGGAAAACGGCACCACCCATCAGAAATACCTGCAGGATAAACATCCTGAGGTGAAAACTGTGGCCTATGATAGCTATCAGAATGCGATTATCGACCTGAAAAATGGCCGTATTGATGGCGTATTTGGCGATACTGCAGTGGTTAACGAATGGCTGAAAACCAACCCGCAGTTAGGCGTCGCCACTGACAAAGTAACCGATCCGCAATATTTCGGTACTGGCCTTGGCATCGCGGTTCGCCCGGATAACAAAGCCCTGCTGGAAAAACTGAACAGCGCGCTGGCGGCCATCAAAGCTGACGGCACGTACCAGAAAATCAGCGACCAATGGTTCCCGCAGTAACGTCTGCTCAATCTGAAAAGCCGCGCTCTGCGGCTTTTTTTATCTCTTCGCCTGCGCTTTCAGTCAGTTCTTACGCCATAAATGCTTTCCTGGCATACACTTGTTAAAACGAAAAAAGTGAGGCAAACGGATGATAGCGTTCCCTGCCAGTTTACTGATCCTCAATGGAAAAAGTGCTGATAATCTCCCCCTGCGTGATGCCATTGCGAAGCTTCGCGATGAAGGCGTGGAAATCCATGTTCGCGTGACCTGGGAAAAAGGCGATGCCCAACGCTACGTTGATGAAGCTCGTCAGCTAGGCGTTGCTACGGTGATAGCCGGCGGCGGTGACGGCACCATCAACGAAGTCTCGACGGCGCTGATTCAGTCGCAGGGCGGCAATATTCCGGCGCTGGGTATTTTACCGTTGGGAACGGCGAATGACTTTGCCACCAGCGTTGGTATACCCGATGACCTTGATAAGGCGTTAAAGCTGGCTATCGCTGCAAATGCGACTGCAATCGATATGGTACAGGTCAACGATAAAACCTGTTTTATCAACATGGCGACCGGCGGGTTTGGCACTCGCATCACCACCGAAACGCCGGAAAAACTCAAGGCCGCATTGGGCGGTGTATCGTATTTTATTCACGGATTAATGCGCATGGATACGCTCAAGCCCGACATCTGTGACATTCGTGGAGAAGATTTTCACTGGCAGGGTAAGGCGCTGGTGATTGGTATCGGTAATGGTCGCCAGGCCGGTGGTGGGCAACAGCTTTGCCCGACGGCGCTGATCAACGACGGCCTGCTGCAACTGCGCATTTTTACCGGCGAGGAACTACTGCCAGGACTGCTTTCGGCGTTAACGCAATCCGAAGATAACCCTAACATTATTGACGGCGCATCGTCATGGTTTGATATCCGCGCCCCACACGAAATTACCTTTAATCTCGATGGCGAACCGCTCAGCGGACAAGAGTTTCATATTGAAATCCTGCCCGCTGCGCTACGTTGCAGACTGCCGCCGGGTTGTCCGCTGTTGCGCTAACCCAACGACAATCCGAGGGATCAGGCAATAGTGACTTTGCTGTCCAGATAAACGTCCTGTACGGCGTTAATCAACTTAACGCCGTCGGCCATGGTTTTCTTGAACGCTTTACGTCCCAGAATCAACCCCATGCCGCCCGCACGTTTGTTAATCACCGCTGTACGCACTGCATCGCTCAGGTCGGTGTCGCCGCCGGCCGCCCCGCCAGAGTTAATTAATCCGGCGCGCCCCATATAACAGTTCGCCAGTTGATAACGCACCAGGTCAATTGGATTCTCACTGGTCAACTTGGTGTAAACGCGATCGTCGGTGTAGCCAAAATTAACCGCTTTATACCCGCCGTTATTTTCCGCCATTTTCTGCTTAACGATATCCGCTCCGATAGTGGCAGCCAGATGGTTAGCCTGCCCGGTAAGATCGGCGGAAACATGGTAATCCACGCCATCTTTTTTAAACGCGGAGTTACGCAGATACGCCCACAGCACGGTAACCATACCCAACTCATGGGCGCGCTCAAACGCTGCTGAAATCTCTTCAATCTGGCGGCGAGATTCCTCAGAACCGAAATAGATGGTTGCCCCTACCGCAACCGCGCCCATATTAAACGCCTGCTCTACGCTGGCATACAGCGTCTGGTCAAAGGTATTCGGATAGCTCAGCGTTTCGTTGTGGTTAATTTTGACCAGGAACGGAATGCGGTGCGCGTAGCGACGGGAAACAGAAGCCAGCACGCCATAGGTCGATGCCACGCAGTTGCATCCTGCTTCGATAGCCAATTCCACAATATTCTTCGGATCAAAGTACAGCGGGTTAGCGGCAAACGAAGCCCCAGCAGAATGCTCTACCCCCTGATCCACCGGTAGGATCGACAGATACCCTGTCCCGGCAAGTCGCCCCGTGTTATACAGCGTCTGCATATTACGCAGCACGGCAGGCGGCCGATTGTTATCCACCATTACGCGATCGACGTAATCATGTCCAGGCAGGTAAAGTTGGTCAGAAGGAATGGTCATACAACGATGCTGTAAAAGGCTGTCGGCATCTTTGCCAAGCAACTGCGCAATATCAGTCATAGCTATGCTCCCGTAAGTTCCGGTTTAAAACCGGAATATGGATTGTCCTGACCCGCCTTTTTGCGGGCAGCATTAAGCCTGGTACCGACTGCGCTTTTTTTCCATCTTTAGCGCACTTTTCAGCAACTTCTGCTGGCTCGATTCAGGAAAAAATAATGTTAAGACGGTCAAAGTTTAATCTCAAAGGTATTTTAAAGGTATTATTGAATGGTACTATCAGCGCGTACCTTACCTGTCATGAAGGATTTAAAGATGAAAACTACAGTTAAGCTGTCGTTCATGATGTTTGTAGAGTGGTTTATCTGGGGCGCCTGGTTTGTACCACTGTGGCTGTGGCTGAGTAAAAGTGGCTTTAGTGCCGGAGAGATAGGCTGGTCCTACGCCTGCACCGCCATTGCGGCGATCCTGTCGCCCATTCTGGTCGGTTCAATCACTGATCGTTTTTTCTCCGCGCAAAAAGTACTGGCGGTGTTGATGTTCGTCGGCGCTATTCTGATGTACTTCGCCGCCCAGCAAACCACCTTCAGCGGATTCTTCCCGCTGTTACTGGCCTATTCGTTGACCTATATGCCGACGATTGCGCTGACCAACAGTATTGCTTTTGCCAACGTACCGGATGTTGAACGTGATTTCCCGCGCATCCGCGTGATGGGCACCATTGGCTGGATTGCCTCCGGTTTGGCCTGCGGTTTCTTACCGCAAATGCTTGGCTATAACGACATCTCACCCACCAATATTCCCCTGCTTATCACTGCCGGAAGCTCCGCATTGTTAGGTGTTTTTGCCTTCTTTTTACCGGATACGCCGCCAAAAAGTACCGGCAAAATGGATTTCAAAGTTATGCTGGGTCTGGATGCGCTGATCCTGCTGCGCGATAAGAACTTCCTCGTCTTCTTCTTTTGCTCTTTCCTGTTTGCGATGCCACTGGCGTTCTATTACATCTTCGCCAACGGCTATCTGACAGAAGTCGGAATGAAAAACTCCACCGGCTGGATGACGCTGGGCCAGTTCTCTGAAATCTTCTTCATGCTGGCGCTACCGTTTTTCACCAAACGCTTTGGTATTAAAAAGGTGTTGTTGCTTGGTCTTATTACTGCGGCGATCCGCTACGGATTTTTCGTTTACGGCGGTGCGGAAGAATATTTCACTTACGCCCTGCTGTTTCTCGGCATTCTGCTGCACGGCGTCAGTTACGACTTCTATTACGTCACGGCTTACATCTATGTCGATAAAAAAGCGCCGGTCCACATGCGCACCGCAGCGCAAGGGCTTATCACCCTCTGCTGTCAGGGATTCGGCAGCCTGCTCGGGTACCGTCTGGGCGGCGTGATGATGGAAAAAATGTTTGCTTATCAGGAGTCCGTGAATGGTCTCACCTTTAACTGGGCTGGCATGTGGGGATTTGGCGCGGTCATGATTGCCATCATTGCCGTGTTGTTCATGATTTTCTTTCGCGAATCAGACAAAGAAATCACCGCCATTAAGGTGGACGATCGCGATATAGCGTTGAAACAAGGGGAAGTAAAATGAAAGCAGAACGTATTCTCGGTGCTCTTTATGGGCAGGCGTTAGGGGATGCGATGGGCATGCCGTCGGAACTGTGGCCAAGAACCCGGGTAAAAGCACACTTCGGTTGGATCGACCGTTTTTTGCCCGGCCCTGCGGAAAATAATGCCGCCTGCTATTTTAACCAAGCGGAGTTCACTGATGACACGTCCATGGCACTGTGTCTGGCAGATGCCCTGCTTGAGTGCGACGGCGAAATTGTGCCTGACGTTATTGGTCGCAATATTCTGGCCTGGGCCGAGCAGTTTGATGCCTTTAATAAAAACGTGCTCGGCCCGACCTCGAAAATTGCGTTGAAAGCTATTCGTGACGGTAAACCGGTCGCCGAACTGGAAAACAACGGCGTGACCAATGGCGCGGCAATGCGCGTTTCCCCGCTGGGATGCCTGCTGCCCGCTCGCAATCTTGATGCCTTTATCGATGATGTGGCATTGGCCTCCAGCCCGACGCATAAATCGGATCTGGCTATCGCGGGAGCCGTTGTCGTCGCGTGGGCGGTATCGCGCGCCATCGACGGAGGGACATGGCCGGAGATTGTCGACGCGCTACCTGCCATTGCCCTGCATGCGCAGCAAAAACGAATCACTACCTTTAGCGCATCGCTTTGTGCACGCCTTGAACTGGCGCTGAAAATCGTGCGTAACGCCGATGGCGTCGAGTCCGCCAGCGAGCAGCTGTATCAGGTTGTAGGTGCCGGAACCAGCACCATTGAGTCCGTGCCTTGCGCCATCGCCATGGTTGAACTGGCGCAGACCGATCCTAACCGCTGCGCCATTCTGTGCGCGAACCTCGGCGGCGATACCGACACCATCGGGGCGATGGCAACCGCCATTTGTGGTGCATTACACGGCGTGAGCGCGATCAACCCAGCATTGAAGCAGGAGTTGGATGCGGTTAATCAGTTGGACTTTACCCGCTACGCCAGTGGGTTAATGCGACTGCGTGAGCAGCGGGAGGCGCTATGAGCAACACGCATCTGCAACAACTTCTCTCGCAGTTACGTACACAGCGGCCAGTAACGGTGGTGGGTGCGGCGGTGATTGATGTCATTGCCGATGCGTATGCCCTCCCCTGGCGCGGCTGTGACATCGAGCTCAAGCAGCAAGGTGTTAACGTTGGCGGCTGCGCACTCAATATCGCCGTCACGCTTAAGCGTTTAGGTATCGATGCCTGCAATGCTCTACCGCTGGGTCAGGGAGTGTGGGCCGACATTATCCGCAACCGGATGGCAAAAGAGGGACTGCACAGCCGGATCGACAATGCCGAAGGCGATAACGGCTGGTGTCTGGCGCTGGTGGAGCCGGATGGCGAGCGTACCTTTATGTCTTTTAGCGGCGTTGAGAATCAGTGGAATGCCGCCTGGCTGGCACAGCTGGATATCCCGCGTCATAGCCTGGTGTATCTTTCGGGTTATCAGCTGGCGTCCCCGTGCGGTGAATTGCTGGTGCAATGGCTGGAAGGTCTGGAAGAGGTGACACCGTTTATCGATTTTGGCCCGCGCATCGGCGACATTCCTGAGCCTTTACTGGCAAGAATTATGGCCTGCCGTCCGCTGGTGTCACTTAATCGTCAGGAGGCGGAAATTGCTGCCGAGCGGTTTGCATTGAGTCAGGATGTGGAAGGTTTTGGCGCAGAATGGGTGCAGCGTTTCACCGCACCGGTGGTCGTGCGTCACGATAAAGACGGCGCATGGTATTTCAGCGCACAGACATCCGGCTGCGTACCAGCATTTGCAACGGCGGTCATTGATACCATTGGCGCAGGTGACAGCCACGCTGGCGGCATGCTGGCTGGGCTGGCGGCTGGCTGGACGCTGGCCGACTCAGTGCTGTTAGGTAACGCGGTGGCGTCCTGGGTAGTTGGGCATCGCGGCGGCGATTGCGCCCCGTCGCGCGAGGAACTACTCCTCGCACACAAAGACGTATAGATCGCTACGACAGTAACTGATGCTGTATTCAATAGGCCGTTGCTGCTGGTCAAGCGCTACCTGCTTGATCACCAGTACCGGCACTTTGCTATCCATTTGAATGTGCGCCTGGAACTCTGCGTCAGGCATTCTGGCGCTAACGCGTGAGCGCGTGCGCTGTGGGAAAATATGCTGGCTACGAAAATAGTCATACAGCGAAACACCGATGGCATCCACATCATGAATTAGGTGTGCGGGTACCCAGGACTCTTCAATAGAAACAGCGTCTTCGTCAACGTAACGAATGCGTTTGAGCAAGAAGACATCACTCCCCACGGCGACAGCCAACTGCTGGGCCACCTCTTCCGGGCAAGGCACAATGCGCTTGTTGACCCACAGCGTATCCGGTTTTTTACCGCGCAACACCACCTGCTGAGAAAAACCGCGCGCTTCTTTAAGCGAATACTCGAAGATATTATTAATTTGCGTTCCATAACCGCGGGCACGTGTTACTACACCTTCTTCTTCCAGGGCCTGCATCGCCTTGCGTACCGTAATCCGAGAAACGCCGGTCAACTGGCTGAGGTCGCGCTCGCCGGGCAGGATATTGCCGTGCTCCAGGATCCCACTGCGCACAGCATTCTTCACCGTCTGCGCAAATTTCATATACAGCGGCGTGTTATCCGCCGCTGAAATACGTTCATTCAGTTGTGCGATAAGCTGGGTATGCGCTTGTTCCATTTATCTTTTTCCTGGCCGCCGTTTCTGCAGCCAGTATACCCATTACCACCACGCGTGGAAATGATGGACCGGACCGATTCCTTCGCCAACTTCCAGCGTGTCGGCCTGTGCCAGCGCCGCTGAAAGCCACAGTTTGGCTTCCTGTACGGTATCGGCCCAGTTGTTATGGCGCGGACGCAGGGCTGCCAACGCCGCCGATAGCGTACAACCGGTGCCATGGGTATTTTTGGTCATCACCCTTGGTGCGGTAAAACGCTGCTCACCATCGCGAGTAAAGAGCCAGTCGGGGCTTTGTGCATCATCCAGATGACCGCCCTTCATCAACACCGCCTCGCAGCCCAACGCCCGTAGCGCCCTTCCCTGCTCTAACATCTCCTGCTCAGTCTGCGCATGCGATGCCCCGAGCAACGCCGCCGCTTCCGGTAAATTAGGGGTGATAATCGAAACCTGCGGCAGCAAACGGGTACGCAGCGTTTCTACCGCCGAGGGAGACAGCAACGGATCGCCGCTTTTCGCCAACATCACCGTGTCCAGCACCACATTTTGTACCCGATGGCGACGTAAACGTTCGGCGACAGCTTCGACAATGTCCGTCTCCGCCAACATACCGATTTTAGTCGTATCAATACGCACATCACTCAACACCGAATCCAGCTGCGCGGCGACAAAATCAGGTTCAATACGATACACCGACTGCACCCCGCGCGTATTTTGCGCCACCAACGCCGTGATAACCGAACAGCCGTAAGCACCCAGCGCCGAGAAGGTTTTTAAATCAGCCTGAATACCCGCGCCACCGCTTGGGTCGGTTCCGGCGATCGTTAATGCGTTAATCCGTTTCATGCTTGCTCCTGGCGTTCAGGTTATAGAGGGCGTCGAGAAATGCCGGGACAAAGCTGCCCGGTCCGTTTGATTGCTCGGTGGCGATTTGCCCGGCCTGTTTCATCCAACTACAGGCGGAGGCGACGTTATCAAGTCGGTCACCACACAAGGCACAACTGGCCGCAACAACCGCTGAAAGAGCACATCCGGTGCCCACCACGCGAGTCATCAACGGGTCACCACCGTCAACGCGGACGGTACGCTGACCATCGGTGACGTAATCCACTTCGCCGGTAACAACGACAATGGTCCCAACCTGACGAGCCAGCGCCTGCGCTGCCGGAAGCGCAGCGACAGCCGTATCGGTTGTATCCACGCCGCGTCCACCACCGTTCATGCCGGCCAGAGCAAGTATTTCCGAAGCGTTGCCACGAATAGCAGCAGGCTGTAGTGACAATAATTCCAGGCAGAAGCGGCGGCGAAACTCAAGCGCACCTACGGCAACGGGATCGAGCGTCCACGGGGTTTTAGCATGATGAGCCTGCTTAACTGCGGCACGCATCGCCGCGGCCCGTTCCCGAGTTAAGGTGCCGACATTAACCAGCAATGCACAGGCAATAGCGGCGAATTGGCTGGCTTCCTCAGGCTCGATCACCATCGCAGGCGATGCGCCCAGCGCCAGTAATGTATTGGCAGTAAAGCTTTGCACGACCTCATTGGTCATACAGTGTGTGAGCGGGGATAAGGTTCTAAATTGGTGCAAAGTGTGAGCCGCGAGTGCGCGGCTGTGCAGGTCAGGCTGCATGGTTCAGCTCCTGCCCGCGCGAAGAAGGGACACGAGCAGTGTCAGACTTCCCTACGCTGGCATTATCCAGATCAGGTGGTACGGGTATTTCTCAGCCTTCACCAGAAGGGCACCCCGAGTCGTTGAAACACAAACGTAATATGCTGGTTTCAGTAACAGGATACTGCCTGTGCTTAACGATGTAAATTGGCGCACTCCCCACTCCCGCAGTGAAACTACTGGTCAAGGTTGCTGCAATTCTGTACTTTCATTTACACTTTTTACGAAATGACTGGAGTGATCACAAAATAGTGCTTGTCAGACATCCGGTATGCCAGGAATGATACATGACTGATTTTGATGACCCGAAGAGGTAGAGAGGATGGGTATGAAGAATAAAATGTTGCTGGGTGCACTTCTGCTTGCAAGCAGCGTCGTCTGGGCCGCACCAGCTGCAACAGCTGCCCCCACCGGTATCGATAAGTATGAACTGAGCAGCTTTATTGCTGACTTCACCCATTTCAAACCCGGTGACAAGGTTCCACCACTGTATCTCACCGAAGAATACACCATTAAACAGTGGAATCTGCGCAACCTGCCCGCGCCGACGGCAGGCACCCACTGGACCTACATGGGCGGCGCATATGTGCTGGTCAACGATGCCGATGCTAAGATCATTAAAGCCTACGACGGCGAGATTTTTTATCATCGGTAAAAAAACGCACCCAGTATAGTTGGGTGCGTAAATTTCTTGCTTTACTTACTTTTTAATTATAGTCAATAACGACCTTTACCCGACTCATTGTTTCTCCCGCAGTGACTTTCCCTGCATACGTTCTGGTGCGGGCGTAAATATTGATTGGTACTATATTCGCTTTCACATCGCCAGATCGATACAGGTTACTTCTGCCATAACCAATACTCGTTGAACCGTCCATTGATAACTGAAATCCTACCGACCCTGCGCTATTCGCCGCAGTACCATAATCGTTGGTCAGGGTCATTGAATCCTCCGCCAATGGACTCATCGGTTCAAAATAAAATAACAGATTATCAGGTGTAAACTTCAGATTCCCAGCCCCACTGGCCTGACAGGTGAATATTACCGGGTGAAGCTCAAATTTTTTCTTATCAAGATCATTAATATTTATCCTTCCCAGATCAATTTCCTGATTACCAAAATAGCAGGTTGTGATATCGACCATAATCGTGACATTTAAATTATAATTTAATTTTTTTGAACTACAGTTATTCTCATTTCCCTGACAGTATTCAAGGCTCAACTCAGTAACGAGAGGGATCGTCGCACCAGGGGCGATGATCGTTGCGGCCCCGCGGTCTGGGGCCTCAACAATTGAATAGTTCAGAACTAAACCCGCCATATCAAAAAAATCTGACAATGTATACTTTGCTTTATTTGCAACAATATCCTTTGCTTGATAACTCACAGAAAAGGAAACAATGTAATATTTACTGCCTACCTTAAAAGCATATTCACTGCTATGCAAGATGGCCATTGCGGCCTTCAACCATGCCTTCTCCTGTGACTTACAGTCCAGTACAACAGTGCCATCCTGGCCAGAAGCAAAAACACCACCATCAAGTACACCGGACATCGCATCTGGGGTGAAAGAATATGCTCCCGTAATATTTGGTGGAGGAACAAAATCACATTTATCAGCCTGTGCCCAAAAAGAGCATAATGTTAATACCGTTAACAGTATCCATCTCATCATCATTATCCTTTTACTGGCATGAGTATGTCTTACTGGCATCAATTTCCTGATTGAAGGAGATTGTGCAGTAACGTCCTTGTTGTTTATCAATGGCAACTTTGATTTTTGCAGGCACGTCATTAGTACGAATAAACAACATACTGCCTTGCCCAACCAGACCAATGTTTTCGCCCTGTTCGCTTTCGACCTCATAACCAAAGGTTAATGGTGATCCATCCGAGCGCAATGCTTTAAAGTACCAGGGTTTACGCTGGTCGGTATCAAATTGCGCTTTGACCACTGCCCCACGATATGGAGCAACACTTTTACGGTTACCCTGTAATTCTGTTTCGCTATTGGTATTAGAGACATCCAGTGTCAGCATATTCTCACGGTATGCACTCATACCATCATATACCACCGTACCTTTACTGTTTGTCTCCCGATATTTCTGCCCATTGATATAAGCGCCTTCAAGTCCGGGGGCGTCTACGATGGCGAAAGTCTCAGAAAGGTGGTTTGCCAGGTTTATACCGCCAGCCCATGCCACAATCCCACCGGAGATACTGCCACTGCTTTGTTTATATTTTGTGGATTGACTATAACTACCGTTAACCGTTGCAACAGGAGCACGCCACGTCACATTTGCCCCTGCGCTGGTTTCGCTGTCTTGTCGTTGATGGCTCAGGTTTACACCATAGTTAAATTGATCGCGATCGCCTGCGATCCCACTAATACCGGTATTATTTGATGCAAAACCATCATCATCAAATGTGGTCGAGTTAGAGAGATATACCTGTCGCCGTGGCGAGGATATACCATCTCCCCAGTTAAAGGGTATGGAGATAAAGATGTTGAAACGTTTATCTTCATTATGATCTTCATCGTAGGTTTGGCTAGCTGAAAGCGTATAGCTAATCCGTTGCCAACTATTGGTGTAGCTCAGTTGATAATCTTTATTACTACCGCTACGTCCCCAGTAGTCACGCCATAATGTGCTTAATGATACGGATCCCCACCCCTCAGGAAGCGATTGATTGATGTTGGCTGTAAAACTGTTTTTACGACCGAAATCATACTGATAATAATCAGCAATATCGTAGACATCATTTTCATCACGATGATAACTGTTTTTATTATTCGCCCATACGTGATCGTTAAATGTACGATAGTCACGAGAAGAATATCGGTATGCCGCTAAACCAAATCGCGTCCCTGTCTGCGTAAGATATTTATTCCACGCAACCTGGTAACTCTGGTCATCAAAAACGTCACCATTATCCTGTTTACTATGTGACTGCGTGGCGTCAAAAGAAACAGCGCCAATGCGCGTATTCCAGCCTGTTCCCAGCGTAAAGGCATTATAGTTATCCCCTAGCATTGTGCCGCCATACAGCGTTAATAGATTATTAAAGCCATACTGATAACTGGCCTGAACGAAATCACTTTGGTTGCTGGCACCTTCAATATGGCTGCGACCCGCGACAAAATCATACTTTGACACGCCAGGCTGCAACATATTGGGTACGGAGGAATAAGGAACCAGATAGGTCGTAACCGTTCCATCCGCTTCCTTTACACTCACGTCAAGATCTGCGCCCCCACCAGCTAACTGTAAATCAGCAATCGAGAAGGGGCCCGGCGGTACCTCTTTTTGATAGACAACAAAACCATTTTGTTCAATAGTGACAAGGGCATTACTTTGTGCAATCCCTTGAACTAACGGCGTAAAATTCTGTTTTGAGTTTGGGAGCATCTGCATATCACGATATAAGCGTACCCCGCGAAACCGCACGGTATCAAAAATATCTGATGATGTGTACATATCGCCCGCGCGCAATGTGCCCAAAATTTCCGGGATCCCGCGCTCCAAATAGAGAGTATTACTCTTCCACTCACCATTACTATCATCAGTCTTATTGTAACTGGCATCAGAATGTAGTTGCCAACCTAATAAATTCAATCCGCTATTAAAACGAGCAAAAGTATTTTTACTGTTACCGGAGTCTTTATAATCGCTATAGTATTGGCTCACATAATAGGACGTATACAGCGCATTAATCCCCCGATCCCAGTTTTCAGGCTCGACGTAACCGTATTCAAGTTCATTGACGAAAGCCTGCGGGACATTGAGATCAAGGCGAAATCGGCTCACATCAAAAGTCGCCCCCCCCCCTGAAGTGCAGTTTTTAAAGGTACACATTGTGCATCTTTATCGACTTTAATCCCTTCAGACTTAATCCCAAGACGATGAACGAGATCCCACGTCAAACACGTGTCATCAGGTTCATCTTTGACATTCAATTCATATTTCCCACGCCATTGGTTGTTAAGATAAATATCTAGATCATAGGTTCCGGAAATCGGTTTTTCACCATCAAATCTAAAGTCACTGACCTTTTCACCCTTTAATCCCCCCATCATAAAATGGGTATCAAATGTTTCTTCTTCAGCAAATAGTTGACCCGAGAACAACAGAAAAAATATCGCGGAAGCAAGTGGAGTTATCCTTAACATGGCCACACCTCATATTATTTAACTCTGATCGTATCGCTAACATAATTACCGCGATCATCAATAATAGTCACAACATACTGATTGCTGCCATTGTTTCTCAGTTGGAGAAGTTGACTGGATAATGGTGGCAATAAAATAGTTTTACCATTTAACTGAACTTTGTTCGCTTCAATCTTGGGGATGGTAATCCAGTTCGCAGTAGCATTATTTAAATTTAACCCGCCATTGCCGCGAGAAAAACTTAACTTTTTAATGCTATTTTGTGTGACCGACTCAATACCCTTAGGTCGGTACAGCATTTTTAATCTGTTCTGCATGGCAAATTTTAGCGTATTCTTCCCATCTTGATTATTTGTATTTGGGGGTATATCCAGCACATTAAAATAAAAAAGACTTTCTTTATCATTTGGTAAGTTATTGGCGATTTTTTTGATTTTTATTTGCTGACCTGAATTACCTTTAACACGGATAACCGGCGGAGTCAGCAAAAATGGTACATCTATTTTTTCCGGAGGTAATGTAGTATCGCCATCATCAATCCAGGATTGTACCAGTGATGCCCTGGTACTCTCATTCATCAACTGAACGACAATTTCTTTTTGATCAGCCGGATAAATAACACGGGTGCCATAAATCACGATATCAGCGTGTGCCGGGAGCGTCAGTGCTATCAGGCCTGAAAGTAAAATCCGTTTCATAATACACTACCTTATTGATAGCGCTATATTGTCGAGTCATCCCGACAATATAGCCATTTAGAATTAATCAGTTTCAACAGTAAATTTTATCGTAGATTTTACATCGCCAGCTTTAACAACCTGAGCCAGTCGCGCCCATCGCGCATCAAATTTCAAGGTGTACTTGACACCTTCATTTCCAATGGACTCACCTTTCAACTCGCTAACATCCACAACCTGGTCGTTCTTGTTGATATTAACGAAACTCGTGGCGGTGTTATAAAAATCAACAGCGAACCCTACGCCGGTAGTATCGCCACCATCATCCTGTAATAATCCCGGATATTCCGAGAATTTAGTTGGTGAAAAGGTAATATTTTTCAACTCTACCGTAGACGGACAAATAATTTCAATTGAATCTGCATCGGTATTCCACACTTTTGTACTGCTAACAGCGCCGATACCAATTTTATACACATCAGAAGTTGAAATTGTACCCATGTCAATAATTGCAGAGTCACCACCATTGGAATTAAAATGACAAGATGACCCTTCTACTGTCGCTTGAATGATTAACTGTCCCTCATCAGTAATTTCAGCAGCATGTGCCATACCGACAGATAAAAATGGTAACATCGCCAAAGAAATAATGGATCTTTTCATAGGTCATTCCTTATTAATTTTAATAAACACATCCTTTTAACAACTTCGAAATCAAAATGTCACGAGAATAATTTTGACGCAATGTGAAATGATGTTTTATTTGATTTAACGCAAATTTCACTAAGCATTATTTAAGCATAAGATAATACTTATTTAAGTAATTCACGATAATAATAAATAACGGAAAGTAAATGTAATAGAAGGGAAAATTAAAGAGGCGGCAGTATTACGCTGGGTAAAACTGCCGTTTGACAAGATTCATTCTGAGGTCATTAATCGTAGGTATTGAGCACTATTTGCCGTGTCGTATCACCCGGTAACATCACACGTTGCGTATTGACACCCCGGTAGTTTGGTTTGTCGCTTCCAACCGTCAATCGAACCGCATCTGCCTGGCAATCATTTTGAGGCTCGCCACCTGTCATATCGATATGGCAGGTGGACTCAACAACATGCCCGATGATTGTTAACTTTCCATCGATTGTATCAGAAGCCAAAGCCTGCAAACTCATTCCATAAGCCAGAGTAATAACTCCCAAGAATAAACTTTTCTTCATTGTGTTCATTATTCCTGTAATGGTTGGGAAACAGCGTACAAGCCGCCTGCACTGAGTATTATCAGTTAACTCCCCTATTTGAACCAATTGAAATTGTAGATTAATGGGATAGATTTGATCAATTGTAATGATGCATTGAGGTGATTTATTCGGAAAAAGGCATGAATTATAAACGCAGAATGAACAATGTCGTAAGATTTTTAAATTTAATATATTCACCGCATCAATAACATATTGATGCGGTGAATATATGTAACGCAATAAATTACACCGCGCGGAAGGCAATCTCGCCCGGAATAACCTCTCCCTGCCAGTAGAGCTGTGCAGCCACTCGTCCTGCCAGATCGCGGTAAATAGCAGTAAATTCGCTATCAGGACGGCTAATCACCGTCGGCGTACCACGATCGAGGTCCTCACGCAGAGAAATATGCAGCGGCATCTGTCCCAGCAGTTGAGTGTGATACTGCTCGGCCAACTTCTGTGCCCCACCGGTACCGAAGATCGGTTCATGGTGACCGCAGTTGCTGCAAATATGCATACTCATATTCTCAACAACACCCAGTACCGGCACTTCGACTTTTTCGAACATCACGATGCCCTTTTTCGCATCGATCAGCGCGATATCCTGCGGCGTAGTGACAACAACCGCGCCCGTTACCGGAATGTTCTGCGCCAGCGTCAGCTGGATGTCACCGGTGCCCGGCGGCATATCCAGTACCAGATAATCAAGATCCGGCCATAAAGTTTCCTGCAACATCTGCAGCAGCGCTTTGCTGGCCATCGGGCCGCGCCATACCATCGCGTTATCGTCAGTGACCAGATAACCAATGGAGTTCGTTGCCAGACCATGAGACATGATCGGTGCCATGTGGGTACCATCTGGCGAGGTTGGACGCTGGTTTTCCGCGCCAAGCATTGTCGGGATAGACGGACCATAAATATCGGCGTCCAGAATCCCTACCTTCGCCCCTTCTGCAGCCAGCGCCAGCGCCAGGTTCACGGCGGTAGAGGATTTACCCACGCCACCTTTACCTGAACTGACGGCGATGATGTTTTTCACACCATTAATACCCGGCTGGTTTTTCACGCGTTTCAGCGTCGCGATGTTATGCGACAGTTTCCAGTCGATCGCTTTCGCACCGGTAATACGCAGCAGATCGGCGCTACATTGCTCTTTTAAGTCCTCAAACGCGCTATGCCAGACAAACGGCATGACCAGCTCAACGTGCAACGTGTCATCCATCCAGGCGACGTGGTGCAACGCTTTAAGCGTCGTCAGATTATGCTTCAGGGTTGAATGCTGAAAATTCGCCAGCGTCCCGGCAACCATGGCGCGCAGGGTCTCTGGTGATTTGGCCTGGGATTGTGCGTTCATCCCGACTCCTTTTTGTTGTTCTGAAAATACGATAGTCACCAGGTAGTTTACTCCAACCGCAACAATTATTCATTTACGGATAAATGCCCTTATCGCTTGGCGCAGTAATTACCATTTTGGTACTATCAAAGCCCTTTTCACTACAAAAGAAGTAATTGCCCACTATGACTCAAGTCGCGAAGAAAATTCTGGTAACGTGCGCGCTGCCGTACGCCAACGGCTCAATCCACCTCGGCCATATGCTGGAGCACATCCAGGCTGATGTCTGGGTCCGTTACCAGCGAATGCGCGGCCACCAGGTTAACTTCATCTGCGCGGACGACGCACACGGTACGCCAATCATGCTGAAAGCACAGCAGCTTGGGATCACGCCAGAGCAGATGATCGGTGAAATGAGTCAGGAGCATCAGACTGATTTTGCAGGTTTTGACATCAGCTACGACAACTACCACTCGACGCACAGCGAAGAGAACCGTGAGTTGTCTGAGCTGATTTATACTCGCCTGAAGGAGAACGGTTTTATTAAGAACCGCACAATCTCCCAGCTTTACGATCCGGAAAAAGGCATGTTCTTGCCGGACCGTTTCGTTAAAGGCACCTGCCCGAAATGTAAGTCTCCGGATCAGTACGGCGATAACTGTGAAGTCTGCGGCGCAACCTACAGCCCGACCGAACTTATCGAGCCGAAATCCGTCGTGTCTGGCGCAACGCCGGTGATGCGTGACTCCGAACACTTCTTCTTTGATCTGCCGTCATTCAGCGAAATGCTGCAGGCGTGGACACGCAGCGGCGCGTTACAGGAGCAGGTCGCCAACAAAATGCAGGAATGGTTCGAATCCGGCCTGCAACAGTGGGATATCTCTCGCGATTCCCCGTACTTCGGTTTTGAAATCCCGAATGCGCCTGGCAAGTACTTCTATGTCTGGCTGGACGCGCCAATTGGCTATATGGGTTCATTCAAAAACCTGTGCGATAAGCGCGGTGACACCACCAGTTTTGACGAATACTGGAAGAAAGATTCCGACGCCGAGCTGTATCACTTCATCGGTAAAGATATCGTTTACTTCCACAGCCTGTTCTGGCCTGCCATGCTGGAAGGCAGCAACTTCCGTAAGCCGACCAACCTGTTTGTACACGGTTATGTGACGGTGAACGGCGCGAAGATGTCCAAATCTCGCGGCACCTTCATTAAGGCCAGCACCTGGCTGAAGCACTTCGATGCCGACAGCCTGCGCTACTACTACACCGCGAAGCTTTCTTCACGTATTGATGACATCGACCTGAACCTGGAAGACTTTGTCCAGCGCGTTAACGCCGATATCGTCAACAAAGTAGTCAACCTGGCATCCCGTAACGCCGGCTTTATTGCTAAGCGTTTTGACGGCGTTCTGGCGGCTGAGCTGGCCGACCCGGCGCTGTATAAAACCTTCACCGACGCCGCAGCGGTGATTGGCGAAGCATGGGAAAGCCGCGAATTTGGTAAAGCGATCCGTGAAATCATGGCGCTAGCCGACGTGGCAAACCGCTACGTTGACGAACAGGCACCGTGGGTCGTGGCTAAACAGGAAGGCCGCGATGCCGACCTGCAGGCGATCTGCTCTATGGGTATCAACCTGTTCCGCGTGCTGATGACCTACCTGAAACCGGTTCTGCCAACGCTTGCTGAACGTGTTGAAGCTTTCCTGAACAGCGAACTGAGCTGGGATGCCATTGAGCAGCCACTGCTCGGCCACAAGGTCAACACCTTTAAAGCGCTCTACAATCGTATCGACATGAAACAAGTTGAAGCGCTGGTTGAAGCGTCGAAAGAAGAAGTGAAAGCAGCAGCTGCACCGGTTACCGGCCCGCTGGCTGATGACCCGATTCAGGAAACCATCACCTTTGACGATTTCGCCAAAGTTGACCTGCGCGTAGCGCTGATTGAAAACGCCGAGTTCGTGGAAGGTTCCGACAAACTGCTGCGTCTGACGCTGGATCTCGGTGGTGAGAAACGTAACGTCTTCTCTGGTATTCGTTCTGCGTATCCAGATCCGCAGGTCCTGATTGGCCGCCAGACCATTATGGTTGCCAACCTGGCTCCTCGTAAGATGCGCTTCGGCATTTCCGAAGGGATGGTGATGGCCGCAGGTCCTGGCGGGAAAGATATCTTCCTGTTAAGCCCGGATGAAGGTGCAAAACCAGGCCAACAGGTGAAGTAAATCAAACATCTCAAGCGCTGCAACTGCAGCGCTTTTTTTTGCTACGCAAGTGCTTCCTCTAATCTCAACCCCTGCTCCATTTTCGGACTGCTTCGTTGTTAATATTAGATTTATTCTATACTGCTCTGGTATCAAGGTAGTCTGAGCTCACCAGATTCGTGGACGTTATTATTTAACATCCGATATTCATGAAATGGAGTTTTACATGAAAGCGTTACAAAAATTATTTTTTCTCGCCGTGGCATCGATTGTGGTTTTTTCCCTGGCGGGATGTGGTGATGAAGAAGAGACAAAAACATTCAATGCCAACCTTAATGGTTCTGATATCACCGTCTCTTACACCTATAAAGGTGATAAAGTCCTGAAGCAAATCTCCGAAAGTAAAATTAGCTATGCGTCAGTCGGTGCCAGCAATAAAGAGGAGGCAGCAAAAGTATTCGACGCATTAAGCGCCAAATATCAAAACATTACTGGCATAGAAGAAAAACTCACCTATTCAGATACCTACGCGCAAGAAAATGTCACTATCGATATGGAAAAAGTTGATATAAAAGCGTTGCAGGCTATTTCAGGGATGAAGCTATCTGAAAACGCCGATAAAAACATCAGCATGAAGCAAATGCAAACGGTAATGGAATCGGCGGGTTTTAAAGAAGTGAAGTAAACCATCGGCGACCCGATGTTAATCGGCGTCGCCCATTTTTTCTTTATGGCTTCGCGTTATGTACCCGTGATGTCAAACCACGCAGAAAATAACGCAGGAACTGATCGCCGCATTCGCGATAGTTCTTATGATCAGGTGCACGCATCATGGCGGTAATTTCCGGCATCGACACACGGAATTTCTGCTCGGTCATAATAGCCAGAATATCGTCGGTTTTCAGCGAAAAAGCGATACGCAGCTTTTTCAGCACCGTATTGTTATTAACACGACGCTCCAGCGCCAGTTCCGGTGCAGAATCATCTTTACCACGCAGATGATAAATCAGGCCGTTTAAAAAACCGGAGAGAATGATATCCGGGCAACGAACAAACCCTGCCTCATCTTCTTTTGTCATCCAGGTATCGAAACCTGCGGAGGTGGATTCCATGTCAGCGAGCGCAAGAATACGCACCATGTCGTTATTGTTCGCTTTTAGGGTGTAGCGCAGGCTACGAAGAATATCGTTACTTAGCATAGAGCCTTCAACTGTCGGTGATGCAATGGCGCGCAGTGTATCAGTTTTACAGTCCAATCGCCTCTTTTAGACTTTTAAGATAACGACGACTCACCGGAACGGTCAGTCCGTTACGCAAAATCAGTTCCGCCTGACCGTTGTCTTCCAGACGGATCTCCTGCAATTGCGCCATATTCACCAGATATTGCCGATGACAACGCAGCAGAGGAGTACGGCTCTCCAGCGTCCTGAGCGTCAACTCAGTGAAGCCTTCTTTACCATCGCTGCTCGTCACATACACACCACTCATGCGACTGCTGATAAACGCCACATCATCCATTTGCAGCAAATAAATCCGACTATGGCCGCTGCACGGAATAAACTTCAGTGCCTGCTGATTTTCTGGCAGCAGTGATACATCCTGCTTGGTGCGCTCCTGACGCAAACGGATCAGCGTTTTTTCCAGCCGTGTTTCTTCAATCGGCTTGAGCAGATAATCAAACGCATGTTCTTCGAAGGCTTTCACCGCATACTCATCAAAGGCGGTCAGAAAAACAATGTATGGACGATGCTCAGGATCAAGCATACCAACCATTTCCAGGCCGCTGATTCGCGGCATCTGAATATCAAGGAACAGAACATCCGGACGTAATTTATGCACCGCGCCAATGGCTTCCACCGCATTCGAACATTCACCGACAATCTCGATGTCGCTTTGCTCTTGCAACAGGATCCGCAGATTCTCCCGGGCTAACGGTTCGTCATCGACAATCAGCACTTTGATCATGCCAGTTCCTCCAGAGGAAGTCGTAAAGTGATTCGGGTAAAGCGGTCAGGTTCACACGCTACGCTGATGCCAAAATCATCGCCAAACCGCTCGCGCAGTCGTTTATCGACCAGATTCATACCCAGTCCACTGGCTTCTGAGGTTGGCTGATACAGCCCAGCATTGTCTTCAATATCCAGCATCAGATATTGCCCTTCGCGACGGGCGGTAATCGATACTTCACCGGTATCCAGTAACTGAGAAGTGCCGTGTTTGATGGCATTCTCCACGATGGGCTGCAGAGTAAAGGCGGGTAATTGCTGATGCGAAAGTTCTTCTGGCACCGTCAAGGTCACCTGAAGACGCGACTGGAATCGTGCCTTTTCAATTTGCAGATAAGCATTAACGTGTTCAATTTCATCGGCCAGCGTCACAATTTCCGACGGGCGTTTTAAATTTTTACGAAAGAACGTCGACAGATACTGCACCAGTTGGCTGGCCTGCTCGCTATCGCGTCGGATCACAGCTTTGATGGTGTTAAGTGCATTAAACAGAAAATGGGGATTGACCTGGGCGTGCAGGAGTTTTATTTCCGACTGCGTGAGCATCGCTTTTTGCCGCTCATACTGCCCGGCCAGAATCTGTGCCGAAAGCAGTTGGGCGATCCCTTCCCCCAGCGTACGGTTGATCGAACTAAAGAGGCGGTTTTTGGCTTCATACAGTTTGATGGTCCCCATTACCCGCTGGTTTTCACCTCGCAGAGGGATCACCAGCGTCGAGCCTAATTTGCATTGCGGGTGCAAAGAGCAACGGTAAGGAACTTCATTCCCATCGGCATACACCACCTCTCCGGTTTCAATCGCGCGTTGGGTATATGACGATGAAATAGGTTTTCCGGGTAGATGGTGATCGTCACCAATACCGGTAAATGCCAGCAGTTTCTCACGATCGGTAATCGCCACCGCACCGATATCCAGCTCTTCATACAGCACCTGAGCAACCTTCATGCTGTTAACCTCGTTGAACCCCTGGCGTAAAATACCTTCCGTTGAGGCGGCAACTTTGAGTGCTGTGGCGGAAAAAGCGGAGGTATATTTTTCAAACATCGCCCGTTTATCGAGCAAAATACGCATAAACAAGGCGGCGCCCACGGTATTGGTTACCATCATAGGTGCGGCAATATTGCTGACCAACCGAAACGCATCGTCAAACGGACGGGCAATTAATAAGATGATCAGCATCTGCACCAGTTCGGCGACAAAGGTAATCGCCCCCGCAGTCAGCGGACTAAAGACTTTATCGGTACGACCACGACGGGTGAGCACGCTGTGCACCAGCCCGCCGAGCAACCCTTCCACAATGGTCGAGATCATGCAGCTAAGCGCTGTCATCCCACCCATAGAATAACGATGCAAACCGCCGGTAAGACCAACTAAGCCACCGACCACCGGGCCGCCAAGCAGCCCGCCCATCACCGCGCCAATAGCGCGAGTGTTAGCAATAGAGTCATCGATATGCAGCCCGAAATAGGTGCCTAAAATGCAGAAAATGGAAAAAGTAACATAGCAAAGCAGTTTATGCGGGAGTCGGATAGTCACCTGCATCAGCGGGATAAACAAACGCGTTTTGCTCATGAGCCACGCGATAACGAGGAACACACACATCTGCTGAAGCAGCAGCAACACCAGATTAAACTCGTACATACCCGCCAACCACACATCACTTAAAAGCGCGTAACATACATGGGCTGCGTGTAACTTTCTTTGAAGTGTTGCAAAAAAAGACGAATTTGTGAGAATGATCACTCGAAAGCGCGAGCATGGTTACAAATTCACCCATTCATAGATCAAAAAACAGACAAAACTACCTGGTTCGCAAAAGAGCGTCTAAAGTAAAACTGGGACCTCGCGAGCAAGAGTGAGACGACGATGGCGCTTTACACAATAGGTGAAGTGGCTTTGCTTTGTGATATCAACCCTGTCACTTTACGCGCGTGGCAGAGGCGTTACGGATTACTTAAACCGCAGCGGACAGACGGCGGGCATCGCCTGTTTAACGATGCGGATATTGACCGGATCCGCGAGATAAAACGCTGGATAAACAACGGTGTCCAGGTAAGTAAGGTTAAAATGTTGCTCAGCAATGAGAGCATTGATGTGCATAACGGTTGGCGTGAACAACAAGAGACGCTGTTGAGCTATTTGCAAAGTAATAATCTGCATAGCCTCAGACTATGGATCAAAGAGCGTGGCCAGGATTATCCCGCACAAACGCTCAACACTCATTTGTTCATTCCGTTACGCCGACGTCTGCAATGCCAACAGCCGATCCTGCAGGCGTTACTGGGGATCCTTGACGGCGTACTGATCAACTACATCGCGATTTGTCTGGCCTCAGCACGTAAGAAACAGGGGAAAGATGCTCTGGTGGTTGGCTGGAACATTCAGGATACGACCCGCTTATGGCTGGAAGGTTGGGTCGCCAGCCAGCAGGGATGGCGCATTGACGTCCTTGCCCATTCGCTGAACCAACTGCGACCGGAGCTGTTTGAAGGTCGCACCTTGCTTGTCTGGTGCGGCGAAAACCAAACACCCGCTCAGCAGCAACAGCTGAATGAATGGCGCGCGTTAGGTCACGATATTTATCCACTCGGTATTTAGAGCCTGGCCCATTAGGGCTATTTTGCTTGCCATCTCGAACCAGGGCAGTGCTCAGACAACACTCAGAGAGTTTTGAACGCCCTTTAGGGCGGCCCGGAGGGTGAGCGTAGCGAATAATCCTCACGTACTACGTGTACGCTCCGGTTCTTCCGCGCTGGCCGTGTTCAAACTGTCTGCGCCAATAACACCTACTGAGATAGGCTCTTAATATTCTATTAACAAACGTGTACAATCCTTGAATTCACATAAGGAGTGCATAATGAGCGCAGCTAAAATCGGTGTCATTACCCTCTTCCTGCTGATGGCCATCGGCGGTATCGGCGGTGTCATGCTGGCAGGTTATACCTTTATTTTACGTGCCGGGTAAGATGTCTCGCTAATTTCTCAAACCCGCGGTCAACAATTACCGCCGCCAGCGCGACCAGCAGCGCCCCCTGAATCACATAGGCGGTATTGAACCCACTCAGCCCGATAATAATCGGCGTACCCAGCGTGTTCGCCCCAACGGTTGAGGCGATGGTTGCGGTGCCGATATTAATAATCACCGACGTGCGAATCCCGGCCAGAATCACCGGGGCCGCCAGCGGCAACTCGACTTTACGCAGCCGCTGCCCCTGACTCATGCCCATTCCGCTGGCAATATCCATCACGCTGGGTGAAATTCCGCCGAGTCCCGCCAGCGTTGCCTGCAAGATCGGTAATACGCCATACAGGATCAACGCGATAATTGCCGGTTCAGGACCAAATCCCATCACCGGTACGGCGATCGCCAGCACAGCAACTGGCGGAAAGGTCTGTCCCACGGCGGCGATGGTTTCCACCATGGGCCTGAATTCCGCGCCCCAGGGCCGGGTTACCGCTATACCGGCCCCGGTGCCAATAAGTACGGCAATCAGGCTTGAAATCCCCACCAGGCCAAAATGGCTCAGTGCCAGCACCGCAAAACTTTCCTGCTGATACACGGGACGCGGTAGCGCCGGAAATAGCGCACTGAACAAGGCCTGACTATGAGGCAACCCAACTAACAGGACCAGAAACAGGACAATAAGCCATAACAACGGATCAGCAAGACGTTTCACGGGTCGGCATCTCGGAAAGCAAATCACGAAAATGAAGCGTCCCGCAGGACACCCCCTGCAGGGTCACGACCGGCAAGACGTCGCAACCGCGCGCTACGAACACCGACAACGCATCACGCAGCGTCATTTCATCTACCAACGGTTCACCGGCGGTGTGTTCACCGCGACGGATAAAATCCCCTACCATGCGAAGCGACAACAGACGTACGCCCAGTTCACTACGGCCAAAGAATGTTTGCACGAATTCGTTCGCCGGTGCAGTCAGCATCGACAGCGGCGTGCCTTGCTGTACTACCTTTCCTGCATCCATCAGAACCAGATGCTCCGCCAGCCTTAGCGCCTCGTCGATATCATGCGTCACCAGCACAATGGTACGCCCGAGCAGACGATGAATACGCGTCATCTCCTGCTGCAGCGCACCGCGGGTGACCGGATCCAGCGCGCCAAAAGGCTCATCCATCAGCAGTACCTGCGGATCTGCCGCCAAGGCTCGCGCCACGCCGACCCGCTGCTGTTGCCCGCCAGACAGCTGATGCGGATAACGATGGCGCAAACTTTCCTCAAGACCCAGCAGCGCCATCAGTTCGTCTGTTCGGTCATCAATACGTGAACGCGACCACTTTTGTAGCTGCGGCACCGTGGCGATGTTCTGCGCGACGGTCCAGTGGGGAAACAAGCCAATAGACTGAATCGCGTATCCCATGCGCCGCCTTAACTCCAGCACCGGCAGGCTGCGGATCTCTTCCCCGGCAAAGCGAATCTGTCCGCTGTCATGTTCAACCAGCCGATTGATCATTTTCAGCGTGGTGGATTTCCCGGAACCTGACGTGCCAATTAACACCGAAAAGCTGCCCTCCCCCAACCGCAGATTAAGGTCGTCAACGGCTGTTTGCTGACCATAGGTTTTACTGACATGGCGAAATTCAATCATTGTTTGTTACCTTCAACAGCGCGAGCCCTAAATCAAACAGCGCATCAATCAATACCGCCAGTACCACAACCGGGATCACGCCCAGCAACACTAAATCGACGGCGCTACTGAGCAATCCCTGAAAGACCAGCGCGCCAAATCCCCCTGCGCCAATCAGCGCGGCAATCACCGCCATTCCCACCGTTTGCACCATCACCACCCGCAAACTGCGCAAGAAGACCGGCAGCGCCAGTGGAAACTGCACCGAGACAAATCGCTGGAAAGTGCTCATCCCCATCGCTCGGGCGCTTTCCAGCACATCGCGTGGAACCTGATGCAATCCAGCTACTACGCCGCGCACCAGCGGTAACAGCGCATACAGCACCAACGCAATAAGCGCAGGCGTCAGGCCGGTTCCGGCGACGCCGAGTGAACCCAGCAAGGGAAAGTGCTTCACCAACCCGGCAAGGGGCGCAATTAACAGGCCAAACAGCGCGACGGAGGGAATGGTTTGGATGATATTCAGTACCGCAAATACCGGTCCCTGACGGGCGACAGAGAAAGCACACCAGATGCCCAGCGGCACGCCAATCACGAGTGCGGGCACCACGGTAGCGAACAAAATTGTCAGATGTTGTGCCAGGGCGTCGTTGAAGACATCCTGACGGTTGGCATATTCTTTTAGCAGGGAAAGATCGTTAAACGTGCCGGAGAACAAAAGCACCAGCGGAAAAATAAACATTTGCGCGTGCAAAAGCCAGCGCCATGACGCCTGTTCGGTGATGCGACGAATGGCGTCACTGGCGGCCAGCAGCATCAGTCCTAGCCCCAACCAGAACCCGCTGCCCAGGCTGGTTCTGGCCAGTGGACTTCCCGTCTTGGCCAGATACGTTGCCGTTGTTCCTGCGGTTACCAGCGCTGCTATAACCAGCAACTGGCTAATAACAAGCGTCAATATATTGCCGGGCTTTCCCGGTACAAAGCACAGAAGAAACAGCAGCAAACAGGCTACTGCCAATCCCCACGCCATGTCGGGCCGGATATCCCAGAGTTGGCGCCCCTCACCAGAGACCAGGCGATTAGGCGCATAGCTAATGAAAGGCAGCGCTGCCGCCGCGAAGGTAAGAAGTACCAGTAACAACAGCACCCGATTAACTGAAATCTTTGACAAAACACCCACCTGCTGCAAACTCCGTTACTTCACCCATCCTTTTTGCTTCAGGTAGTCTGCTGCAACTTTTTTCGCATCCAGCCCCTCCACGGCAATACTGGCATTCAGCTGCTGCAACGTTTTTTCATCCAGGCTGGCAAAAACCGGTTGTAGCCATTCTCCCATTTGCGGGTAGTCTTTCAGCACCGATTCACGCACAACGGGTGCTGGCGCATAAATGGGCTGGACACCTTTTGGATCGCTTAAAGTTTGCAGACCGAGCGCCGCAACCGGGCCATCGGTGCCATAAGCCATCGCCGCATTGACGCCAGAAGTCTGCTGCGCCGCCGCTTTAATCGTCACCGCGGTATCCCCTCCTGCCAGCGACAACAGCTGGTTTTGATTCAGTTTGAAATCATAGGCTTTTTCAAACGCAGGCAGCGCGTCAGCCCGCTCGATAAATTCAGCAGAGGCGGCAAGTTTGAACGTTCCCCCGTCTTTCAGGTAACGGCCTAAATCAGCAAGGGACTCAAGCTTGTTCTTTTGCGCGATATCCTGGCGTACTGCAATGGTCCAGGTATTGTTGGCAGGAGCAGGCGTTAGCCAGACCAGCTTATTTTGCTCTGCGTCCAGCTTTTTCACTTTCTCGAATCCGGCCTGCGCATTTTTCCACGCGGGATCATTTTCATCTTTAAAAAAGAATGCGCCATTACCGGTATATTCCGGATAAATATCCAGCTCACCGGAGGTGATTGCCCCACGCACCACTGGGGTGGTACCCAGCTGTACTTTATTGACGGTTTTCACGCCATGGCTTTCGAGCACCTGCAAAATAATGTTGCCGAGCAGCGCCCCTTCGGTATCGATTTTTGAACCGACCGTGACGGGTGACGCGGCCTGTAAGGGCAGGCTTATCGCGGCTAACAGCGCCAGCGAACCCACCGATACTTTTGAGATTATCATGCTGTACTCCTCATCCTTTTGCGGCCCTTTTCAGAGACTTGAGGAAAAAGCATAGTCGAAAAATCAAGCCTTAACCTGGCTATTGGGTGGTAACGCTGAGAGTTATTAGCGGTAAGGCGATAATAAAATAAAAAAAATCCGGCAAACCCAATATGAATTTGCCGGGTGATACGATTTAGTCGGCCTGATAAGCATTGCGCCATCAGGCCTGCTGCATGAATTTACTCGTCAATTAAAGCAGTTCGAATTCGCCCTGCTTCACTCTGGCGGAATCCACACCGATAAAGACGTTAAACTTGCCAGGCTCTGCATCGTATTTCATCTGCTGATTCCAGAATTTGAGCGCTTCAATATCAATCGGGAAGCTGACGGTCTGGGTTTCACCTGGCTTAAGATTCACTTTTTCAAAACCTTTCAGCTGTTTTACCGGACGACTCATGGAGGCGGTCACATCCTGTAAATACATCTGAATCACCGTTGCACCTTCGCGCTTGCCGGTGTTGGTCACCTGCACGCTGGCCGTCACGGTTCCGTCACGCTTCATCGTCGGAGAAGAGAGCTTCACATCAGAAACCGTAAACGTGGTGTAGCTCAGGCCATAACCAAAGGGATACAACGGACCATTGGCTTCATCAAAGTAGCGCGACGTGTACTTGTTCGGCTTATCGGCGTTATACGGACGACCGGTATTGAGATGGCTGTAATAGACCGGAATCTGTCCAACAGAGCGCGGGAAAGACATCGGCAGCTTGCCTGACGGATTGTAATCACCAAACAGCACATCGGCGATGGCGTTACCGCCTTCCGTCCCGGCAAACCAGGTTTCGAGGATCGCATCGGCTTGTTGATCTTCCTTAACCAGCGCCAGCGGACGACCGTTCATCAACACCAGAACCAGAGGTTTACCCGTGGCTTTCAGCGCAGCAATCAGGTCACGCTGACTTTGCGGAATGGTGATATCGGTGCGGCTGGATGCTTCATGCGCCATGCCCTGCGCTTCACCGACTACCGCGACAACCACATCTGATTGCTTCGCGGCGTTAACGGCTTCATCGATCATCGCCTGCGGCGAACGCGGGTCAACCTTCACCGCTTCTTCATACAGGTTGAGGAAATCAACAATGCCTTTGTCGTTGGTGATATTCGCCCCTTTGGCGTACAGTACTTTGCCCTGATCGCCGACGGCGTTTTTAATCCCCGTCAGTACCGTTACCGACTGATCGGCAACACCAGCGGCGGACCAACTGCCCATCACATCACGCTTGCTGTCGGCCAGCGGACCGACAACCGCCACGGTGGCGGATTTTTTCAGCGGCAACGTTTCCAGACGGTTTTTCAGCAGCACCAGGCTTTCGCGTGCCACTTCACGCGCCTCTTTGCGATGCAAACGGCTTTCTGCGTTGGTGTCCTGTGGGTCAGATTCTTTGGCTCCCAGATGGCTGTACGGATCGTTAAACAGCCCCATATCATATTTCACGTTCAGCACGTGGCGCGCGGCGTCGTCCAGCTCCGCCATCGTCACTTTGCCGGATTTAATCAAGCCCGGCAGATATTTGCTGTAATACTCATCGCTCATACTCATGTTGATGCCGGACTTGATCGCCACACGCACCGCATCTTCAGGATCGGAGGCGGTACCGTGCTTAATCAGTTCCTTAATCGCGCCGTGATCGGAAACGGTAATCCCCTTAAAGCCCCATTCATCTCGCAGCACGTCTTTTAACAGCCAGGCGTCTGAGGTTGCAGGCGTACCGTTTAGCGAATTAAGACCCACCATCACCGCACCGCTACCGGCGTCCAGCCCGGCTTTATACGGTGGCATATAGTCGTTGAACAGACGCTGTGGGCTCATATCGACGGTGTTATATTCCTTGCCACCTTCAACCGCGCCATAGGCGGCGAAGTGCTTGACGCTGGTCATCACCGAATAGCGATCCGCCGGGCTTTTCCCCTGCATCGCTTCCACCATGGTTTTACCCATCGTAGCCGTTAAATACGTGTCTTCACCAAAGCCTTCCGAGGCACGGCCCCAGCGTGGATCGCGAGAGACATCGACCATTGGCGCCCAGGTCATATTCAGACCATCATCAGCGGCTTCATACGCAGAAATACGGCCAACGGTTCTGACCGCATCGAGATTAAAAGAGGATGCCAGGCCGAGACTTATCGGGAACACGGTACGCTGGCCGTGCAATACGTCGTAGGCAAAAAAGAGAGGAATTTTCAGGCGGCTGAGCTCCATCACCTGATCCTGCATTTTGCGGATATCCTGGCGCGTGACGGTGTTAAAAATTGCCCCAACCTGCCCGTCTTTGATCATCTCTCGGATGGCTTCTTTCGGGTTATCAGGCCCGACGCTTATCAAGCGTAGTTGCCCAATTTTCTCATCCACGGTCATCTGTTTAAGTAAATCGGTAACGAATGCATCCCGCGCTTCTGGCGTCAGAGGATGGTTACCAAACAGCGTGTCCGCCAGCGCTGGTTGCAACGCCAGACTCACCGCGACACCTACAGAACATAGCCATTTCATGTTGATTCTCTCTTTATTTTTTCCCGACCAGGCAGCGAAAATATAACAAAAACCGCAGTTTGCCGTAAGACTAAACGGGAGTGATAAAGAAAGCTAAGGTTATTCTCCTAATTTTCAAAACCAGCGCGAATCAGTAGAAGACGAACCAGAGACAATATGAATGAGAAAGCGTATTGTCATACAAAGCGCTATGCTTGTTCCTGATATTGAGTCCCACCACAAGGAGTGGAGAATGTCTTCCATTACAACAGATAATAAAGCTTTTCTGAATGAACTAACCCGTCTGGTAGGTCATTCACACCTGCTCACAGACCCTGCTAAAACCGCCCGCTATCGCAAGGGATTCCGCTCCGGTCAGGGCGATGCACTCGCCGTGGTGTTCCCTGGCTCGCTTTTAGAACTGTGGCGCGTCCTCAACGCTTGCGTCGCCGCAGATAAAATTATCCTGATGCAGGCCGCCAACACTGGCCTGACCGAAGGCTCTACGCCGAGCGGTAATGATTACGATCGCGAGATTGTCATTATCAGCACCCTGCGCCTTGATAAGCTGCACGTCATCGGCAAAGGCGAACAGGTGCTGGCCTATCCCGGCACCACGCTTTATTCACTGGAAAAAGCGCTCAAACCGTTTGGCCGCGAGCCGCATTCGGTGATCGGATCTTCCTGTATCGGCGCTTCAGTGATTGGCGGTATTTGTAACAACTCCGGCGGCTCGCTGGTTCAGCGCGGTCCGGCATACACGGAGATGTCGCTGTTTGCGCGTATTGACGAGCAGGGTAAATTACAGCTGGTTAACCATCTGGGTATCGAACTGGGCCAGACCCCGGAACAGATCCTTAGCAAACTTGATGACGACCGTATCAAAGATGACGATGTGCGCCACGATGGACGTCATGCACACGATCACGACTACGTTACCCGCGTCAGAGATATTGAGGCGGACACGCCCGCTCGCTATAACGCCGACCCGGACCGGTTGTTTGAATCATCCGGTTGTGCAGGCAAGCTCGCGGTTTTTGCTGTGCGTCTGGACACCTTCGAAGCCGAAAAAAACCAGCAGGTCTTTTACATCGGTACCAACCAGCCAGAGGTGCTGACGGAGATCCGCCGTCATATTTTGGCAAAATTTGAGCATCTGCCGGTCGCCGGTGAATATATGCACCGCGATATTTATGACATCGCTGAGCAATACGGCAAAGATACGTTTCTGATGATCGACAAGCTCGGCACCGACAAAATGCCGTTCTTCTTCACCCTGAAAGGCCGCACCGATGCGATGCTGGAAAAAGTGAAAATTTTCCGTCCGCACTTTACCGACCGGGCAATGCAGAAATTTGGTCATTTGTTCCCCAGCCACTTACCCGCGCGCATGAAAAGCTGGCGCGATAAGTACGAACATCACCTGCTGTTAAAAATGGCCGGTGGCGGCGTGGCTGAAGCGCAAAACTGGCTAAGCGAGTTTTTCAAAACCGCTGAAGGCGACTTCTTTGCCTGTACGCCGGAAGAAGGCAGCAAGGCGTTTTTGCATCGCTTTGCGGCGGCTGGCGCGGCGATTCGTTATCAGGCAGTACATGCCGATGAAGTGGAAGATATTCTGGCGCTGGATATCGCACTGCGTCGGAACGATACCGAATGGTACGAGCATCTGCCTGCAGAGATCGACAGCCAACTGGTGCACAAACTCTATTACGGCCACTTTATGTGCTACGTCTTCCATCAGGATTACATCGTGAAAAAAGGCGTGGATGCGCATGCGCTGAAAGAGCAGATGCTGGAGCTTCTGCACGAGCGCGGAGCACAGTATCCGGCAGAGCATAACGTCGGACATCTGTATAAAGCACCGGAAACATTAACCCGTTTTTACCGCGAGAATGACCCCACCAACAGTATGAATCCGGGGATTGGTAAAACGAGTAAGCAAAAGTTCTGGAAAGAGTCGTAAACCAGAAAAAGATAAGCGCCACCGGGCATGTTGCCGGGGGCGCTTCGCTTGCCCGGCCTACCGCTACATTAGCTATGTGCATGCCGGATGAGGTGTCTTATTTAATCGTTCTGTGCAGTTTGCTCGCTCGTCGCTGAACCCGCCGCTGCCATCTGCGCCGCTTTTTGCTTTTTATAGCTCAGCGCCGCCGCCGGAACCGGCATTACCTTGCCCGTTTCGATCCAGGTACGTAAACGACTGGCATCGGCAAAGTGGGTATATTTACCGAACGCATCCATCACCACCAGCGCCACCGGTTTGTTATTGATCACCGTGCGCATCACCAGACAGTGTCCTGCCGCATTGGTAAACCCGGTTTTGGTTAACTGAATATTCCAGTTATCGCGGTATACCAGATGGTTGGTGTTACGGAATGGCAGCGTATAAGCCGGGTTGGCAAAGGTCGCCATATCTTCACGCGTGGTGCTTAACTGGCCAATCAGCGGATACTGCTTGCTGGCGATCAGCAGCTTGGTTAAATCACGGGCGGTCGATACGTTATGAATCGATAAACCGGTTGGTTCCACAAATCGAGTCTGAGTCATGCCGAGCGCTTTCGCTTTGGCATTCATGGCCTTAATAAACGCGTTATAACCGCCAGGGTAATGATGCGCCAGGCTCGCCGCCGCACGGTTTTCTGATGACATCAGCGCCAGCAACAGCATGTCTTTACGGCTAATTTCACTGTTCAGTCGCACACGAGAGTAGATGCCTTTCATTTCCGGCGTCTGACTGATATCAACTTTCAGTTTCTCATCCAACGGCAGTCGTGCATCAAGCACCACCATCGCGGTCATTAATTTGGTAATCGACGCAATCGGACGCACAAGGTCCGGGTGGTTCGAATAGATAACTTTGTTGGTATTCAGATCAACAATCATCGCGCTACCGGACGCTATCTCAGGTTGAGAAGCCGCTGCGGTAGTTGCCGTTTTAGCCACGGCTTGGGGTGCAAAAGGAACGGCCAGCACCAGGGCAAGGCTTAATAATGAAACTCGGAATTTCAGCATGATGAGATTTCTGATAATGGTTCACGCACGTCACAACGCACACCGCCAGAGACTAAGTATTATCTCAAGCTAGCTCAGGCATCATAGCGATCCAGCAGGTTTGCCGCCACAGGAGAATCGTCTCGAAATGCTGCGTTGCTGACTTTTACGTCAACAACGCAGCGCAGACAGGTTTATCCGTCAGAATAACCGATAGCCGTAACCCCACAGGATTACCGTAATCGCCAGCAGAACTTCCAGTACCAGCACACCGATCGCCAGCGTCGAACTGGAAAAGCTCAGGCCTTCCTCTTTAGAGATATTCAGGAACGTCGGTATGCCGAGATAAAGTAAATAGCCGGTGTAAAATAGCGCGATCGTTCCTACTAATGCACACAGCCAGACCAGCGGATAAAGTGCGACCAATCCGCTTAAAAACAGCGGCGTCGCGACATATCCTGCAAAGACCATACAGTGGGCCAACGACGGACGCTGCGGGTAATTACGTGCCATCCACCAGATAACCCGGCCCATGACAGCGACGCCTGCCAGCATGACCCCGTAAAACAGAATTGCCATCGCAAATCCGGTCAACAGAGATAACTTCAGGATATTGCCATCACCAAAATTCCAGCCGATTTGCGTGGTACCGATAAATGCGCAAACAACCGGGATTGCCGCCATCAGCAGTACATGGTGGGTATAGTGATGCGAAACACTTTCGTTTTCGCTGTTGATCACGTGCATTTCACGATCGGGATGGGAAAACAGCCCCCAGACATGGTTCATACCGCCCCCTTCTTGTCAGCTCCGGACCTCAACACTTCAAGTATAATTCAGCTTTTGATTATTTTATGTACACATGAAAAATACCGAAGCGCCGGGTAAAAAGTGTGTAAGCCGTAGGCTTGATAAGCGAAGCGCCGAAGCGCCATCAGGCATTAGGGAACTGAACGACGTTAAGCGCTACTATGCGTCTTTTCCGGCATCAAGTATTCATTGGGTGTATGCTATGACCAGTGGAGGTCATACAACGTATGGATATAACGCATTATGTTGCGCAATACGGCTATGCTGCGTTAATCATCGGCAGCCTGGCAGAAGGTGAAACCATTACCCTGTTAGGCGGCGTCGTGGCGCATCAGGGAGTCCTGAAATTCCCGCTGGTGGTGCTCTCGGTCGCGCTGGGTGGGATGATTGGCGATCAGTTGCTCTATTTACTCGGACGTCGTTTTGGCGGCAAAATTCTGCGTCGTTTCTCGCGCCATCAGGCGAAAATTCATTATGCGCAGAAAATGATCCAACGACGTCCTTACCTGTTTGTTGTCGGTACTCGCTTTATGTACGGCTTTCGCGTTATTGGTCCCTTACTGATTGGCGCCAGTCACCTGCCGCCGAAGATCTTTTTACCGCTGAATATTCTTGGCGCGTTTGTCTGGGCATTGCTATTTACCACCCTCGGCTACGTCGGTGGTGAAGTGATCGCGCCGTGGCTGCACAGCCTTGACCAGCATATCAAGCATGGCATCTGGCTGGTGCTGGTTATCGGGATAGTCGCGGGCGTCCGCTGGTGGATGAAACGCCGAAGCACGCGTAAAGCGCAATGAAGATGGCCCGACAGCGGAACACCGGCGGGCCGAACAATCAGGATGCGTGATAACCGCCACCCAGCGCGCTGGTCAACTGGATTGAGGCATCCAGCCACTGCCCTTGTAAAAGCAGACCGTTGCACTGCTCACGTAATGCCGGGATCTTTGCCTCGCTGACCCTGGAGCCCGCAATAATACCCGCATTAAAGCGCGCCTGTGCCAGCCCCACTACGCGCTGAGCGTCATGTTCAATCTGCTGCTGATGCTGATTTTTCTGCGCCAATGTTTCTACCTGCGATGCCGCACGTGCCACGTCATTCACCGCATCCACCACAGCTTTGTTGTAATTCGCCACCGTCAGATTACTTTGCGCTTTCGTTATATCGAGATTCGCATTCAGCCTGCCACTGTCAAAGATAGGCAGCGTCAGCCCGGCGGTTACGCCCATTTGCTGCGCGGAATGGCGGAACAGGTCACTCAGATGTAACGCATCCTGTTGTAAAAATGCCATCAGATTCACATCGGGATAAAACGCCGCTTGCGCCGCATCAATGCTACTCAGCGATGACTCAATGTACCAGTGAGCCGCCTGCAAATCTGGTCGACGGGCAAGCAGCGAATAACCTAGCTGGGACGGGAGCTGACTTTCAACCACGGGCAGTTTGGTCGAATGGAGCTTCAGGGCAACGGACTGCGAGTTGCTCAACGCGCTTAGGCGCGCCTCAATCACCTTCATTTTACCGCTGACATCATTCAGCTGCTGCTCTGTTTTGCTGGAATCGATATCGGTTTCGACGCCTTCCACCGAAGAAGTGAGGCCGTTTTGATACAGTTGACGATCGACGGTTATCACATTTTGCTGCTCGCTTTCGATTTGCGTCAGCACGGTTTTCAGCGCCGCCTGCGTCTGCCATTCCCAGTAAAGGCGGGAGACACCGCTCGCCAGCAGCTGTCGGGTTTGCTCGCGCTCAGCCTCACGCGCCTTAACGGCTCCTATACGCGCAGTCACTTCGGCTCGATTCTTACCCCACAGATCCAAATTCCAGCCTGCAGTTAAACCAAAGGTACCGTTGGTGTACCACGGCCCTGTTGTTCCAGCGGCGGGATCGGTAAGGGCAAACGGTCCCATCAGTCCTTCGGCTGACATTTTCTGACGCTCAACGTCTGCGGAGAAGTCGATCTCCGGGCCATCCTGCGCTTCCACGGCCTTGGCCTGCGCCTCCGCCAGTTGAATGCGCTGTTCCGCGACCTGCATATCAGGAGAATTTCGCAACGTGCTGTCAATCAACGCATTAAGCTGGGGGTCGTGATATGCCTTCCACCACTGGCTGTCCGGCCAGCCATTTTTTAACGCGGCAGGCAATGTGGTATCGACATTTGCGGCAGGCGTCTGCTGTGACAGAGACTGGCGGTCATCATGCATCGGCGCGCAGCCAGACATCAGAACAAAAAGCGGCAACAATGCCGTCGTGACAAACACAGAATTACGATTCATGGAGATATACAGGTAAGAAAAGATGTGCAGAGATTACGACTTGTCGCTGTTGCTTTTTTAGTTACGCGTGGCAATACATCTTTGGCAATAAAAATATATAATCAGAAAAATATACACCTCGCGAATAATATAGATTAAATAATTTTAATAATTAATGGATGGAGATGTTATGTCACAGAATATCTATGACGATCCTGAGTTCTTTGCCGGATATGCCACGCTGGATCGTTCAGTAAAGGGACTCGACGGCGCGCCAGAATGGCCGACAATACAAGCGATGCTCCCCTCTCTTCAAGGCAAAAACATTCTTGATTTGGGCTGTGGATATGGTTGGTTTTGCCGCTACGCGCGCGATAATCAGGCAGCCAGCGTAATGGGA
This sequence comes from Citrobacter sp. Cpo221, assembly GCF_030332345.1. Taxonomy (NCBI): domain Bacteria; kingdom Pseudomonadati; phylum Pseudomonadota; class Gammaproteobacteria; order Enterobacterales; family Enterobacteriaceae; genus Citrobacter; species Citrobacter sp. Cpo221. Next base: position 122,160 of record NZ_JAOWIA010000049.1, read on the forward strand.
CTGGATATTTCACAAAAAATGTTAACCCAGGCACACAGTATGACGCAGGGTAATGGCATCGTTTATCAGCGTGAAGATCTCGAAACGCTTACCCTGTCCCCAAATTCCTTTGATTTGGTTTATAGCTCGCTCGCCCTGCACTATTTGCGCGATATAGAACGATTATTCGTAACCATTTACCAGTCATTAACACCGGGAGGCATGTTGGTTTTCTCTGCCGAGCATCCAATTTATACCGCACCGCTTAACCAGGGCTGGATAAAAGATAAAACCGGGCAACTGTCCTGGCCGGTTAATCATTATCAGCAGGAAGGTGAGCGCATCAGTAACTGGTTTGCTGAAGGCGTCAAAAAACAGCACCGTAAGCTGGCGACCTGGATTAATGCGCTGATTGCCGCCGGATTCGAGATCGTTTGTCTCGATGAATGGGGACCTTCCGGGCAACAGATTGCTGAAAACCCGGCTTTAGATGAAGAAAAAGAGCGGCCGATGGTGTTTCTGCTCAGCGCACGTAAACCAGCATAACAACGCCCCCAGGCAGAATGATTGATACTTTCCTATACTCAATCTGAACTTACCAAAAAAAGGAAAGTTAATGAAAATTCTGCTGTGGGTAATTCTGATTATTTTTCTGATTGGGCTATTGGTGGTAACAGGCGTGTTTAAGATGATTTTCTGATGTCGTCATTTCGCCCAAGCCTGATAGCAGAAATCTCAGGCTATTATTCTCTCTGATGCCGGATGGCGGCGTAAACGCCTTATCCGGCCTACTGGATCTGTGATCAGGCAGTAATCTCGATAGCCTGAATCGCTCGTGCGATATCCGGCGAATTATTTAACGCACGAATTTCCTGAAACAGTTCTGTTGCCTCTGAATATTCTTTGCGCAAATACCCTAACCACTGCTTAATCCGCGCTACATGATACAGCCCGGTGTCCCCCTGCTTTTCAAGGCGGGTATATTTTTGCAACAGCGTCACGACTTCAGGCCACGGCATACGCGGCTCGTTGTATTTCACCACGCGGCTCAGGTTCGGAATATTTAATGCGCCACGTCCGATCATCACCGCATCGCATCCGCTGATGGCCATACAATCCTGGGCGCTCTGCCAGTCCCAGATTTCGCCATTCGCAATAACCGGAATGGTCAGCCGCTGGCGGATCTCGCCAATCGCCTGCCAGTTAATATGTTCGGCCTTGTAGCCCTGCTCTTTGGTTCGGCCATGCACCGCCAGTTCGCTGGCACCGGCCTGCTGGACGGCATCGGCAATTTCAAACTGCCGGTCGCTGTTGTCCCAGCCCAGACGAACTTTCACCGTCACCGGAAGATGAGCCGGGACCGCCTCACGCATAGCTTTTGCGCCCCGGTAGATAAGCTCAGGATCTTTCAATAACGTTGCGCCACCGCCGCTACCGTTCACCAGCTTCGACGGACAGCCGCAGTTCAGATCGACACCGTACGAGCCCAGTTCTACCGCGCGTGCGGCATTCTCCGCCAGCCACTGCGGATACTGTCCTAACAGCTGAATGCGAACCAACGTGCCGGATGGCGTCCGGCTGTTATTATGCAGTTCCGGGCAGAGTCGATGAAATACTTTTGCCGGCAGGAGCTGATCCACCACGCGCACAAACTCGGTGATGCACAGATCGTAATCATTCACTTCAGTCAGCAGCTCGCGCACCAGTGAGTCGAGCACGCCTTCCATCGGCGCCAGTAAAACACGCATATCGTCACCCGCAAAAAAAGAGGCGCTATGGTAGCGCCTCCGTTCGGGAGATTAAAGAGGCTCAGCGCGGCAACAGGCAGTTATCTTCTTTCCAACCGTACAGCCATTCCATACCGCGATAAAACTCCGCCTGCGATTTGTCTTTCCACAGCAGATTACGCACCTGCCGCTCGACGCCTGCAGCATGGTAGACACGGCCCATTTCACGCGTTGACCAGACGATGCGTGCGGTACGCGGAATACGCACCGACTCATACAGCGCAAAGGCATCAGCCGCATCGCCATCACACTGCTGTAGCGCTTTACCGAGCGTTACCGCGTCTTCCAACGCCATACAGGCACCCTGCGCCATATATTGCGCCACCGGGTGCGCGGCGTCTCCCACCAGCGTGATGCGGTCGGATCCCCATTTTTCTACCGGCTCGCGGTCGGCGGTGGACCAGCGCCGCCATGATGTCGGTTTATCCAGCATCTGGCGCGGGCGCGGATGGATACCCGCAAAATAGGAGAGCACTTCCTCTTTGCTGCCATCCTTCACGCCCCACTCTTCCTGCTGACGACTGTGGAAGGTCACCACCAGGTTATACTGCTTACCTCCGCGCAGCGGATAGTGCACCAGGTGACAGTGTGGTCCGGCCCACAGCACCGGTGCGTTAATGCGTAAATCTTCCGGCATATCATCACAATCAATCACGGCGCGATAGACCACGTGTCCGGTAACCCGTGGCGCATCGCCAATCAGAGACTGACGAACGACCGATTTTACACCGTCACAGCCCACCAAAATATCCGCCGCCCAGCTGTTGCCGTGCTCATCAAATACCGTCACGTCATTCTCTGTCTGGCGAATATCAACCACGTTAGTTGAAGTGCGATACTCAACGTTAGGATGCACCAGCGCCGCTTCCCAAACGCTGGCGTGAATATCAACCCGATGGATAACCGCATAAGGACCGCCAAAGTGATCGCGGAACGCCTGCCCGGTTTCAATGCGCACAACCTCTTTTGCGTTTACCGCATCCATCATCGTGATGTGATCGGTAAAAACAGCACGCTGACGGGCGACTTCCCCCACGCCAAGGCTGTCCAGAGCAGAGAATGCATTCGGCCCGAGCTGAATACCCGCGCCAATTTCACCAATCTCGTGCGCTTTCTCCAGCAACATCACTTTAATGCCCTGACGGGCCAGCGATAGCGCGGTTGCCGCGCCACCAATCCCGCCACCCACGATAATTGCGCGTGTCACTTTAGCCATTGTCGTTCTCCTTATCAGGCTGGAATTTTATCTTGTTGATTCTCGGGCGCGGCGGCGATAAACGCCGGAAGCTGAGTACAGGCATCATATACCGCCTTACAGCGCGGATATCCGCTTAGATCGCAACCCATACGTAACGCATTCGCCCACTGTGGGATCAGACAGCAATCCGCCAGCGTCGGCGCATCACCCACGCAGAACTTACCCGAATGACTCTGGCGCAGCATCTGTTCCACCGCGCTTAACCCTTGCTGGATCCAGTGTGCATACCAGCGTTTTTTATCTTCTTCACTGACCTTTAACTCTTCGCTCAGGTAGCGCAGTACCCGCATGTTATTCACCGGGTGGATATCACAGGCGATGGCATAGACAATTTCCAGCACCTTACTGCGCACCGGGAAGTCGGCAGGCAGCAGCGGCGTTTGCGGAAAGTGGCCATCCAGCCAGTCAATTATTGCCAGCGACTGCCCAAGTGATTCTCCGTCATCGGTCACCAGCGTCGGCACCAGTCCCACCGGGTTCATCCGTCGGTAGGCCAGTTCGTTCTGCTGACCAATGCGAATGTTGACGCCCACCGTCTGGTAATCCAGCCCCTTCAGCGCCAGCGCAATGCGCACCCGATATGACGCCGAGCTATTAAAGAAACTGTACAGCTTCATCATCCACCTCAGACAATCTTCACGGCGATGGGGGTTAAACCGTCTACGTTTCCGGTGATCACATCCCCTTTCACTACCGCCCCCACGCCTTCAGGGGTACCGGTGTAGATCAGATCGCCCGGCTGCAGTTCGAAGAAGCCAGACAGATAGCTGATGGTTTCATTCACAGACCAGATGAGGTGGCGAATATCGCTCCGCTGATGATCGTCGCCGTTGACTTGCAACCAGATTGGCGCATGGTTAACATCCACACTTTCGCTGGCTTTATGCAGCGGCGCGATGGGCGCGGAGAGATCAAACGCTTTGCCAATTTCCCACGGACGCCCCATCTGGCGCATCTCCATCTGCCGATCACGGCGAGTCATATCCAGACCGGTGGCATAGCCCCAGATATATTCGTGCGCTTTTTCCAGCGGAATATCACTGCCCTTTTTGCCAATCGCCACCACCAGCTCTATCTCATAGTGATAGTTATCGGTTTGCGATGGGTACGGCAGTTCGAGGGTCTGACCAGCCGCCACCGGGACTACCGCATCGGCAGGTTTACAGAAAAAGAACGGCGGTTCGCGATCCGGATCAAAGCCCATTTCACGGGCATGAGCGGCATAGTTACGGCCCACACAGTAAACACGGCGCACAGGAAATTGTTCATCACAGCCAACAACCGGAACGGTAACAGGCGCTTGTGGTTCAAATACGTATTGCGTCATTTTCTCTCTCCCAAATTAATAACGTGCTTCGCGGAACAACCCCAGTGCTTCCTGAACCGGTCTGTCCGAAAAACTGAATAAGACGGTATCTTCGCGGGTCTGGAACGACACGCCGTGCCAGGTCGGCACCACAAAGATATCTTTTGGCGAAAAGTTGAAGGTCTCATTGCCGATGCTGACCTGCCCACTTCCTTCCACCACGTGGTAGATAGTGCTGTCGGTGGTACGCGCCATTCGTGAGGAAAAGCCCTGCGGCAACAGTTGCAGGAAGGTTCCCATTGAAGGCATGGGATAACCGCCGGTTACCGGGTTGACGTAACGCATCTTGTAACCGTCCCATTCATCGGCGTCACCCATGCGGGTCAGGTCATGCAGTGCCTCACGGCTGCGATCGTAGCGATAGTTAAAAATCGGCGATGAGTTACCTTTCTGATGACGCAGCGGCAGCATATTGGCCGCGTAGCGCGGTAAATAATCCCCTTCCTTTCGCGTGACCGGCTGCTGATCTTCCGGGTAGTCTTCCGCAAAGCCACAGCCCAGCAGGTTCACCAACGGCAGGTCCAGACCGTCCAGCCACACCACCGGTTCACTGCCCGGGTTGCCGTGATCGTGCCAGCGCCACTGCGGCGTCAGAATAAAATCGCCTTCTTGCATCTGGGTGCGCTCGCCATCCACGGCGGTAAATGCCCCTTTCCCTTCGACAATAAAGCGCAGCGCAGACTGGTTGTGGCGGTGACTCGGCGCAACCTCGCCCGGCATAATTAACTGCAATCCCGCGTACAACGTTGGGGTGATTGAAGACTGTCCGCGCAGCATTGGGTTTTCCAGCACCAGCACGCGACGAATCGCCTCTTTCGCGCCAATCAGATTGCCACTTTCTAACAGTAGTGGACGGATCTCCTGATAGTTCCAGTACGCTGGCGCGCAATGTGCGTTCGGAGTTGGCGGCACCAGACGATGCAGCGACTCCCACAGCGGGGTCAGATTCTGCCCGGAAATATGCTGGTAAAACTGCTGACGGCTGTTCTTAACATCCTGATTCAGTTCAGACATAGGGATTCTCCTTATTCATTCACAACACCTGCGCGAGGCAGAGTATTCGAGGCAGAGGCCGACTGGCGGATAACAACCGTCAGCAGCGTAAGCATTACCGCGCTGATGGCCGCCGGGACGGCAATAATGAAAAACAGGTTATCGAATGAGAAATTCATCGCCATCATCACGCCGCCGGAAAGCGAGCCGACAATCGCGCCGCAGCGTCCCACCGCATTAGACCAGCTGACGCCCGTCGCCCGGCTTTGTGTCGGATAAAGCGTGGCGGTTAACGCATTAAGACCAACCTGAGAACCGCTGATACCAATGCCGGTGCCAAAAATGGCCAGCGCCATCAGCCACAGGCCGTTCTCACTCAGACCAATCATGACGATGCATACCGCGCCCAGCGCATAGCTCACGGCCAGCACGCGGAAAGGATTGTATTTATCCATCAGCACGCCCAGCGCCAGCGCGCCAAGCGTACCGCCAATCTGGAAGGCAGCGGTCACCCAGGAGGCATGCTGCAGATCAATTCCACGGTGGTTTAACAGCGTTGGCATCCAGCTGGAGAGCAGATAAATAATCAGCAAGCTCATAAAGAACACTACCCATAGCATCAGGGTAATGGGCAGCTGTCGCCCGACGAACAGCTGGCGAATGCTGCCTTTAGCAATTGCGGCGCCCTCGTTGAGATAAAAATGGGTATTGTCATAACGTTCCCGGGTGATGGCGCTAACGGTTCTGGCAATCACGTTTTGCGGCAGCTGACGACGAACCTGCCAGCGTGGGGATTCCGGTAGCGCAAACAGCAGGGCCACAAACAGCATCAGCGGTAGAACGCCTCCCAGCACCAGGATGCCGTGCCAGCCAATCACCGGCACCAGCTGCGCGCTGACGATGCCGCCCATTGCCGATCCCAGGGTGAATCCGCAGAACATCATGGTGACCAGTGCCCCACGCCGACGCGCTGGCAGGTATTCAGACGTCATGGTGATGGTATTTGGCATTGCGCCGCCCAGACCTAAACCGGTCAGGAAGCGCAAAATAACCAGCGTTTGTAGATCGGGTGAAAAAGCCGAAATTAGACTTAGCGCACCGAACAATGCCACGCAGAGTTCTATCACTCGTTTGCGGCCAAAACGGTCGGACAGCGGGCCACAGAGCAGCGCGCCAGCGGTCAGTCCCAGCAGACCTGCGCCGAACAGCGGTGCCAGATCGCCGGCAGTCAGCTGCCAGTGAGTGCGAATGTCGGGTGCGATAAAACCAATCGCCGCGGTATCAAATCCGTCGAGCATGACAACCAGAAAACAGCAGATGATAACGCGCCACTGGGTCTTACCGACGGGGGCGGAATCAATCAGCGCTTGTAGATCACGTTGTTGAGTCATAGTGAATGCCTCAGTGCAGGTAGAGTAGATGTCTGTTTTGTTTTAGGTATGTTGCGACTTTGTATGTTTGGAGATGAAATGTACAATGGCTTTTCATGCAGAGGTATAACCTGGAGGTTATAGCAAATGGCAAACTGGGCGCAGAAACTGAAGTTGCACCACCTGCAAACGCTTATTGCACTGGGCGAACAGGGAAATCTGACTCACGTCGCCCGGATGATGAATATCACCCAGCCCGCGTTGTCGAAATGGTTATCACAACTCGAAGATGAGATTGGCATCACGCTCTTTGAACGTCATAGCAAAGGCTTGCGTCCTTCCGAAGGCGGCAAACTGCTACTGCAGCATGCCCAACGCCTGATCAATGATATGGAACGTTCGCAGTATGAGATCGCCCGTTTTAAGCAAGGCGGCCTTGTAGGGAGTCTGAAGATTGGCTGCTCGCCGGTCGCGACCGACTGTGTTTCTCAGGCAATACTGGGGTTGCTTAAAGAGTTACCAACCCTGCATCTTAATATTGAAGAGAAAGTGATGACCCCGCTGCTGCACGATCTGCTCGCGGGTTCGGTGGATGTCGTCGTCGGTCGCGTCGGTGGCCGGGCGCTTCAGTTGCCGCTCAATTACCAGGTGCTGTATACCGAGCCGGTCTGTTTCGTCGCCCGTCCCGATCATCCCCTGGCAAAATATCCCCTGCTCACCTGGCACGATCTGGCGAACTGGCACTGGATTGTCTGGCCGACAGGAACCCCTATCCGGATAAGCATTGATAACGCGCTGGTTGATAACGGTGTCATGTTGCCGGAAAACATCATTGAATCGGCATCGATCAACGTCAGCACCAATCTGCTGCAAAGTAGCGACATGATCTCTATTCTTTCTTTGCGTCTGGCACAAAGGTATGCCGCCCAGGGACAGCTGGCTATCCTGAATCTGCCGAAGATTGAACAAAAAGGCAGCGTCGGCGTATTCTGGCGCAACAACGAAACGCCGACTACCGCCCTGAATCGTTTTTTGTATTATCTGGCACAGGTTTAGCGCGGAGAGTTAGGGCCATCGCCCGATGTTCCAGATATCTATTTCCTCTATGCTTAGAATTCATGATGTGATCGGTAGCACGTTTTTAAGTTTAATTGTATGATGAATGAGTCTCGTCAAGGGTTTCAACTATGAGCAAAGCACTGAACGTTATCTGGCAATATTTGCGCGCATTCGTCCTGATTTATGCCTGCCTCTATGCAGGTATTTTTCTTGCATCGCTACTCCCTATCACCATTCCGGGCAGCATTATCGGCATGCTGATCCTATTTGTCTTACTGGCTTTGCAGGTGTTACCGGCAAAATGGGTTAACCCTGGCTGCTACGTGCTGATTCGTTATATGGCCCTGTTGTTTGTCCCGATTGGCGTGGGGATCATGCAGTACTTTGACCTGCTCCGCGCACAATTTGGTCCGGTGGTGGTGTCTTGTACCATCAGTACGCTGGTCGTTTTCCTGGTGGTGAGCTGGAGCTCGCACATTGTGCACGGTGAGCGCAAAATCGTTGGGCAAAAAGAGGCTAAAGCAAAAAAATGATGTCGTATATATGGTGGTCGTTACCTCTTACGCTGGCGGTATTTTTTGGCGCACGTAAGCTGGCAGCTCGCTTTAAAATGCCTTTGCTGAACCCTCTGCTGGTGGCCATGGTGGTAATTATTCCCATTCTGCTGCTGACCGGCATTCCCTACGATCACTATTTCAAAGGCAGCGAAGTGCTGAACGATTTGCTGCAACCTGCCGTGGTCGCGCTGGCCTATCCGTTATACGAACAGTTGCACCAGATTCGCGCCCGCTGGAAATCAATCATTGCTATCTGTTTTGCCGGCAGCGTTGTGGCGATGGTTACAGGTACAACAATCGCCTTGTTGATGGGCGCATCGCCGCAAATTGCCGCGTCAATCATGCCAAAATCGGTCACTACACCTATCGCTATGGCCGTGGGTGGCAGTATTGGCGGTATTCCGGCTATCAGTGCCGTTTGCGTCATTTTTGTCGGCATTCTCGGGGCAGTATTTGGTCATACGTTGCTTAATGCGATGCGTATTCGCACCAAGGCCGCTCGTGGGCTGGCAATGGGCACCGCGTCGCACGCCCTGGGCACCGCACGCTGTGCGGAACTGGACTATCAGGAAGGTGCGTTTAGCTCACTGGCGCTGGTCATTTGCGGCATTATTACCTCGCTGGTAGCCCCGTTCCTGTTCCCGATTATTCTGGCAGTGGTGGGTTAACCTTCATTTTTTAGCTATTTATTTGCGATGCGTTGCACATTTTTCATTTAAGTTTCATAAGTTGCATACACAATGAGATTTGGATCACATATAAAGCCATAACAGGCCCGTAAACTACGATTCCATTACATTGTTATGAGGCATCGCCATGCATCCACGTTTTCAAACTGCTTTTGCCCAACTCGCGGATAACTTGCAATCAGCCCTGGCCCCTGTTCTGGCGGATGCACATTTCCCCGCCATGCTGACTGCTGAGCAGGTCTCTTTGCTGAAACGCGAATCGGGACTGGACGAAGACGCGCTGGCATTCGCTCTGCTGCCGCTGGCTGCGGCCTGCGCACGTACTCCGCTATCCAACTTCAACGTTGGGGCAATTTCTCGCGGCATCAGCGGCAACTGGTACTTCGGTGGGAACATGGAGTTCCTGGGCGCGACCATGCAGCAAACCGTTCATGCCGAGCAAAGCGCCATCAGCCACGCCTGGCTGCGCGGTGAAAAAGGGCTCGCTGCCATCACCGTCAACTACACGCCGTGCGGCCATTGTCGCCAGTTTATGAACGAACTGAACAGCGGACTGGATTTACGTATTCATCTGCCGGGACGTGCACCACACGTGCTGCGCGATTACCTGCCAGATGCCTTCGGCCCGAAGGATCTGGAGATTAAAACGCTGCTGATGGACGATCAGGATCACGGCTTCGCGCTGCAGGGCGATACGTTGACTCAGGCGGCAATCACCGCTGCCAACAGATGCCATATGCCGTACAGCAAATCCCCAAGCGGCGTGGCGCTGGAGTGTAAAGATGGTCGTATTTTTAGCGGCAGCTATGCTGAAAATGCCGCCTTTAACCCGACCCTGCCACCGCTGCAGGGCGCGTTAAACCTGTTGAATCTCAACGGTTATGATTATCCAGATATCCAACGTGCTGTACTTGCTGAAAAAGCCGACGCGCCATTGATTCAGTGGGATGCAACCTCCGCCACGCTGAAAGCACTGGGCTGCGACAATATAGAGCGCGTACTTCTGGGTTAATCGACTCAATAACGCCAGTTCGTAGGCCGGATAAGGTGTTTACACCGCTATCCGGCACTATGCGCAATGCCTAAAATCCCCTCAATCAGACTGCTGTTTCTTGCGCTACGTCTTCCGGTACAGTAGCCTGATTGAAATTCCATCCAAATAACGAGTTTTCTGCATGTTAAAGCGCGTGTTTTACAGCCTGTTAGTCCTGCTAGGCTTGCTGCTTTTGACTGTGCTTGGACTCGATCGCTGGATGAGCTGGAAGACGGCTCCCTACATTTACGACGAACTGCAGGATTTACCCTACCGCCAGGTAGGTGTGGTTCTGGGCACGGCGAAGTATTACCGCACCGGCGTCATCAACCAATATTACCGTTACCGCATTCAGGGCGCATTGAACGCCTATAACAGCGGGAAGGTAAACTATCTGCTGTTAAGCGGCGATAATGCCCAGCAAAGCTACAACGAACCCATGACGATGCGTAAGGATCTGATTGCCGCAGGCGTCGATCCCGCTGACATCGTGCTTGATTACGCAGGGTTCCGGACACTCGACTCCATCGTGCGTACCCGCAAGGTCTTTGATACCAACGATTTCATCATTATTACTCAACGATTCCACTGTGAGCGCGCCTTGTTTATTGCGCTGCATATGGGTATTCAGGCCCAGTGCTACGCCGTACCTTCGCCAAAAGATATGCTCACCGTGCGGGTACGTGAATTTGGCGCCCGTTTTGGCGCACTCGCCGATCTCTACATTTTCAAACGTGAGCCCCGTTTTTTAGGCCCACTGGTGCCCATCCCTACTATGCATCAGGTACCGGACGATGCGCAGGGGTATCCGGCGGTCACGCCTGAACAATTACTCGAATTACAAAAGAAACAAGGAAAATAAGCATGGAAGGAAAAACGATCTTTATCGTTATTGGCGTACTGATGATTGTTCTCTGGACGTGCAGAGAAGGCCTGAAGGGACTGCGTTCCGGTATCGTCGAGAAAACAGTGAAAGGTTCGCAGACGCCAATGATCATTTCTCGCGCTAAAGAACCCAGCACTTACTGGAGCTATATCATCGTTTATTTCGGTATGGCCATTGGTGCACTGTTCACTGGTATCTGGTTACTCTTTATCAAATAAAAAAACCGATGCAGAACGCCTCTGCACCGGTTTTATTTTTCTCTTCCCAGATTACTTCTTACGCGCGTACTTCAGTGAGTCCAGCGCGACCGCGAAGATAATAATGCCGCCCTTGATAATATACTGCCAGTAAGGGTTCACGCCGATGTAGGTCAAACCGTAGTTGATGACGGTGAAGATGATCACACCGGTTACTACGCCAAACACGGTACCTACCCCGCCGCTGAATGACACGCCGCCAACCACGCACGCCGCAATCGCATCCAGCTCATACATAAAGCCGAGGTTGTTGGTCGCCGAGCCGATACGCCCGGCTTCGAGCAAACCGCCGAAGGCATAGAACACGCCAGACAACGCATAGATAATCAGCAGGTTCAGCGCAACGTTTACCCCGGACACTTTCGCAGCTTCCGGGTTTCCGCCGATGGCGAAAATGTTTTTACCGAAGCGGGTCTTGTTCCACAGCACCCACACAAAAGCCACCGCAATCAGCGCATAGAAAGTGATGTAGGAGAGTCGGAAACTGCCCAGTGCAATAAAGCCCTGCGCAAAGGTTGAGAATCCGCTGTCAAAGCCAGAAATTGGCGATGCGCCGACGAAGTCGTAGTACAGGGAGTTGATCCCGTAAACGATAATCATCGTACCCAGTGTGGTAATAAACGGTGTTACGTTCAGATAAGCAATGATAATACCGTTCACCAGACCGATAATGGCGCCAATCACGCAAACAATCAGCACCACTACAATGATTGGCATCGTCGCCATTTCCGGGAATACCTTGTTGGCATTCTCCATCGACTGCAACAGAGTTGCCGCCACCACTGCCGCCAGGCCAACCTGACGCCCCGCCGACAGGTCGGTCCCTTGGGTAACAATCAGTCCAGCCACACCCAATGCGATAATAATACGCACCGAGGATTGCGTGAGAATATTACTCAGGTTCAGTAAGCTTAAGAAAGTGGGATCCTGGAAAATAATAATCGCCAGCAAAACCAAAAGAACAACGTAAATTCCGCCTTCTTTCAGGTAAGTAAGAAAACTTTTCTTATTTAACGCACTCATGAGGAGCCCCTAATCTTAAAGGTGCAAAGACGCAAGACGGAGGATTTCGTTTTGCGTTGTTGTTTTAGTGTCAACAATTCCAGCGACGAGACCATTGCTCATCACCAGAATACGATCGGTAATACCCAGCAGCTCCGGCATTTCAGAGGAAATAATAATAATCCCCTTATCCTTTTTCGCGAGTTCGGCAATCAACTGATAAATTTCAAATTTCGCGCCAACATCGATTCCACGCGTCGGTTCATCCAGCATCAGAATTTCTGGCTGGGTTAATAACCAACGACCAATAACCACCTTTTGCTGATTACCGCCAGAAAGTGAACCGATTTGCGTACGATGACCCGGTGTTTTTACCCTCATGGAGTCAATTACCCACTGGGTATCACTCTTCATGCGGGAATTATCCAACAGACCAACTTTGTTTTTATAGTTTTGGATATTGGAGATTAACGAGTTAAAACCAATGTCCAGATATGCATAAATACCGGTTGAGCGGCGCTCTTCCGTGACCAGTGCAAAACCATGGTTGATGGCTTCATTTGCACTGTGGTTATTAATTTTTTTGCCGTGTAGCGTAATCGTACCTGATGATTTCTCACGAATACCAAAAAGCGTTTCAACGATATCCGTGCGTTTTGCGCCTACCAGACCTGCAATCCCAAGAATCTCCCCTTTGTGCAAATCAAACGAGATATCACGAATCGACGGCTGGCGCAGCGAGGTCAGGTTACGCACTTGCAGAATGACTTCACCAGGTTTGTTTTCTTTATCCGGAAAACGTTGGTTCAGTGAACGTCCGACCATCATGGCGATGATCTTATCCATATCCAGCCCTTCCAGCGGCTGGGTCGCAATCCACTGACCGTCGCGTAGTACGGTAATTTCATCGCACAGCTGGAAGATTTCTTCCATTTTGTGAGAGATATAAACAATACCGCATCCACGCTCTTTCAGCTTACGGATGATGGTGAACAGATGGTTAACTTCTTTTTCAGTTAACGATGAAGTTGGTTCATCCATGATGACGATTTTGGCGTCATAGGAGAATGCTTTCGCAATTTCAATCATCTGCATTTGTGAAACGGATAATGTACCGACGCGCGCACGCGGATCGATATCAATATCCAGTTCATCAAATATCGCTTTGGTATCGCGGTACATTTTTTCCTGATCGACAAACATGCCTTTGGTGGGATAGCGTCCCAGCCACATGTTGTCCATCACAGAACGTTGTAATACCAGGTTTAATTCCTGGTGTACCATCGAAATACCATTTTCAAGCGCTTCTTTAGCAGAATGAAAATCGATTTCTTTACCCTGAAATAAAATACTGCCGGAATCTTTTTGATAGATGCCGAAAAGACATTTCAATAATGTTGATTTCCCCGCTCCATTCTCTCCCATTAGGGCGTGAATAGAATGCGGGCGAACTTTTAAATTGACATTATCAAGCGCCTTAACGCCGGGGAAGGACTTGTTGATGCCGGTCATTTCCAACAAGTATTCGCCTGACGACTGAGTATGTGTGCTGACCATAATTATACCTTGTTGGCCTTGCAGAGTGCATTATTAAGGGCGCAATGAAATTGCGCCCACATACGGAGTATTTATTTGTTGGTGAACTCTGCCAGATTATCTTTATCGACACCTACGTACGGAACGCGAACAATCTTGTTCTCAATTTTCCAGTTAGTGCCATCTGCCGCACCTTTGCCGTCAGCCAGGTTTTTCGCCAGATCGAAGGTGGCTTTCGCCTGGTTGTTGGCATCGTTCAGGACGGTACCGGCCATGGCGCCAGATTTCACCAGAGCCAGCGCTTCAGGCAGCGCATCCACACCAAATACCGGTACGCTGGTTTTGTTGTGCGCTTTCAGCGCTTCAACTGCACCCATTGCCATCGCATCGTTGTTAGCGATAACCACTTCAATTTTGTTCGCGTTTGGACCAGACATCCACGCATCCATCTTATCTTTCGCCTGAGCGGTATCCCACATTGCAGTATCTAACTGCAGCTGCTCAGTTTTAATGCCCTTGTCGTTCAGCTCTTTAATCACGTAAGTGGTACGTGCTTCAGCATCCGGGTGTCCCGGTTCGCCTTTCAGCAGAACAAACTGAATTTTGCCGTCTTTGTTCAGGTCCCAGTTCGGGTTAGCTGCCCAGTGTTTGGCAATCAAATCACCCTGAATAATGCCGGACTCTTTAGAGTCGGTACCGACGTAATACGCTTTGTCATAGCTGTCCAGCGCTTTACGAGAAGGTTCTTTGTTGAAGAACACGATCGGTACGTTCTGTCCGCGTGCTTTTTCAATGACCGTGCCAGCAGCTGCCGGGTCAACCAGGTTAATCGCCAGTGCTTTAACGCCTTTTGCCAGTAGCACGTCGATCTGATCGTTTTGTTTGGACTGGTCGTTCTGCGAGTCGTTCATCAGCAGCTGTACATCTGGTGCCGCTTTGGCATCTTTTTCAATAGCCTTACGTACTACAGACATAAAGTTATCGTCATACTTATAGATAGTCACACCAATGCGGGTATCAGCAGCGTGCGCAGCCGCGCCGAATAACATGCTTGCCATTACAGCAGACAGGGTCAACACCTTCTTATTCATGGTATCTCCGGTTTTATTATGCAGGGTAGTACTTGAGATAAATGCTCGGCAGGCAGAACGTTACTGAAGTGTTACTGAACGCCGAAGCTCACTTTTAAAAAATATTTCTTCCGTGTCTGGCAACGCTCCAAAAACAGGCTTTAATTTTTGTTTAAGGCACCTATACCTCGATGAAAGTGATTATTCACCGTTACATAGTAGTTACAGCGCAACAAACAGTGTCATCATAGCTATCGCATTGTTAATATACTGTGAATTTACTCACATATTGAAAGCGGTTACATCGCGCAACGTTATGAGTTAGTGATCGGTGCCGCATTCTGCCGCAGCGCTACTGAATGGCGACGCACCAGCGTTGGCATAAAACAATGCGACGCCTGCGGATCCAACGTGCCAGCCGCCCCCTGTAGCGCAAGCTCCGTCGCCATTTTTGCCATTGAAGCAATGGGATAGCGCACAGTGGTTAGCTGCGGATCGGTGTAACGCGCGATGGGAATATCATCGAAGCCAATGATAGAAAGGTGTAATGGAATAGCGATGCCGTTATCTTTTAGCGCGGTCAGCGCGCCGGCTGCCATATTGTCGTTATAAGCGAAGACCGCCGTCAGTTGTAAGTTACGCCCCAGCAGTTCCACCATCGCGGACTCTCCGCCCTGCATATCGGGCGAACCGGTGCCGACCCAGCTTTCTGCCGCAACAATCCCCTGCTCTTTCAGAGCAGTTAACCACCCTTCTTTGCGCATGGCGTCATCTTCAATGCGGTGGCTTGATGCCAGATAACCGATGCGTTGATGACCATTATTTAGCAGCATTCGGGTAGCCATTTTGGCACCGCTGATGTTATCCAGGCAGACGCAACGGTGGGCGTAGCCAGGAACAAGGCGGTTGATCAGTACCATGCCGGGGATTTGATCCATAAACTCGGCCAGTTCCCGATCGCTCAGCGCTTTAGAGTGTACAATCAGCGCGTTACAGCGTTGGCGAATCAACACCTCAATGGCATGACGTTCTTTTTCCGCCTCATGGTAGCTGTTGCCAATCAGGACATACTTCTGATGCTGCTGAGCAACCATATCCACGGCTTTTACCAGCGCGCCAAAAAACGCATCTGATACATCCATGACGACAACACCAATCGTGTCGCTTACCTGCGTCGCCAGCGCTTGTGCGTTGGCATTAGGTCGATAGCCAAGCTGAGTGACTGCCTTCATTACCGCTTCACGCGTATCGGGACTCACCAGCGCACTGTTGTTCAGTACGCGGGAAACGGTCGCTACAGAAACGCCAGACTGCCGTGCCACATCACGAATGGTTACCATATTCACTGCCCTGTTTTAGATTGCGGCTGCCCGCAGACACCCCAGGCTGGGTATTTTGTCAGCACAATGAAACGGACTGCGTGAGTGATGTCACAGGAATGAAAGCGCTTACATCCATTTTGTTAATGAATGTGATCCAGATCGTTATCTGGATGTTCGTGGTAATGATGTCCCCGAAGCACGCAGGGTTAATTGACGCCACAGCCATTCCACCGGGCCCTGCCGGTAGAAACGCAGCCATATGACAGAGAAAAGTAAGTTAATCGCCCAGACCGGGATGACGAAAAGCAGCAGCTCCAGCCGGTCAAATTTCATAAATAAACCGGCCTGATAAAACAACGTGGTGCAGATTAAGGTCTGTAACAGATAGTTGGTTAATGCCATGCGACCCACACAGGCGACGGCAATGACCCATTTTAAGCGACTAAGCTGTGGCCAGAAACCAAACATCAGCGCGGCATAACCAATGGTCTGCAACGGCGCCCCCAGTTCTCGCGGAGCTTGCAACAGGAAGGCACACCAGCGGTAGGCCCAGTCCAGTTGCCACTGGGCGATGACAGCAGGCAGGTTAATCGCCATGCCGATAATAACCAGCAGAACGCCAGTGCGACGATAATGCTGCAAACTGTACTGCCCTTTTAGCCAGCCGCTACGCATTAATGCCGCGCCGAGCAGCATCATCCCCGCCAGTTGCCAGCCATATTGCGCACCTAACGCCAGCAAGCTATTGGACATCATATCCACGCGATTGCTGATTGCTTCCATTCCGCCGTTCACTTTCCAGTATTTTTCATACAGCAACGCTGAAGCATCCGGCGTCCAGGCCCGGCTGGTTTCGCTCCCGGAGATCACACCCAACAGCAGCAATACACCAACGCCCGCCAAATAAAGCACCACGCCGGTGTTAAACAAGCTTTTCACCGACGGCGCATCCCGGATCAGCCGCCAGCAAATCAGGCCGATCAAGCCATATGCCAGCAGGATATCGCCATCCCAGAAGAGTAAACCGTGAATGAATCCCAATAGCACCAGCAACGTAAGCCGCGACTGGATCCAGCGTTTACCACGCGGGAGCAGCATTTGCAGACCAGCACCAAACAGCAGAGCAAACAGGGTAAGGAATTTTACCTGCGCGAAGAGATCGAGCAGCGCCCAGGTCCAGGCGTCAGATAAGGTAATGTCGCCATACCAGGCGGGATTGAGGTATGCCGCCTTCGGCAGGCCAAAGGCGCTAATATTGAGAAGCAGGATACCAAGAATGGCAACGCCACGAATAAAATCCAGCGTGACATTACGCTCCATGGTTCCTGCCCTAATCAGTTGTGATGACGTACTGCGCGCAGAAATTCCTGACGCGTGTTCTGGCTGGACTTAAACAATCCGCCAAGAGAAGTGGTGGTGGTCGCACTGGTCGCATCGCGAATGCCGCGCGCTTTCACACAGTAATGCACCGCATCAATCGATACCGCCACATTATTCGTCCCGAGCAGCGTTTGCAGCGCGGTGAGAATTTGCTGGGTCAGACGTTCCTGTACCTGCGGACGCTGTGCAAAGAACTGCACAATGCGGTTAATCTTCGACAGACCAATGACCGAATCTTTCGGAATATACGCCACCGTCGCTTTGCCATCGATAGTGACAAAGTGGTGTTCGCAGGTGCTGGTCAGCGTGATATCGCGGACCGTGACCATCTCGTCCACCTTCATTTTGTTTTCAATGACGGTGATTTTCGGGAAGTTGGCGTAATCGAGACCAGAGAAAATCTCATCGACATACATTTTCGCAATGCGATGCGGAGTTTCCATCAGACTGTCATCGCTCAAATCGAGATTGAGCAATTGCATAATCTCGGTCATATGGCCAGAGATAAGACGTTTGCGTGTTTCGTTATCCATCTCTTGCACAGGCGGGCGCAGCGGGGTTTCGAGACCACGCGCAACCAGCGCTTCATGAACCAGTGCCGCTTCTTTACTGAGTGATGACATTTCTTCTTCTCCTGCAGGTGGGGCGCCTCTGCCCTGCATGGGGCAAAGTTTTTAGGCTGTGTCACAGCCAGAACATTGTGCGTGAGGCGGCGCACATAATCCAGTATTCACCGTGATAATTATTGAAATTGGCACAGCCTTTCAGCGTCGCTGATTTCACTTGTCGTTCAGCCCGGTGACGTCGAGTGTTAATGTAAAGTTATATAGATGATGAAGTATGTTTGCTCAATGCGGAAGTGAAAGTTACTCACAGTGCTATGAATAATCTGTATTATGATGAGTTCGCAAACACATTCAGGTTCAACACAACAAGGAGCCACGCATGGAAATGCTTGAAGAGCACCGCTGTTTTGAAGGCTGGCAGCAACGCTGGCGTCACGACTCCGCCACGTTAAATTGCGCCATGACCTTCAGTATTTTTCTTCCACCACCCCGTGATAACGCCGCGCCTCCGGTGCTGTACTGGCTGTCGGGCCTGACCTGTAATGATGAAAACTTCACCACCAAAGCAGGCGCGCAGCGCATTGCAGCTGAGCTGGGTATTGTTCTCGTGATGCCGGACACCAGCCCGCGTGGCGAACAGGTTGCCAACGATGATGGCTACGATTTAGGTCAAGGGGCCGGATTTTACCTCAATGCCACCCAGCAGCCGTGGGCAACGCATTTTCGTATGTATGACTATCTGCGTGATGAGCTTCCGGCACTGATTCAGTCGCAGTTTAACGTCAGCGATCGCTGCGCCATCAGCGGACACTCCATGGGCGGCCACGGCGCATTAATTATGGCGCTGAAAAATCCCGGGAGATACACCAGCGTTTCCGCCTTTGCGCCGATCGTAAACCCTTGTCGTGTTCCGTGGGGTGAGAAGGCTTTTAGCGCTTATCTGGGCGAAGATAAAACACAGTGGGCAGAGTGGGATAGCTGCGCGTTAATGTTGGCCAGCAAACCCGCAGACGCGATCCCGACGCTAATCGATCAGGGAGACAGCGATCAGTTTCTTGCCGATCAGTTGCAGCCCGCGGTACTGGCCGAAACTGCCCGTCAGACCGCATGGCCAATGACGCTACGTATCCAGCCTGGTTACGACCACAGCTATTACTTTATTGCGTCGTTTATTGAGGATCACCTGCGCTTCCACGCCCAGTATTTGCTGAAGTAATCACCAGTAAAGAGTGTTTTCTATTGCCGCGCTGTAGCTCATCTCTTCTGATTGCGGCGCGGATGCTTTACGATTTAGATCGGCCGCCTGTTGGCGTACCTGTAATCGCCCCACGCTCTCACCGCCTTCATGACCTTCGTTAAAATTACGCACTTCAGACTCGAATAAGATTGCATCCAGATGGTGCAACTTATTCAGTGCCCGCAGCAGGGAGATAAGCGTGTCCAGATTGAGGCCACCGCCTTTCTCAATGCGTTTAATGGTCGCAATGCCCACCTCTGCGCGGTCAGCAAGCTGCTGCTGCGTTAGCGCCAGAGAAATCCGTGTTTCTCTGATGCGAGCGCATAATGACAAGATGATTTCATCATTATTCATGGTGTGATATTTCATGCCGCCCTCCCCGATTTTTTGGCTGAATTTTCCCAAGGCAGCCGTGATACGTTTCACGGTACTTCGCACTCATGTCTTTACCCGTTTCATACATGGCAGCAATCACCTCATCGAGCGAAACACATGGCTCGCTGACACGGCTCATCGCCATCGTTGCGGCGTTAATCGCTTTTACGGACGAAATCGCGTTTCGTTCGACACAGGGAATTTGTACCTGTCCGCCAACCGGATCGCAGGTCAGCCCGAGATGGTGCTCCATGGTGATTTCTGCAGCGTTCAGCACCTGAGCAACTGACGCTCCCATCAGTTCCGCTAATCCGGCCGCGGCCATCGAACTGGCCACACCGATCTCTCCCTGACACCCGACTTCAGAACCTAAGATAGACGCGTTTTGTTTGAACAGTAGCGCAATGGCGCCAGCAGTGAGGAAAAAGCGGATAACCGATGCACTATCCAGCTTACAGACAAACTTATCGTACCAACTGAGGACCGCAGGGATGATACCACTGGCACCATTGGTCGGCGCGGTCACCACTCGCCCTCCAGCGGCGTTTTCCTCGCTGACGGCAATCGCAAACGCATTCACCCAGTTGAGGTTCGTGAGAAAGTCGTTAGCAGAGGGTTTCATTGCCAGTAATTTATAGAGCGAGCAGGCCCTGCGCGGCACCTGATACGAGCCGGGCAGTAGCCCTTCTGTATGCAGTCCACGATGGACCGCCTGCTGCATTATCGCCCAAACGTGCGCGAAATAGTCATGCAACGCCGCCTGAGAATGCATCTGTAACTCATTTTTCATCATTAATGCCGCAACGGATAATCCATTACGCTGACACAGCGCCTGCAGCTGCGCGGCATTTTGAAACGCAAAAGGAAATGCGTTTTTTTGCGCGGTTCTCTCGGGCACCGACTCGCCGGGTTTGCGAACCTGGCCGGCGCCGGTTGAAAACCATGTTTCTTCATACAAGGTAAAATAATCATCCCTGGCGCGAAACGTCATCGCGTAGGGATGACCAGAATGCGGTTGTTGATTCGGCTTAATTACGACCGTCACGGTAACTGAAGGAGAAAGCGTCAGGGTGCCGTCCTGTTCAGCACGTTTAATGAGATCCATCTGCTGGCGTAATTCAACATCATCCGGCTGATTGCCCAACAGCCCCAGATAAAGAGCGATATCAACGTTATGACACTTGCGGCTTAATGAGAGCGCGCCATATAGCTCAACCTCGATTTCTCGCGTTAGCGGTAAGATCTCCTGTAGCTTTAATTGTGAAATGAAGTTAAACGCGGCACGCATTGGCCCTACTGTTCTTGAACTGGAAGGCCCAATGACGACTTTAAAAATATCAATACAACTTTCCATTTTAGACCCATCCCTGTTAGTCAAAATAGAATATACCGCCAGTAGCAACAGACCGTGACGTGTATATCAAAAACGATACCTTTCAGACTTTGTTTATTTATTGGTATAAAAAACAATACTATTTTAGCTTTTTTTTAACATTCACATCTGTGATAAAGCTGGATTCAATCGTCACTCCCCACTATTACAATAACCTCAGTTTACAGGAGTGACAAAATGGCAATTATTTATTTTATTAGTGCAAAAGATACTGAAAAACTTCAGGCATGGCTGCACAATACGTTTTTAAATACCGAGACCAAACAATTTCCGTGCGCACTGGAACAGTTGTCTATAGCCGCATTCAATAAACCGTATTTAAAATTATCAATACCCGATGAAATATTCACCGATGACATATACAAGAAACTAAGGGCTACATCGTTCACTAAGCAATTTGATTTTTTCCTTAAACCACAAAAGATCCCGAAGAACGGAATCATCGCCTTTGACATGGACTCGACGTTTATCGAGGAAGAAGGTGTGGATGAGATAGCCCGCGCGCTAGGCATCAGCGATCGGATAACGGAACTGACACAGCAGGCGATGGAAGGAAAACTGGATTTCAATAGCAGTTTCACCCGACGCATCGGAATGTTAAAAGGGACGCACATAGATGTCATCAATGCCGTATGCGATCGGATGACGGCCTCTCCCGGCATCACCACCATTTTGCCATTCCTCAAGCAGAAAGGTTTTAAAACAGCAATTATTTCCGGCGGCCTGGATATTTTCACCCACCGCTTACAACAGAAATATCAGCTGGATTATGTATTTTCCAATACTGTTGAGGTCAGGGATGGCATGCTGACTGATAATATTTCCACGCCAATCATGAACTCAGAAAATAAGAAAAAAACATTGGCCGGACTTGCCGACTCTCTGCTGATGCATCAGCATAATATTATCGCCTGCGGTGATGGCGCCAACGATATTCCCATGCTCACGTATGCTGGCACAGGTATTGCTTGGCAAGCAAAGCCCGCGGTCAGGGATTTAATTACCAATCAGATTAACTTTCACGGATTCGAGTCGCTTTTGTTCTTTATCGAAAATGGATTATAACCCAACGAGCACTGTCTGAAGGGAAGATCATATGAGCTTGAAATCATTTATATTCAGCCAGGCTGATAAGCCGGTTGTAAAAGAAAAAAAAGAGATTGACCATACTTACAAAAAATTCAGGATAGAGATTATTAGCTCGGTTTTTATCTCTTACGCCGTCTTTTATTTAACACGTAAAAACTTCTCAGCCGCCATGCCGGCCATGCTGTCAGATACCGCTCTGACCGCAGAAGATTTTGCCATCATGTCTTCACTGTTTTACATCCTGTATGGCTCAATGAAGTTTGTTGGCGGCATGCTGGTTGATAAAATCAATCCGAAAGCCATGACCGGTCCGGTGCTCATTGGCGTGGGGATCGTTAATATTCTGTTTGGTTTTTCCGACAGCGTTGCCGCGTTTTATGTGTTGTACAGCCTCAATGCTATCCTCCAGGGCACCAGTTTTCCGCCAATGGCAAAAATCATGGCATCCTGGTTTTCCAAGAATGAACGCGGACGTTGGTGGGCGGTCGTTGAAGCGGCGCATAATATTGGCGGTAGTCTCGCCCCACTGCTGACAAGTTTCGCGATTGTCTGGAGCGGTAGCTGGAAAATGGGTTTTTATGTACCGGGCGCGATCTCCTTGCTGATGGGGGTCATTGCGCTCTTTACAATTAAAGACCGTCCCGGGACCTTAGGTTTGCCTAACGTAGGTGAATGGCGCAAGGATCCAACAGAGCTAGCCCAGGTTAAAGCCAGCCCGGTTAACCTCTCCTTTTGGCAGATTTTCGTTAAATATATTCTAATTAACCCGTTGGTGTGGATTATTATCATTGGCGATATGTCGGTTTATATTGCCCGCACCATCCTCAACGACTGGCCACAAATTTACTATTCTCAGGTACATGGCTGGAGCCTGATTAAAGCCAACTCGATTATCTCGTGGTTTGAAGCCGGAGGACTTGCCGGAGGTTTACTGGCAGGTTACTTATCGGACTTTATGTTCAAAAGTAACCGCTGGATGACAGGATTAATATTCGCATTAATGCTCTGCGTGTGTATTACCTTAATCCCACTGGTTCAGGATACTTCATATACCATTACGGCCATTCTCTTCACCATTATGGGTTTCGCCCTGTACGGCCCGCATATGCTTTTTGCCGTAGGTTGTCTGGACGTCACTCACAAAGATGCGGCAGGATCGATAACCGGCTTCCGAGGATTGTTTAGCTATGTTGGTGCGGCGCTAGCGGGCGTACCGGTGATATTAGTGAAGAACAGTTGGGAGTGGTCTGGAGTCTATCTCTATGCCGTGATCGCTATCCTGTTAACCACCTTGTCACTGGCCTTACTCGCCAAATTCCATCGGTTATAAGTAAGCCATAACAGGACAGCGGTGCAATTGCCGCTGTCCTTCAGCCTGGTTCTTCCAGCATCAAACAAGATTCCCACCCTCTTCATTTCTCCATCATTCCTTCACTTTTTCTCCTTTTTTCTTCCCCAACTATCTTATTGATTAAAAAAGAATTTCACTCCAAATCACATCAAACACAAATGATTTCTATTATCATTTGTGTTTACAAATATTCATACTTTTGTACAATCCACTCGCTTCTTTACTGAAAAGAGTCCTTAAAAGACAAATACATACAATTGTCATGGCCTTTCACATGACGCGCAGTTTGATTCATTTAAATGGAATGATACAAATGACTATACCTCACGTTAAGGCTGTAGCTGCCGCAGTATGCGTCGCCTGCCTCCCATCACTCGGCCATGCCGCTGAACAAGACACCGTGGTCGTTACCGCTACCGGTTTCGAGCAGAAAATTCAGGATGCCCCGGCTTCAATATCTGTTATTACCAAGCAGCAGATTGAGGACAAAGCCTATCGAGATGTCACCGATGCGCTAAAAGATGTCCCTGGCGTCGTCGTCACTGGCGGGGGGAGCAGTAGCGATATCAGTATTCGCGGTATGGCTTCGCAATACACTCTCTTCCTGGTCAACGGTAAACGCATCAGCACCCGCGGTACACGTCCTAACAGCGACAACTCAGGTATTGAGCAAGGTTGGCTGCCGCCGCTGGAATCCATTGAGCGTATCGAGGTAATCCGCGGCCCGATGTCATCCCTCTACGGCTCCGATGCGATGGGCGGCGTCATTAACGTCATCACCAAAAAAGTGTCGAATACTAAAGCCTGGACCGGCTCTTTGCACGGCGATGCCACTTTCCAGGAAGACAGAGACTCCGGCGATATTTACCAGACCAACGCCTATGCGTCTGGACCACTGATTGACGGATTACTTGGCGCGAAGGTGACCGGATTATTCTCCCACCGCGCGGAAGATGAAATCGTAAATGGCTACAATGAACAGCGTATGCGTAGCGGGGGATTAACCCTGAACTTTACGCCAGATGATAAAAACGACATCGATTTCGATTATGCACGTGAATTGCAGGATCGCGACAGTACGCCGGGCAAATCCATGGCCGAGGAAAACTGCCGCAACGGAAGCTGTAAGCCCAACAGTAAAAGCGAAAACAAGTATGTGCACACCACGTACTCAATAACCCACAGCGGTTATTACGACGACTTCAACTCCACCAGCTATGTCCAGCAGGAAGAGACCGACAACCCCGGTCGCCAGATGAAGTCCTACAACACGATTTTCAATAACCAGAACCAGGTATTCCTTGGGGCGCACACCCTGACGTTGGGCGGGCAATACCGTTATGAAAAACTGCGCGATAATGGCAACCAGCTGCAAGCTGCTGATGGACTGAACAAACTGACTCGCTGGAGCTGGGCGCTGTTTGCTGAAGATGAATGGGCCGTTACCGATACCTTCACGCTGACCGGCGGTCTGCGTATGGATAAGGATGAAAACTACGGTGACAACTGGACGCCGCGCGGCTATGGCGTATGGCATCTGAGCGATCAGTGGACCTTAAAAGGCGGCGTTTCCGCGGGCTATCGCGCACCGGATCTGCGCCAGTCTTCTGCCAGTTGGGGACAGGTCACCGGCGGCGGTCGTCTGAACGGAATCATTGTCGGCAACCCGGACCTGAAACCGGAGAAAAGCCTCAGCGAAGAGATCGGTTTACTGTGGGATAACGGCAACGACCTCAACGCAGGCGTTACGTTGTTCAATACCGACTTTAAAAACAAAATCACCGAAGTTCGCCGTTGTAACAGCAGTTCCGATCCGGCCTGCACCATCGGCGGCACCCATTATGACTTCATCAGCGATCGCGTTAACGTCGATAAAGCCAATATGCGCGGCGTAGAATCCACCTTCGGCTGGAAAATAACCTCTGACGTCAACTGGACCGCGAACTACACCTACACAGAATCTGAGCAGAAAAGCGGTCAGTTCTCAGGCCAACCGTTGAACAAAATGCCGAAGCATATGTTTAACACGACACTGGACTGGCAGGCTACGCAGGATCTCGGTTTCTGGAGCCGTCTGAATTTGCGCGGGAAAACGTCTGAATACCTGAGCCGTACCTCCATGGCACAGGGCACCCCGTCCTATACTCAGGTCGACGTTGGTTTACGTTACTATGCTACCAAGGATCTGTTGATGACCGCTGGCGTGTATAACGTGCTGGATAAACAAATCGATTACGATACCTACGACACCGTCCTTGATGGACGTCGTTACACGGTTGGCATGACTTACAGCTTCTAAGTTAGGCGCAATAAAAAAACCCGGCACTCATCATGCCGGGGTTTTTGTTATGCTTTTTTATACTGTTACTTCTTTACGCGGCCCGGGAATTTCATTTCGCTGTAGCGAACAAAACGGGTTCCTTTGGTCAGCTTATAGCCAAACCAGATAATCAGGAACAGCGGGATACCGATATAGGTCGCCATCACGCCGCCCCAGTCAATGCTGTCTTTCAGGAACGCTTCGTAGTTCTGACCCAGGGTGATAATCAGGCACAGCACAAAGGCGAAGATCGGACCCAGCGGGAAGAAGCCAGAACGGTACGGCAGATCCTTCACATCGTGCCCCTGCAGCACATAACCGCGACGGAAGCGATAGTGGCTAATAGCAATCCCCAGCCAGGCGATAAAGCCCGTCATCCCGGAAGTATTCAGCAGCCACAGGTACACGGTCTGGTTGCCAAACATTGAAGTCAGGAAGCACAGCCCCGCCACCACGGTGGTCGCATACAGCGCGTTACGCGGTACGCCGCCACGAGACAGTTTGCCGAAAATACGGGGCGCTTTACCGTCACATGCCAGGGTGTAAAGCATACGCGTGGAGGCGTACATCCCGGAGTTACCTGCGGACAGCACCGCCGTCAGGATAACTGCGTTCATCACCGCTGCCGCAGACAGCAGACCCGCATGCTGGAATACCAGCGTGAACGGGCTAACGCTGATGTCTTTTACATCGTTACGCAGCAGGCTTGGATCGGTATACGGAATGATCAGGCTGATAATCAAAATTGCGAACACATAGAACAGCAGGATTCGCCAGAATACCTGACGTACCGCACGTGGAATGTTCTTTTCAGGATCTTCAGATTCGCCAGCCGCGATACCGATAAGCTCTGTCCCCTGGAAGGAGAAGCCGACTATCATCGCCACGCCAATCATCGCAGCAAAACCACCGGCAAACGGTGCATCGCCGGTCGTCCAGTTGCTCCAGCCCACCGGCTGAGCGCCTTTGAAGATACCGAAAATCATCATCACACCAACCACGATGAAGATAATGACGGTGGTAACTTTGATCAGTGAGAACCAATATTCCGCTTCACCAAATCCACGAACGGAAATGTAGTTCAGCAGGAAGATAACGCCAAGGAACAGCGCACTCCAGATCCAGCCCGGCGTGTCCGGGAACCACCAGCTCATCACCAGCTGTGCGGCCACCAGGTCAACGGCAATCGTTACCGCCCAGTTGTACCAGTAGTTCCAGCCCAGCGCGAAGCCAAAGCCTTCTTCTACGTAGTTCTGACCGTAGGTGGAAAACGAGCCGGAAACCGGCATATAGGCAGCCAGTTCACCGAGGCTGGTCATCAGGAAGTACACCATCAGACCGATCAGAATATAAGAGAACAACGCGCCACCTGGACCCGCTGCAGAAATAGTTGCACCAGATGCAACGAAAAGACCTGTACCGATGGAACCTCCAATGGCAATCATCGTCAGGTGACGCGCCTTCAGTTCACGACGTAGCGTGGGCGCTTCTGTGGTTTTAGTTTCGGAAACCATGTGAAAATGCTATCCATCCAAAAAATGAGGCGCGATTGTAGCAGACGAAATGGCATTCTTCCGGCACAAATACGCTGTTATAAGAGACCTTCATGACTGGCCGCGGATTATAAGTAAAGCAGAAAATATGCTGTGTAAGGCGGTTAAATTCTAACCGCCGTTCTACAGAGGTGACATTACGACAGTAAGCGCCCTATTCGCCCAGCTCGACCTGATCGCTGTAATGTAAAAAACGCGTAATGGCATTGGAGATGTGTTTTTGCCTGTGATGCACGCGCCAGAGAGTACGGACTAAACGCGGCAGCGGCACGGGAACTTCGCTCAGCGTTCCCGCCTGCAACTGCTCCGCAATAACCCGACGCGACAAGCAGCTGATCCCGAGACCATGACGCACCGCATGCTTAATGGCCTCGGAGTTACCCAACTCCATTGCCATCTGAAATCTCGGCAGATGAGACAGCAGCAGGTAATCCACCAGTTCGCGCGTACCCGATCCTCGTTCACGCAGGATCCACGGCGAAGCAGCCAGCTGTTCCAGCGTAACAGGCCCCTTTGTGAGCGGTGACGACGGTGCGGCAAACACCACCAGCTCGTCTTCCAGCCACGGTTCAGAAATAATTTCAGTACTGTGACACGGCCCTTCGATAAGCCCAATGTCTACCCTAAAATCCAGCACCGCATTAATCACATCCTGACTGTTACCCACGCTCAGCTCGAGCGGCAAATCAGGAAAATCCTGCCGATAGCGGGCGATCATAGCAGGCAAGATATAGTTACCAATGGTGCTACTGGCATAGACCCGAATGGCACCATTATCTTCGCGAAAAAGCTGTTCGATTTCGGTTGTTTGCTCAAGTAACGCCAACGCTCGTGGGTAGAGCAAACGCCCGTGCTCGTTGACCACCAGTCGTTTACCGACACGGTCAAACAGTTGCACGCCGAGTTGCCCTTCCAGATCGGTAAGTGCCGCACTCACCGCCGACTGCGACAATGCCAGCATGACAGACGCCTGGGTCGTTGAACCGCTTTTTAGTACCTCAGCAAACACTTCAAGTTGTCGCAGGGTGATATGCATAGTCGTTTTCCACCGGATAACCGTCACTTATACCCTAAATAATTCGAGTTGCAGGAAGGCGGCAAGAGAGAGCATCCCCGGGAGCGTACTTAAGTACGTGACTGGGGTGAACGAGCGCAGCCAACGCACATGCAACTTGAAGTATGACGGGTATACCACTTATATAGATTAATTATAAATATATAATCAATTTTATTTTTAAACCACTTCGCCGTACTCTTTTACCCAGATAAAGGAGAAGGATATGACAGAACTCACCTTGCAGACTCATCGTCGTACAGCGTGGCATTTTATTCCGGGGCTTGCCCTGAGTGCAGTTATCACTGGGGTTGCCTTATGGGGTGGATCTATTCCCGCCGTCGCAGGTGCCGGGTTCAGCGCCCTCACCTTAGCAATCTTGTTGGGGATGGTCCTCGGCAACACCGTCTATCCGCACATCTGGAAAAGCTGTGACGGCGGCGTGCTGTTTGCTAAACAACATTTATTACGTCTGGGGATCATCCTCTACGGCTTCCGCCTCACCTTCGCGCAAATTGCTGACGTCGGCGTCAGCGGTATCGTGATTGATGTGTTAACGCTGAGCAGTACCTTTATGATTGCCTGTTTCCTGGGGCAAAAAGTGTTTGGTCTGGACCGCCACACCAGCTGGCTGATTGGCGCGGGGAGCAGCATTTGCGGTGCCGCCGCCGTGCTGGCAACCGAGCCGGTAGTGAAAGCGGAAGCCAGTAAGGTAACCGTCGCTGTCGCCACCGTGGTGATCTTCGGTACCATCGCTATCTTCCTGTATCCGGCAATGTATCCGCTGCTGGCACACTGGTTTAGCCCAGAAACCTACGGCATTTACATTGGTTCCACCATGCATGAAGTGGCGCAGGTAGTGGCTGCCGGGCACGCCATTAACCCGGATGCAGAAAACGCCGCGGTTATTGCCAAAATGCTGCGCGTCATGATGCTGGCACCGTTCCTCATCCTGCTGGCAGCTCGCGTTAAACAACTGTCTCCGGCTACGGGTGGTGAGAAAAGCAAAATCACTATTCCATGGTTTGCCATCCTGTTCATTGTGGTCGCGATTTTTAACTCGTTCCACCTGCTGCCGCAGTCGGTTGTGAACATGCTGGTAACGCTGGACACCATTTTGCTGGCAATGGCAATGGCTGCACTGGGGTTAACCACTCACGTTAGCGCACTGAAAAAAGCCGGTGCCAAACCGTTACTGATGGCCCTGCTGCTGTTTGTCTGGTTGATTGTCGGTGGTGCTGCGATTAACGTCGCTGTCCACGCCCTGATGGCATAAACGATCACGACTCACCTCCATTAACCCGCTATACTCTCCCTTTTTGTATTTGAGTATGGCGGGTTAAATTTATGAAATACATCGGAGCGCACGTAAGCGCCGCTGGCGGTCTGGCTAACGCCGCTATTCGAGCCGCAGAAATCGAAGCGACCGCATTCGCCCTGTTCACCAAGAATCAGCGCCAGTGGCGTGCCGCGCCGCTGACCACCGAAATCATTGATGATTTCAAATCTGCCTGTGAGAAGTACCACTACACCTCTGCACAAATCCTGCCTCACGACAGTTACCTGATTAACCTCGGTCACCCGGTCAGCGATGCGCTGGAAAAATCGCGTGATGCGTTTCTTGATGAAATGCAACGCTGTGAACTGCTTGGCTTATCCCTGCTGAACTTTCACCCTGGCAGCCATTTGATGCAGATCCCGGAAGATGAGTGTCTGGCGCGCATTGCCGAATCCATCAACATCGTCCTCGCTCAGACCCAGGGCGTTACGGCAGTTATCGAAAATACCGCCGGACAAGGTAGTAATCTGGGATTCAAGTTTGAGCACCTGGCCGCCATTATCGACGGCGTCGAAGATAAGTCCCGTGTTGGCGTTTGTATTGATACCTGCCACGCTTTCGCGGCGGGTTACGATTTGCGTTCCGCAGAAGAGTGCGAAAAAACGTTTGCGGAATTTGAACGTATTGTCGGTTTCAAGTATCTACGCGGTATGCACCTGAACGACGCCAAGAGCGCGTTTGGCAGTCGCGTTGACCGTCATCACAGCCTGGGTGAAGGCAATATTGGCCATGATGCCTTCCGTTGGATTATGCAGGATAATCGTTTTGACGGTATTCCAATGGTGCTGGAAACCATTAATCCGGATATCTGGGCCGAAGAGATCGCCTGGCTGAAAGCCCAGCAAACAGAAAAAGCAGTGGCGTAACGATCTCCGCGCGCCAGACAAGCTGGCGCGTATCAAGTGAGCGTAACCAGATCCTCTGGCATATGGTTGTACAAAATCCGCCAGAAATGCTCAGCCGTTTTATTCAAACGGGTATCCATTCGGTAAATATAGGCCTGAATTGGCACCATCAACTCCGGCGTGTCCAGACAAACCAGGCGCTTATCGCGCAATTCGTTCACGATCGTCCACGCTGGCAGCCAGGCGATACCATGACCATCTAATGCCATATTCTTCAATAGCTCACTCATCGAAGACATAAACAGCGTACGCGCCGAAATACTGCCCACCTCCGCCAGGTGACGGTTAACCAATCTTCCCATGTAGGAAGTGCTGGTATAGTTCAGAATCGGCACCTGCGGCTGATAGATATCAAACAACGCCTTACCCTGTGCATCCGCAGCACAGACGGGATACAGCTCAGACTCAAAAACCTTCAAGCCGCAGAAAGGTGACTGCATTAAGTCTTCATCGCGAAAGGAGATAATAAAATCACTTTTCCCCTCGCGCAGCGTATTCACCGCCTGGACTACGTCAATCGCTTCGACGTGGTACACAAACTCCTCGCCCCATGCCGACATTGAATGTACTAATCTGGGCAACATCGTCAGCGACAAAGAATGTGCCGCCGCTATTTTGATATTGGGAACGCCAAGCAGGTTGTGACCACTTAGCTCATCTAAATTGCATTCCAGTTGTTGCAGCAGGCTACGGGTCTGCGAATGGAATAACTTACCCTCCTCCGTCAGCTGCAGTGGACTCGTCGTACGGTCAAACAGCAGCACCCCAACAGCGGATTCGAGCGCCTTGATCCGCCGGCTAAATGCCGGTTGGGATAGGTTGCGCTCCTCCGCGGCCTGGGAAAAATGACGACTCGCTTCCAGCGTCAGAAAATCATATAACCATTTTGTCTCGATATTTTTCATGCCTGTCACGCGGATGTTTAAATATGTCGATTAGTCTTAAGCATCATGCCTGAATATTCCCGGAGATGATATTCAACATCAGTATCTGGTGATTCATTTTTTGCATAATGCCTTCGTTTTTGACATTAACATGTTTCTTTACTCATCGACCACGACCGCTCACCCACCGCGTAACGTCGGGCCTCTGGCTGATTGCCGGCCAGCTGAGGTGGTAAAAGACATCACACTCATGCGTTTTTTGCATTGAACCAAACATTATTGCATTTCTCCTCACGACACTCTGCTGTTAAACATAAGCACCAGATAGACACCAGCTCTGAATATTAAATATCGGTAAATAGAGGTATATATCGTGAAAGGTTTAATTGGCGTACTTGGTGGTATGGGGCCTGCTGCAACCGTCGATCTTTTTAATAAATTCGTCACCTTTACCGCAGCGCAACGCGATCAGGAACATATCCCATTAATTATTTCATCCATCCCTGATATTCCAGACCGAACTGATGCGTTAATGCATCATGGTCATTCCCCACTTCCGGCAATGCGTGATTATATGCGCAAACTGGAAGATGCTGGTGCGGAGTGTATTGTGATCCCCTGTAATACCGCCCACTTTTGGTTTAATGAATTAAAAGAATGCTGTCATACAGAGTTACTCAGTATCGTTGAAACAACCATGAATGAGGTCAAAAACTGCGGAAAATCACGTATCGGTTTACTTGCTACTAACGCCACCCTTTACATGGGACTCTACCAAAAAGGCATAGAATCTCTTGGTTTAGCCTGCATCAGTCCTGATTCATCCGGTCAGGAAAAGGTCATGGAAAGTATTTATTGCTTAAAAGCCGGCGACCTTAAGCGGGCACAAACGCTGATGAGTGAACAGGCTGAAGTGCTCTTCTCACGCGGCGCACAAATCATTGTACTGGGATGTACTGAAGTCCCCGTCATTCTTGCCGACGCAGTCAGAAAGTCTCCAGATAAATATATTGACTCAACCGGATCATTAGTTCGCGCCGGTATTAAATGGTACGAAAAACGAGTTGGCAAACATCATCTTCTGGCGCAATAACAGCCATTACAAGATTAATAAAGCATTAAACAACCACTTATTTTAATAACAAATTATTCTCTGGCGGAGGCCATTATGGTTTGGTTAGAAATTATCGTCGTGTTGGGTGCAATATTTTTTGGTATCCGCCTCGGCGGAATAGGTATCGGTTTATGCGGTGGTCTGGGGCTGGCTATTTTAACGTTGGGATTTGATCTGCAAATTGGCTCGCCACCCGTTGACGTTATCCTTATTATTATGACAGTTGTCGTGGCAGCATCGGCGCTACAGGCCGCAGGAGGTATGGATTATCTGGTTCGTGTTGCCGGTAATTTCATGCGGCGTAACCCTAAATATATCAATATTATTGCACCGATTATCACCTGGTCGATGACCATAATGGCCGGAACAGGGTTCATTGTATTTTCTACCCTGCCAGTGATTGCCGAAGTCGCCAAAGAGTCCGGTATCCGCCCTTCTCGTACGCTCGCCGGATCCGTAGTCGCCTCCCAGGTGGCGATATCCGGTTCGCCGATCAGTGCCGCAATGGCGGCGATGCTGACCATTATGGAGGGCAACGGTATCACCTTTATTCAGGTCATGGCGGTATGTCTACCAGCTTCGTTTGTCGCCGCGATGGTTGCCGCTTTTATCGCCTCACGTCAGGGATGCGAGCTTCAGGATGATGAAGTCTATCTGGAACGCCTGCAAAAAGGATTAGTGCGTAAATATGAAGGGCAAAACAGCACCACGCCGGGTGCCAAACTCTCGGTCGCCCTGTTTATGCTGGCAACGGTCGTCATCGTTATTCTTGCCGCCTGCCCGCAGCTACGCCCTGGATTCGATGCAGGCAACCCAATGAATACCCGGGATATCATCATTATCTGTATGTTGGCTGCCGCTTGCCTGATGGTGGTGTTATGCAAAACATCAACCGATGCTATTGTCCTGACATCCACGTTTAGATCAGGGATGAGTTCACTGGCGGTCATTCTCGGGATTGTTACACTGGGAACGACCTTCATTGATGCCCACTTAGCGGAGATTAAGGATATCGCAGGCGATATTCTACGGGCTTATCCCATGCTGTTGGCACTGGTGCTGTTTGGTACCTGTGCGCTTCTCTACTCGCAAGGCGCCACCACGCCGCTGATCATCCCTCTGGCCATTGCGCTCGGCGTGCCTACATGGGCAATTCTGGCCTCCTATGTGGCGGTAACCGGGGTGTTTGTTCTACCAACATACCCGACTTCGCTGGCGGCAATGGAGTTCGACACCACAGGGACAACGCGCGTGGGCAAGTATGTCTTAAACCATCCGTTTATGCTGCCAGGACTGGGTGGGATCATTGCTGGCGTTGCCTTTGGTTTTATCATCGCGCCAATGATTACCTGACCCGTTTTATTAAGGCTGGATGGATTATTGTGGCGATGCTGCAACGGTATAGGTAAAAGCATAAAAAAGGGGCAGAGAATTCTCTGCCCCTGGTATTGACGTTAAATCAGGCCGCCTTTGCCACAACCTCAGCTTCCGGGCGCTTCAGCACCGCGTAGGAGAGACCGGCTACCAGCGTACCGGCAATAATTGCCAGCAGGTATCCCAACACCGGCGTGATTGCACCTGGGATTAACAGGACAAACAGCCCGCCGTGTGGCGCCATCAGCTTCGCACCCACCGCCATCGAGATAGCCCCGGTAATCGCACCACCAACGATACAGCAAGGCAGAACGCGCATTGGGTCACGGGCAGCGAACGGGATTGCCCCTTCGGTGATAAAGCACAGGCCCAGTACCAGGGCAGCTTTGCCGCCTTCCTGCTGCGCTTTGTCGAACTTACGACGCGCAACCAGCGTTGCCAGACCCAGAGCCAGCGGAGGTACCATACCCGCAGCCATGATGGCCGCCATCGGCGCATAAGTTTGTGTACTCAGCAGACCCACACCGAAAGCATACGCCGCCTTGTTAACCGGACCACCCATGTCGGTACACATCATGCCGCCAAGAATCGCGCCAAGCAGCACCGCATTGGCCGTACCCATGGTTTGCAGCCAGTGAGTCAAACCTTCCAGAATACCCGCCACCGGTTTGCCGATCAGGTAAATCATGGCCAGGCCAACCACCAGGCTTGAGAACAGCGGAATGATCAGGATCGGTTTCAGCGCTTCCATACTCTGCGGGAGTTTCAGCTTCGTGCTGATAAGCTTCGCCACATAACCGGCAAGGAAACCAGCAATAATCCCGCCAATAAAGCCGGAACCGGTGCTTACCGCCAGCATACCGCCGATAAGACCCGGCGTCAGACCCGGACGGTCAGCGATGGAAAATGCGATATAACCTGCCAGTACCGGCACCATCAGCGCGAAGGCTGAACCACCGCCAATCTGCATCAGCGCCGCCGCCAGCGTACCCTGCTCTTTAAACGCTTCGATACCAAAAGCGAACGAGAGTGCAATACACAGGCCGCCAGCAACTACCATCGGCAGCATATAAGAGACGCCCGTCAGCAGGTGACGATACGCCCCCGCGCTCTCTTTCTTACTTTCGGTTGCTGAAGTCTGCGCTTTACCGGTTGGCTGGTACGGTGTTGCTTCTTCCAGCGCTTTGTCCAGCTCCTGCTTTGTTTTCTTCAACGCAAGACCGGTAGAGGTGCGATACATCGGTTTGCCGGCAAACTTCGCCAGATCAACTTCAATGTCAGCTGCCACAATCACCAGATCAGCCTGAGCCACCTCTTCCGGCGTAATAGCGTTACCTGCGCCAACAGAACCTCGGGTTTCAACCTTCACCCACCAGCCACGTTTTTTCGCTTCAGTTTCAATCGCTTCAGCGGCCATAAACGTATGAGCAACACCGGTCGGACAAGCCGTCACCGCCACCACGCGTTTTGGACCACTGCTGGCCACAGTTGCTGTTGCAACCGGGGCACTGTAAGGTTTTGCATGGCCTTTAGCTTCGCTAAGGAAGAGTTCAGGATGCGCAACCGCACGACCAATGTCGCCCAGCCAGACTTTTTTGCCATTCAGCGAACTGTCGGCAGGAAGCGTATCGCCCAGAACAATTGCCAGTTCGGCATCATTCGGATTATCAATAATTTCCAGATGTGCTTTCTGTGCCGCCGCTCCAAGCAGGGTTTTCGCCATGTAAGCGCGAGCCTGGCCGAGATTAGCGTCAATAATCAGCAGCGTTTTCATTATGCCTCTCCTGCTGTCAGTTAAACGGTTTTAAGTCGACACGCGCCATCATTGCGGCCAACTGAGGACGATCGGTAATGCCTACATTACTTTGGCTTACCGCCAGGGCGGCAACAGCCGTCGCCAGACGCAGGGTATGTTCGCTGGACTCACGCATCAGCAGGCCGTAAATCAGACCGCCAACCATTGAATCACCCGCGCCGACGGTGCTGACCACCTCAACTGACGGCGGTTTAGCAATCCACTCGCCTGAGGCGTTAACCCACAGCGCACCTTCCGCGCCGAGTGAAATCACCACATGAGCGATCCCCTGCTCGCGAAGCGCATGCGCCGCTTCAATCACATCTTTCATTTCCGGCAGCTTACGACCGGCCCAGATTTCCAGTTCGCGACGGTTTGGCTTCACCAGCCATGGCGCCGCTTTCAGACCTGCTACCAACGCTTCACGACTACTATCAAAGATAATGCAAGGACACTGACTACGCAGGCGCGTCATCCAGTCGGTGAAGGCTTCCGGGCTCACGCCGGTTGGCAAACTGCCGCTGACGCACACCATGTCGAACTGGCCCAGCCAGCTCAGCGAATCATTTACAAAGCGTTCCCAGTCAGCCGGGGTGACTTCAAAGCCGGAGAAGTTGAAGTCAGATACTTCACCGTCTTTTTCGGTCAGCTTGACGTTAATACGGGTACGGCCCTGCACGACCTGAAAACGGTTGGCAATGCCCAGCTCGCTGAACAACTGCTGAAAACCATCCTGGTTGTCTTTACCCAGGAAGCCACCCACAGTGACATCGATACCTAAATCCTTCAAAACCTTAGCGACGTTGATCCCTTTCCCTGCCGCATGCAGACCGGTGGTTTTAACCAGGTTCACTTCACCGCGTTCAATTTCCGGGCAGAAACCCACCAGGTCGTAGGCCGGGTTAAGGGTGATAGTAGCAACACGTCTGCTCATTACGCGCCCTCCCCAAGACCTGCTGCGATGGCTTCGCCAATCGCCTTCAGCGCCTGTTCAGCATCTTCGCCCTGTGCAGTAAAGCGCAGGTGATGTCCTTTCTTCACGCCTAACGCCACAACTTTCATCAGACTGCGTCCATTCGCCGGCTTGCCGGTTCCATCAAGATTTGTCACGGTAATTTCACTGTTAAATTGTTTAATCGTATTCACCAGCATGGTGCCCGGGCGGGCATGTAAACCATGCTCATTGCGCACAATAAATTCGGCGCTCAGTACATCATCAGTTAAGGCGTCATCGCTGGTCAGCAGCGCCAGCACCGTTGCCGCATCAGCTTTCAACAAACGGTCAGCTTTATTATTCAGCAGGAGATCGCCAAGGCGCTTCAGCACCGCAACCGGTTGATCGTCATTCATGGCGACGGTCACCAGCAAGGCTGCCGCTTCACCTTGTACATCGAACGCTGTTGCTGCACGACTAACCGCAACGGCGCTACGCACGTTACCTTCAGCACAGTCATTCAGCCAGATCCCCTGACCGAGATTCATCGGTTGCTCATTGATTGCTCTGGCCACAAAGGTGGCGTCAACCGCACCGACTTCTTTCAGCCGTGCCGCGTTGAGTGCCTGCAGCGTCACCAGCGAGTTGGCCACGACATCCAGCGACAGCGTTTCGTTATCAAGCTTCAGCTGTTCACTTTGCTTTTCACCCATCAGCAGCGCACGCAGTTCTTCCGCCGTGGTCGCAGATTTCAGCTGTTCAGCGACGGAGTCATCGCTCAGCACGTGTGTCAGCTGACGCAGTAAACCGAGGTGTTCATCAGAACTTGCGGCGATGCCGATTGCCACATAAGCAACCTGCCCTTCGCCCCAGGTCACGCCCTGCGGAAACTGAAATACCTGCACACCGGTTTTCAGCACCCGATCGCGCGTGTCCGTCGTACCGTGAGGAATAGCAATACCGTTGCCGAGGAACGTGGACGTCTGTTGTTCACGCGCCAGCATGCCATCGACGTAGCCTTCCGCCACGTTACCCGCCTGTACTAAGGCAGCGGCAACCTGGCGAATAGCCTCTTCTTTATTCCCGGCCTGTTCGCCCGGGTGAATATCCTGAACAGATAACTGGAACATGGTTCTCCTCTCCCGCTGATTTGAAACGATTCAGCTAACATGAGAAAAAAGGCGTCACCTGACTCTATCAGTTATGGCGAGATGACGCTGAAACGTTTCAAGAAGTCTTGCTCTTTTTTCTTCAGCACACAAGTAAAGTTGACAAATTACTTGCTGAATTTAGAGATAACGCACACTTTCTCTGCGTGGGAGAAAAAAATGCTGACGAAAAATCGGCGTCAGCATGTCAGATTCAGCAGCGTCAGCAAACGGCATTCTCTGACTGAAATGCTATTTTGATTTTTGATGCCGATTTTGATTTGGCTCCCTGTTTATTTTCTGACAAGCAGCGTAAACTCCGCGTCTCTTCACATCATTGATATCAAAACATGCATAACACCCCCGTAGCCGCCACACCCAAGGCGTTTGATTTAACGTCTTCGGCGTTCCTGCTTGTCGCATTTCTGACGGGTATCGCCGGTGCGTTGCAGACGCCAACGCTTAGCCTTTTTCTGACGGATGAAGTCCATGCCCGTCCCGGCATGGTCGGTTTCTTTTTTACCGGCAGCGCCGTGATCGGCATTTTGGTGAGTCAGTTTCTGGCCGGACGCTCGGATAAAAAAGGCGATCGCAAAAACCTGATTGTGTTTTGCTGCGTACTGGGGATGCTGGCCTGCGTGCTGTTCGCCTGGAACCGTAACTATTTTATTCTGCTGTTTATCGGGGTATTCCTCAGCAGCTTTGGATCGACCGCCAACCCGCAAATGTTTGCTCTCGCCCGTGAACACGCCGACCGCACAGGTCGGGAAGCCGTCATGTTCAGCTCAATATTACGTGCGCAGGTTTCGCTAGCCTGGGTAATTGGCCCGCCGCTGGCCTACGCGCTGGCCATGGGATTCAGCTTTACAGTGATGTATCTCAGCGCGGCGGTGGCGTTTGTTGTCTGCGGCGTAATGGTCTGGCTGTTTTTACCCTCAATGAGTAAAAACGTGCCTCTCGCAACAGGCGCAGTTGAGGCCCCGCGCCGCAATCGACGCGACACGTTGCTGCTGTTTGTTATCTGCACATTAATGTGGGGAACCAATAGTCTCTATATCATTAATATGCCGCTGTTTATCATCAACGAACTGCATCTGCCGGAAAAACTGGCTGGCATCATGATGGGCACCGCAGCCGGTCTGGAAATCCCGACCATGTTGATTGCTGGCTATTTTGCAAAGCGTCTGGGTAAACGTCTGTTGATGAGAATTGCCGTCGTTGCCGGATTCTTCTTTTATGCCGGTATGCTGCTGGCTCACTCTCCGGCGATATTGCTTGGCTTACAGCTGCTGAACGCGATTTACATCGGTATTCTCGGCGGGATTGGTATGCTCTATTTCCAGGACCTGATGCCGGGACAGGCGGGTTCAGCCACCACCCTCTATACGAATACCATTCGCGTGGGCTGGATTATTGCCGGATCGCTGGCGGGAATTGCCGCTGAAATTTGGAACTATCACGCGGTGTTCTGGTTTGCGCTGGTGATGATCGTCGCCACCGTCGTATGCCTGGCGCGCATCAAGGACGTTTAAGGCGCGGTTAGCGCTTCAAGCTCGATGAGATAAACCATGGCCTGGTGCGTCGTCCGCCCGCACATTTCCGCACTGGGCTGTAAACCGGCGCACACCTTTGGTCGTAGCGGCGACGCAAAAATTTTGCAACGCAGGGATTCATCCAACTGAACGCAGGGCGTATTAGCGGGCTTGCCATCAGGCATACCGGGGATGGGACTGGAGATTGAAGGCGCGGTGCAGCATGCACCACAATCCGGACGGCATTCCATACAGTACTCTCTTTATCGTAAACCATCGGATTGTGCGGGAAGGGCACAGTACCACCTTTTTTGCACCAGCAAAAGCATGAATTCCGCTTGCCTGAATGCCCCGGCGCGAGTAGTTTTACGCGATATTTTAGACACTCCTCACTACAGGATTTTTTCGATGCCAAGAGCGAACGAAATTAAAAAAGGTATGGTACTGAACTACAACGGCAAACTGCTGATTGTAAAAGATATCGATATTCAATCACCGTCCGCACGTGGTGCTGCCACGCTGTACAAAATGCGTTTTTCTGATGTGCGTACCGGTCTGAAAGTTGAAGAGCGCTTCAAAGGCGACGATATCGTGGATACCGTCACTCTGAGCCGTCGTGGTGTTGATTTCTCCTACGTCGATGGCAACGAATACATCTTTATGGATAAAGAAGACTATACCCCATATACCTTCACCAAAGACCAGATTGAAGAAGAGCTGCTGTTCATGCCGGAAGGCGGTATGCCGGACATGCAGGTACTGACCTGGGACGGCCAACTGCTGGCGCTTGAACTGCCGCAGACTGTAGACCTGGAAATCGTTGAAACCTCACCGGGTATTAAAGGCGCTTCAGCGAGCGCGCGCAACAAGCCAGCAACCCTGAGCACCGGTCTGGTGATCCAGGTTCCTGAGTACCTAAGTGCGGGTGAAAAAATCCGTATTCATATCGAAGAACGTCGCTATATGGGCCGTGCAGATTAATCTCCTGTCGTTACAGGTGAACCAAAGATAATGACATGTTGTCTCTGGCAAAATGTTCCGTTCACTTTAGTGATATCACTTATCTGAAACAATACTGCCTGTGAACGTGTTAAGGGTACTATCGCCGTACCCTTAACAATCCCGGCTCCCAGCGGGAAAATTGCCACTTCGTGGTCCCCTCCGCTTATTTCTTCAGGCTATCGGGCCGGGCGCGAGGTAGCATCCCTGCAAAGCGCGCCCTGAGCCAGCATCCATGCTGGCTCTCCCGGCCTTACGAAAACACGTCGGCAATTTTCAGCCGGACCAGCCCACACCTGACCATCTGCGTATTTTGTTTAAACAGCAAAAAAGATTTAACTGGAAGTCAGAGCGTTAAAGCGATGACACCGGTCCGGCTGAAAATCGATGAGGCGTTGACGGCTGACCGGGTCTGTCCGCAGGGATGCGGACAGAGGGGACGGCCTGCATGGATGCAGGCTCGGCCCCGACCCGACAGGCAGACGACATAAGACGAATAACTCGCATCGCGACGATTTTCCCGCCGGGAGCCTGGGATGCAAGGGAGACGGCGGTGAGTCTCCCTTGCACGTTCACGCGTATCTGCGCTTCCAGAGAAATGACTCCGCTGAGGTGAACGGAATCCTATGCCGCAATAGAATGTTTTCCATAATACTTTACTGACTGGCATTACAGCACCAGCTGTCCCTTTGTCATATTCAGCGCTGGCTGCTGAGATAAAAATCATCCATCAACAATGACTCCAGATACTGTTCATCCTCTTGCATAAAACGCACTATCAGATTAACCGCCTGAGGATAAAACCCCTCGTTATCCCGCACCAGACAAGCGTCGCGAAATAACGGTGCCCAGCACAGAATATGATGATGCAAAAAGTAGTATTGCGCCGATAGCCTCTCCTCTTTAGCAACCATCCTCGCCATTAATGCCAACTGCACGGCAATATGATCGGAGGGCTCATTCTCTCTCGCTGCCAGACCTTGCTCAATCAGCAACACATTCATTTGCCGACGTTCTTCTGCCGCTGTCGTGTGTGGATAGTGCCCTGCATAGGGAGAAACACTAGCCGGCGGGGCCAGCAGAAACAGCGAAGCAAAATCTGCTGCCAGCTCCAGCTGTCGGGAGTCGCGCCGCAAAACCCGGCCCAGGCTACGCTCAAAACGTTTAACCTCGGCAGACACTCCAGGAACCGCCGCCAGTGAGGCAATCCAAGCCTGGCTATCGCCGTTTTCCAGACTGGCGAGCTGTTTTTCATCCAGCTCACGAAATAACAGTTGCGAAAACCACTGGTACACAGCCGCCCGCTGCTGATGAATTTGCTTATGCTGCACTGGTCCCCTCCTCTTTCACAATCTGCGGACCACCGAAAGCCGTCACTTGCGGGGCTTTCTGCTGATAACGCTCGACCTCCACCAGCACGGTATGCGCTGAAGGCCCCTGGGCCAATTGTGAAGTACCGATATCCGCGCTCAGCACGTTCGGGTCGCCATAGGTGCATAATGTCCCGGCTTTCCCCCCTTCCTGCGGGGAATACCACGCGCCTTCATGAATACGAATCACGCCAGGGGAAAAATCCGGACTGACAACCACGCCAGCCAGTACCTGACCACGAGCGTTATAAACGCGGGCGATATCACCGGCTTTTAAGCCACGAGCGGTGGCATCCTGTTCACTGATATAAAGCGGCTCTCTTCCGGCAACCGCATAGGTGTTGCGAAACGCCTCGCTAGAGCACAGTTGGGAATGCAGACGTTTATCCGGATGGCAGGATTGCAGATGCAGCGGGTATTTATCTTTTTTGCCGCTATGGGTACGCTCAAAGGGTTCCATCCACACGGGATGCCCTGGACAATCCTCATAGGCAAAGCCCGCGATGGTTTTGCTGTAGATTTCAATCAGACCTGACGGCGTTCCCAGCGGATTCAGGTCTGGCTGGTCGCGAAACTCACCGTGCCGTACCCACGGCTGACCCGGCGGATATTCAATATATCCGTCACCCTGCCAGAACGTTGTGAAATCCGGTAATGAGACACCGAGCGACGCTCCCATCTTCACGCCTTCATCATAAAGCACCTGTATCCACTGCATTTCATCACGGTTTTCACGGTACACCGCTTCCTTGTCAAAGCGCTTACACAGCCCGGCAAACACATCAAAATCATGTCGCGCTTCATATTGCGGTTTGACGATCTGATGCAACGCCATCAACCCTTTATTCGAATGCGTACCGAACTGCTCAATATCGTTACGTTCAAAGCGGGTGGTAACGGGCAGGACGATATCGGCAAAACGGCACGACGCGGTCCATTGGTGATCCAACACCACCACGGTTTCCAGCTTCTTCCACGCGTCGATCATGCGATTCCTGTCCTGCTGCGCATGAAATGGATTCGCCGCGCTGTAGATCGCCATTTTGATGTCAGGCCAGGTTAACGTCTCGCCGTTAAAGGCAACCTTTTTGCCCGGCTCAAGAAGGCAGTCAACGATACGCGAAGTAGGGATATGCTCCGATACGCCGCGAAAATCCGCGTTGTACTTTGCCTGCGGGGGATTCGTGATCCCTCCCAGCCCAGAGAGCACAGGCCCGGCGGATGTTACCGTACCACCGCCGTTGTAGTGCCAGCCAAATCCTACCCCGCCGCCGGGCAAACCAATTTGACCGACCATGCTGGCCAGCACCACCAGCATCCACGGATACTGCTCACCATGGTGCATGCGTTGTACGCACCAACCGCCCATAAACTGTGTCCGACCTTTCACCAACAGGCGGGCGAAGTCTCGGATCTGCTCTGCCGTCAGGCCGCAGATTTCTGCCGCCCATTCGGCATTTTTCGGCTGTTTATCGGTTTCGCCCAGCAGATACGGCAAAAACTGTTCAAAGCCGACGGTGTAATCGGTAATAAACGCCGTGTCGTACAGTTTTTCTTCGTACAGGGTATGCGCCAGCGCCAGCATTAACGCGACATCGGTTTGTGGCCGTAACGCCAACTGCTCGCAGCCAAGATAGTTTTGCGATTTGCTACGCACTGGATCAACGCTGATAACGCGCATCTTACCCTGCGCTACCGCCTCTTTAATCTGCTGCCAGTAGCCAAACGCATCGTGATCGGGAACCAAAAACTCGATCTGCAAGTTCTTGATCGGATCGCAGCCCCACAACACGATGGTATTGCTGTTTTGAATCACCAGCGGAAGCGACGTCTGCTGCTCATAAACTTCCAGCGAACCAATCACATGCGGTAAAATGACTTGTGCCGCTGCCGCAGAATAGTCGCCGACGGTTGTCACATAGCTACCATGCAGGCCAAGTCCCCGGTCCATCGCCCCGCCCGCTTTATGGTATTTGCCCACCATCTGCCAGTCGGCAAGCCCGGTAAATACGCCTGATGAGCCATAGGTTTTTTGCACCCGCTCCAGCTCTTCGTAAAACAAATCCAGCGCCTGATCCCAACTAACCCGTACAAAACGGTTATCTCCGCGCTGGCTGCGATCCGACTTCTCACGCTTACGCAACCAGTCCAGACGCACCATTGGGTAGCGCACCCGCGACGGGTTGTAAACCACTTCACGCACCGCGTTCAGCATATCGCAGGGGTATTTGTCATGTTTGAACGGACGGGTTTCGGTCCACTCACCGTTGACCACTTTGGCTTCAAAAGCGCCATAGTGCGAACCAGATTGAATCCACTGTTCGGGATTTTCCCCCGCCGCCCACACTTTTGATATCAGCGGATTAGGCGCCAGTGCGCTGGCAGCCCCCACCGCCAGCATTCCGTTGAGAAAACGGCGGCGGGACGGATTAAAGTCATGAATATCCATACATTATCCTTACTTTTTGTTGGTTTCAGACACATCGCTGGCGTGGGTCTGGAGGTATTTCAACAACGTACGTTCCTCCACCGAATTAAGCCGGTAATAGGTCGACATGGCTTTCAGTCCGGCGATCCAGCCGTTAGCGGTATATCGGGTTGTAGGAGGAGTGCTATGACAGGCGCTACAGGTGGATTGCAGCATTTGATCTGAGTACTCCCAGATTGGCGCGAGCGTGTTGATAAAGTCCTGATCGGTGGTCCAGGCGGTGACGCTCACCTGCTGCCATTCCTGATGTGAGTCAGGATCGACCTGGGTTTGTAGCACTTTTACGTTCGCCATCAGGGGCTCATCGAGAACGGCGGAGAAAA
Organism: Citrobacter sp. Cpo221; assembly: GCF_030332345.1. Lineage (NCBI taxonomy): Bacteria > Pseudomonadati > Pseudomonadota > Gammaproteobacteria > Enterobacterales > Enterobacteriaceae > Citrobacter > Citrobacter sp. Cpo221. Next base: position 166,847 of record NZ_JAOWIA010000049.1, read on the forward strand.
CGCGTTTCCCCATATACTGGGTGATCACCCGTCCGCGTCCTTTGCTTTCACGCCAGCCCGTGATTTCGAGCTGCACGTTACGGCCTTCTTTTTTCACCACCTTGACCTCGGTGGCGGGAAATAACAGCGCCTTCCCGGCAGGACTCCCTGCCGTTGCCGCCAGTGATTTTTCGCTTAATGAGAACAGCGTGGTCGCATCCGTTGGCGTATCTCCCTGACGCTGTAGCTGCTTATAGCGATCGCGAAAACCGCTGCTCATATCGGGTTTGTGATGGGCTATTCCTTTGTGACAATCGATACAGTTACTGTCTTTTGCTGCCGCTGCGGTCATTTGCGCAGCCGCGTTTGCCGATTGCTTGCCATGATCCATTGCCTCATAGCTATGGCAGGATTTACACGCCGCTGAATTATTCGCGCTCATGCGTGCCCACTCCCGCTGGGCCAGCTCCGGGCGTTTGGCAGCAAACTTTTCAGGAGTATCAATAGAAGGAGAAATAAAGGTGTGATAGAGGTCGTTTAAGGCTTCAGTTTTACGAATAAGCGTTGGAACAACGCCCGGGGGGATATGACAATCCTTACACTCAGCCCGCACGCCAGATGCGTTACGAAAATGCACGCTGGTTTTATATTCCTCTCCAGCCGTGCGCATCGAGTGACACGATAAACAAAATTCGGTGGTACTGGTGTAATGAACGCCTTGCCACGTTCCCCAAATAGCCAGGGCCATTGCCACCGCCCCAGCCAATACGCACCACAATGCGTTCTTTCTTATCCACGACATGCTTGCCTCCATTTTTTTAATAGCGACACGCTAAGGGATAATAAAAATCAAAAATAGAGACAGCGATGGCAAGCTATAGGAACAGCCGCTACTCCATGAGGTGTATCAAATAGTAAAAACGAGAAATTCGTAATATAGTGGCTATATATTAATAAGGAATTCCTCATGCTTACATTAACGCTCAATAGAGAACTCCGCACTCCGCTGCAATTGCAAATTTTTCAATTTTATTTCCAGGCTATTCAGCAGGGAGATTTGCTTTGTGGCGATAAGCTTCCCTCTATTCGCGAGCAGGCTCAGGTATTGAACGTAGCCAAAATAACGGTAGTGATGGCCTATGATAAGCTTATGGCTGCAGGGTTAATCAAGAGCCGACACGGCATCGGCTATGAAGTGATATTCACCACGCCTGTACGTATAACACCAACGCATGTGCCCATTACCCAAGGTTCTCCGCCGACAAAACCTAAAGCTGCCGGAGTCTCAACCGATGTTTACGCCGAGCCTGGACGAGAGTGCTACTGTCGGATGGGCGTCCCCGATCCCAACGCTTTTCCCTGGTCAAGCTGGCGGAAATGGAATAATGCTCCAAGCATACTTAAAGAACAATTATTTACTCGATACCATTCACCAAGTGGATTATTTTCACTGCGTGAGCAATTGGTCAGATACCTTAATTTATCCCGCGGAATTAATACCCGAGCAGAGAACATCATCATTACCAACGGGATTCAGGAAGGATTATCACTGCTCAGCCAAATATTTATTATTCATCATGCCGTCAGTCAGCAAAAAAAGTGCCATATTGTGACCGAATCCCCTTGTTATTCTGGCGCATGGCATCTTTTTAATTATTACGGTGCAGACATTACGTCAATTGCTGTAGATAACCACGGGCTGCAAACAGATAATTTACCCGAGTATGAAACCCAGCTTTGTTATGTTACTCCAGCGCATCAGTATCCGATGGGAAGCGTGCTTTCACTGGAGCGCCGTCAGTCATTATTAACGTGGGCGCAACGCGTCGGCGCTTACATCATTGAAGATGATTACGATGCCGTTTTTACCTATGGGGAAAATCCCCTTCCCGCGCTGAAAGCCATGGATTATCACAACCGGGTTATCTACATGGGGACATTTTCTAAAACGCTGGGGCCAGGCGCACGGCTTGGCTATCTTATTTGCCCTGATGAACTGCTTCCGGCGGTACAGAATATGAAAGCGCTCAATAACAACGGCAGTCAGTGGTTGTTGCAGCAATTTTTGGCCGAACTGATGCAAAACCAGGTGTTCTATACGCATATCAGCAAGCTGGCCTGCAGCTATGCGACGCGCCTCACCCTGTTACGCGATGGCCTTTCCACTCTGTTTCCCGAAGGGAAAATCGCTGGCGCAACGGCAGGTCTGCACCTCTCGTTACGCATTGCCAGACACGCAGAACTCATCACCAGGTTGCAGCAATGCTGCCTGTTGGCCGGGATCCGTTTCGACACTCTGCCGGATATAGAAAATGGATCAGAAGCCGCATGGCGCAAAGAGAACAGCGATGCTGTTATGTTTTTTGGGTTTGGTGGATTGCAGATACAGCAGATCAATAAAGTGCTGACAGTGCTGGAGCAGGCGCTCGCGCAGCCTTGATGAAAAACAGGGATCGCGCCTGTCGCGCAATCCCTGTGGTTAGACTTACAGCAGATCGCGGAACTGCGTTTGTTTCAGCGCCAGCTCAACGCCACGGACTTCTGCCAGGCCTTTCAGGCGGCCAATCGCAGAGTAGCCCGGGTTGGTTTTCTTGTGCAGATCGTCAAGCATCTGGTGTCCATGATCCGGACGCATCGGGATAGGACGCAGGTCGCCCGCTTTTTTACGCCGCTGCTCTTCGCTCAAAATGGCAGCCACCACCGATACCATATCCACATCGCCCTGCAGGTGCGCACCTTCATGGAAGGTTTTCGGGTTATCTTCACGACAGGTTGAGCGCAGGTGCGTGAAGTGGATTCGATCGCCAAAGGTTTCGATCATTTTCACCAGATCGTTATCAGCGCGCACGCCGTAGGAACCGGTGCACATGGTAAAACCGTTATTAATGCTATCGACCGTTTCTTTCAGCCACTGCATATCTTCGATAGTCGAAACGATACGCGGCAGGCCAAGGATCGGGCGCGGCGGATCGTCAGGATGCACGGCCAGACGCACGCCGACTTCTTCTGCCACTGGCACAATCGCCCGCAGGAATACCGCCATATTATCGCGCAGATCGTCCTTGCTGATGCCGTCGTATTCAGCGAGACGCGCACGGAACTGATCCAGCGTATAGCCCTCTTCTGCACCAGGCAGGCCAGCAATGATATTGCGGGTCAGCTTTTCAATTTCTGCATCGCTCATGGCATTGAAGTAGTCCAGCGCCTGGCGTTGTTCTTCGGCGGTATAATCCGCTTCAGCTCCCGGGCGTTGCAGAATGTGAAGTTCGAAGGCCGCAAAAGCAATCTGGTCAAAACGCAGCGCTTTGGAACCATCCGGCAGCTGATATTCGAGGTCGGTACGCGTCCAGTCGAGGATCGGCATGAAGTTATAGCACACCGTATCGATACCACAGGTCGCCAGATTACGGATACTCTGCTGATAGTTGGCAATCCACGTTTGATATTGACCTGAACGCGTTTTGATATCTTCGTGGACAGGGATACTTTCCACTACCGACCAGGTCAGCCCTTTTTCAGCCAGAATGGCCTGACGCTGCTGAATTTCTTCTACCGGCCACACTTCACCGTTAGGAATATGGTGCAAGGCGGTCACAACACCCGTTGCGCCAGCCTGACGCACATCATCAAGCGATACCGGATCGTTAGGTCCGTACCAACGCCAGGTTTGTTCCATTGTTTCACCTCACAAGTTGTTATACCAAATTAAGTCATCTTAATGACGACTACCATACAGGCATCCGTCAACTGATCAACACATTGCCGATGATTGGTTGATCAAGCTCACATTCCCCGGATAAATGAGGCACACCAATTCAATTTGTTGTCATATAACTTTATACTGCCATTGTTAATTTATGGTTAATCAGGTGTATTAAATGAAAACTATTGCCTCAGCGCCACTGGCGGAAAATGTCATGATGCCGCAATACGACCGCCAGCAATTAAAAACGCGGATTGTGCATTTTGGTTTCGGTGCTTTTCACCGCGCCCATCAGGCGTTACTAACCGACAGGGTGCTGAATGCGCAGGGTGGAGACTGGGGTATTTGTGAGATCAGTCTGTTCAGCGGCGATCGACTGATGAGCCAACTGCGCGAACAGGATCATTTATTTACCGTGCTGGAAAAAGGGGCCAACGGCAACCAGCCAATTGTTATCGGTGCCGTCAACGAATGTCTCAACGCCAGGCTGGATTCGCTGGCGGCCATTATCGAAAAATTCTGCGAACCTCAGGTGGCTATTGTCTCGCTAACCATCACAGAAAAAGGCTACTGCATCGATCCGGCGACAGGTTCGTTAGACCTCAGTAATCCACGTATTGCTCACGATCTGCAAACACCGACTGAACCGCACTCTGCCCCCGGAATTATTGTTGAAGCCCTACACCGCCGACGTGAACGCGGGCTACAGCCGTTTACCGTCCTCTCTTGCGATAACATCCCGGACAATGGTCATGTGGTAAAAAACGCCGTCCTTGGAATGGCGGAGAAACGTTCACCAGAACTGGCAACCTGGATTCAGGAGCATGTCAGTTTCCCAGGCACCATGGTCGACCGCATTGTCCCTGCCGCCACTGAAGAGTCACTGGCCGAAATTGCCCGCGAGCTGGGGGTTGCCGATCCTTGCGCAATCAGCTGCGAACCGTTTATCCAGTGGGTGATTGAAGATAATTTTGTGTGTGGCCGCCCACAATGGGAAACGGCGGGCGTCCAGATGGTCGAAAATGTTCTGCCGTGGGAACAAATGAAACTGCGGATGCTGAACGGCAGTCATTCGTTTCTTGCTTATCTCGGCTATCTGGCCGGGTTCCAGCACATCAGCGACTGTATGCAGGACAGCGCTTTTCGTGAAGCCGCTTACCGCCTGATGCTCAACGAACAGGCACCCACGCTGCAAATTACCGATGTGGATTTAGACCAGTATGCCCTAAGCCTGTTGGAGCGTTTTGCCAACCCAGCGTTGAAACATAAAACCTGGCAAATCGCGATGGACGGTAGCCAGAAATTACCCCAGCGCATGTTGGAAGGGATCCGCGTACATTTAGCCCGCCAAAGTGAGTGGCCACTGCTGGCGCTCGGCGTCGCAGGCTGGATGCGTTATGTGAGCGGCGTGGATGATTCAGGCACCGCTATTGATGTTCGTGACCCGTTGAGTGAGAAAATTGCCGCTCTGGTTAAACAGAGCACAGAGTCAGAACGCGTCAACGCCCTACTTTCGCTGCGCGAGATTTTCGCCACCGATCTCGTACAGAATCCGCAGTTTGTCGCGGCCATTCAGCAGGCCTGGCAACGCATTGCCCAATACGGTGCGCATCAGGCTGTCATTGAGACGTTAAAAAGTTAACGATTTCTGCCATTAAGCAGGACGAAGCGCCTCTTCGTCCTCTCCCCCCTTCTCTTTTTCCCCGTTTTTCGCCAGGATTGTTAAATGCCATTACGGTAATTTATGATTCTGGAGTAAATGTGACTAAAACCAATCTCATCACCGGTTTTCTCGGCAGTGGCAAAACCACCTCTATTCTTCATTTATTGGCAAACAAAGATCCTGCTGAGAAGTGGGCCGTGCTGGTTAATGAGTTTGGCGAAGTTGGCATTGATGGCGCGTTGCTGGCCGACAGCGGTGCGCTGCTAAAAGAGATCCCCGGCGGCTGTATGTGCTGTGTTAACGGCCTGCCAATGCAGGTTGGCCTCAATACGCTGCTGCGTCAGGGAAAACCCGACCGTCTGCTGATTGAGCCCACCGGCCTCGGGCATCCCAAACAGATTCTGGATTTACTCACTGCACCGGTTTATGAGCCGTGGATCGATCTGCGCGCAACCCTCTGTATCCTTGATCCTCGCCTGTTACTGGATGAGAAAAGCGTCGCCAATGACAATTTCCGCGATCAGCTGGCCGCCGCTGATATCATTGTTGCCAACAAAACCGACCGTGCCACGACGGAAAGCGAAAACGCCCTGCAAAGCTGGTGGCAACACTACGGCGGTAATCGCCAGTTAGTTCATGCCGACCATGGGCAAATTGACGGACAGCTACTGAATTTGCCCCGACTAAACCTGGCGGAGCTTCCTGCAAGCGCGGAGCACGCCCATAGCCATGCCAACAAAAAGGGGCTGGCAGCGTTGAGCTTACCCGCACAGCAGCGCTGGCGTCGTAGCCTGAACAGCGGTCAGGGCCATCAGGCCTGCGGTTGGATTTTTGACGCCGATACAGTGTTCGATACCATCGGTCTGCTGGAATGGTCGCGTCTTGCTCCTGTTGGACGCGTGAAGGGGGTAATGCGTATTAAAGAAGGACTGGTACGCATTAACCGCCAGGGAGACGACTGGCATATAGAGACGCAAAACGTCGCACCACCCGATAGCCGTATTGAACTCATCGCCGATACCGAGACCGACTGGAATACGTTACAGAGCGCGTTGTTGAGACTTCGTTTAGACGCTAGCGCGTAAGGTTGCCTTCGTTTTTAGCAATGGTAAACGACGATGAAAACCCGATACCCTTCAATCCTCCTGCTAAATATTGCGGGCCTGGCACTGTTTATGTCCTGGTATATTCCAGCCGGGCATGGGTTCTGGTCTTCACTGGATACGGGCGTTTTCCGCTTCTTTAATCATAAACTGGTGGAAAGCCCACTGTTCTTATGGGTTGTTGCTATTACCAATAATCGGGCATTTGATGGCTGCTCATTGCTGGCTATGGGCGCATTGATGCTGCACTTTTGGCTCAAAGAGACGTCGGAAGGTCGCCGACGTATTGTGGCTATCGGTTTGGTTATGCTGCTCACCGCAGTGGTATTAAATCAGCTGGGCCAGGCGCTTATTCCCGTTAAACGCGCCAGCCCGACCCTGATGCTGGATAATATTTATCGCGTCAGCGAACTGCTGCATATTCCGACCAAAGATGCGTCGAGAGACAGTTTTCCTGGCGATCACGGCATGATGCTGCTTATTTTTTCCGCATTTATGCTGCGTTATTTCGGAAAAGTCGCAGGAATAATCAGCCTTATTATTGCTGTGGTTTTTGCCTTTCCACGCGTAATGATTGGCGCTCACTGGCTCACTGATATCGTGGTTGGTTCCATGACGGTGGTCTTGATTGGCCTTCCCTGGTGGCTAATGACGCCATTAAGTGACCGATTAGTCACTCTGTTCGTGAATTATCTCCCCGGCAAAAACAAACAATTTTTAAACAAATAACGCAGAGTAATTAACATCATCAGGGATACTTCTGATTCCCTGATGATGCCGGGCAATATTTCATCATTCTGATTGTCATTCCCCTGTCATCTTATTCATGTTTAAAATGAGTAGGTTGCGTATTTTTTACCCTGATTGTTCTTAATTTAGACAATGCCGTTTATTCACTTTCTGTATCAATTTTTCTTATAAGAAATCACGTAAAATCACTCGCATTGACCGGAACGATCGGGTAATCTCGAACTCGTTTTGCCTCGCGGGATAATTATTCCCTTTCAGAATAAATTTGTGCGTTCTGCCACAGATTTGACCTTAAGGAATTGTCTCATCGTGCGATGGTAATTAGTCTCGTCACGTTTGGCATTTTTTATAACGATATTTATCGTTAAGGACTTCAAGGGAAAACAAACAAAATGGTCAAATCTCAACCGATTTTGAGATATATCTTGCGGGGCATACCCGCGATAGCAGTTGCGGTTCTGCTTTCTGCATGTAGCACAACGAACACCGCCAAGAATATGCATTCTGAGACGCATGCTGTGGGCAATGGAGATAACTCTTCACTGCAAGCCTCTCAGGATGAATTTGAAAATATGGTACGTAATATCGATGTTAAATCACGTATTATGGACCAGTATGCTGACTGGAAAGGCGTGCGTTACCGCCTTGGCGGCAGCACCAAAAAAGGTATTGATTGCTCAAGCTTCGTGCAGCGTACATTCCGCGAGCAATTTGGTTTAGAGCTTCCGCGCTCAACCTATGAACAACAGGAAACGGGAAAATCCGTTTCGCGCACTAATCTGCGCACAGGCGATCTGGTTCTGTTCCGTGCTGGCTCTACCGGCCGTCACGTCGGTATTTATATCGGTAACAACCAGTTTGTACATGCCTCGACCAGCAGTGGCGTTATCATTTCCAGCATGAACGAGCCTTACTGGAAAAAACGCTACAACGAAGCTCGCCGGGTTCTGAGCCGCAGTTAGTTTCGTTTGGCAGCTATCCCTTGGCTATCCTGATGAGACATTCCAAAAGCACTGCTTCGGCGGTGCTTTTTTGTTTCACCCTGCGACTAAGAAAAATCTCACAACATGAGTCATTTCAGGTTATATTCATACAGAGTAAGCGGTTAAATCAGGTAAAATAAGGATCTATGTTCAGACGCTCTTCTTCATCCGGTCGGAAAATCCTGCTTTCCTGTATGTTAACGGGGCTTATCGTCGCAATACTCGTGAGTACCCTGCAGTTTTTCGTCACCTGGCATAAACGAGAAGTTAAGTACGACACGCTCCTTGCCGATATCCAGAATTACGTCAGCAGCTACTTCACCGACCTCAAAACCACCACCGATGCCCTTCAGCCGCTGGTTGCCAACAGTTGCCAACAAGTCAGCGCTAAACTGACCTCCAGTGCAGCCTTTAGCCTGAACGTTCGCGCTTTTTTACTGGTAAAAGACGGCATCGCTTTCTGCTCTTCCGCAACAGGTTCCATGTTCACTCCGATTTTAGATTTGATCCCGAACCTCGATATCAGCAGAAATATTGATGTGGAATTACTTCCCGGTACGCCCATGATGCCGGACAAACCAGCGATCATGATTTGGCACCGAAACGCGTCGTTCAATGATAGCGGCGTATTTACCTCACTGAATATCAATCTGGCGCCTTACCTACTCTATACCGCCCGGCAGGATGATTTTGACGGTATTGCTATTATCGTCGGTAATACCGCAATTTCGACATTCTCATCGCGAATCATCGATGTCTCCGCTCTTCCTCATACTTCCTGGCGGCAGGCCACTCTTGAAGGGATCCCGCTTAAAATTCGCTTATACGCACAAGAGTGGAACTATACCGACGTCTGGTATTCTATTTTGTTGGGATGTATGGCCGGGATTATTGCCGCCCTTCTCCTCTGGTACTACATCTACAGCATCCGTTTACGCCCAGGCAAAGATATCCTCAACGCCATCAAACATAACCAGTTTTATGTGGTGTACCAGCCCGTCGTAGAGATGCAAACGCTGGAAGTGAAAGGCGTCGAGGTCCTGTTACGTTGGAATCACCCAACAACGGGCGAGATCCCACCGGATGCCTTTATTCATTACGCTGAATCACAGAAAATGATCGTCCCACTGACTCAGCATCTCTTTAAGTTGATCGCCCAGGATGCCCCGACACTGCAAAAAGTGTTACCCGCTGGGGCAAAATTAGGGATCAATATCGCGCCATCGCATCTGCATGGCGAGACGTTTAAAGACGACATTCGCCACCTACAGGCCTCGCTTCCCGCAAACTATTTTCAGATAGTACTGGAAATCACAGAACGAGATATGCTCAATCAGCACGAGGCCACAAAGCTATTTGAATGGCTGCATTCCGCAGGTTTTGAAATTGCGATTGATGATTTTGGCACCGGCCATAGCGCGCTTATTTATCTGGAACGCTTTACCGTTGACTACCTGAAAATCGATCGCGGATTTATTAACGCCATTGGGACGGAAACACTGACTTCTCCGGTACTGGACGCCGTGTTGACACTTTCTAAACGTCTTAATATGCTGACGGTTGCGGAAGGGGTAGAAACTCCTGAGCAAGCCCGTTGGCTGCGCGATCGTGGGGTGCATTTTTTCCAGGGGTACTGGATTAGCCGACCATTACAGCTTGCTGATTTTGTGCGTTGGATGGCACAGCCCAATAAGCCGACGTGGTGATCGCAGTATGCGATTCATATACTCTCACTCGCCGCTACATCCCTTATCTTTCAGGCATGATGCCCGTCGGGTTGTGGCAGGAAAAGGAAAGCGCTTTTATATGATCCCTCGCGTACTGCTACTGTTTATTACCCTCATCGGGTTTAGCGCCCAGGCGCAATCCATCAAAGAAAGCTATGCTTTTGCCGTACTGGGTGAGCCGAAGTACGCATTTAACTTTAATCACTTCGATTATGTTAATCCCGCAGCCCCTAAAGGTGGTCAAATCACCCTGTCCGCCATTGGCACATTTGACAACTTCAACCGCTATGCAATGCGCGGTAACCCCGGCGCACGTACCGAAACGCTTTACGATACGCTGTTTACGACCTCTGACGATGAACCAGGTAGCTATTACCCGCTCATTGCCGACAGCGCACGCTATGCTGACGACTATTCCTGGGTAGAAATTGCCATTAATCCGCGGGCGCGTTTTCACGATGGCTCACCCATTACCGCCCGCGACGTCGCATTCACCTTCCATAAATTTATGACTGAAGGCGTGCCGCAGTTTCGTCTGGTCTACAAGGGAACAACGGTAAAAGCCATCGCGCCATTAACCGTACGCATTGAATTAGCCAAGCCGGGTAAAGAGGACATGCTCAGCCTGTTTTCATTACCCGTGATGCCAGAGAAGTACTGGAAAGATCATAAGCTCAGCGATCCCTTATCATCGCCACCGCTCGCCAGCGGCCCTTATCGCATTACCAAATGGAAGATGGGCCAGTATATTATCTACTCGCGCGTCAAAGATTACTGGGCCGCTAATCTGCCCGTCAATCGTGGACGCTGGAACTTTGATACCATCCGCTACGACTACTATCTGGATGATAACGTCGCCTTTGAAGCGTTTAAGGCCGGGGCGTTTGATCTGCGTCTTGAAAATGATGCCAAAAACTGGGCTACGCGTTATACCGGGAAAAATTTCGCGAATAACTACATCATCAAAGATGAACAAAAAAACGAGTCCGCCCAGGATACTCGCTGGCTGGCATTTAATATTCAGCGCCCGGTATTCAGCGACCGACGGGTGCGGGAAGCCATCACGCTGGCCTTTGATTTTGAATGGATGAATAAAGCGCTGTTCTATAACGCCTGGAGCCGGACCAACAGCTATTTTCAGAATACCGAATATGCCGCGACAAAATACCCCGACGCGGATGAGTTGGTGATACTCGCGCCCTTGAAAAAGGATCTCCCCCCTGAGGTCTTTAGCCAAATCTATCAGCCGCCAAAATCAAAAGGCGATGGCTACGATCGCGACAATCTGTTGAAAGCCGATACCTTACTGGAACAGGCCGGGTGGGTACTAAAGGGTCAGCAGCGCGTAAACAGCGCCAGCGGTAAACCTCTGAGCTTTGAACTGTTGCTCCCTGCGGGCAGCAACAGTCAGTGGGTGCTGCCGTTCCAGCACAACCTGCAACGCTTAGGTATTACCATGAATATCCGCCAGGTGGATAACTCACAAATCACGAACCGCCTGCGCAGTCGCGACTATGACATGATGCCGAGGTTGTATCGTGCGATGCCGTGGCCGAGTTCGGACCTGCAAATTCTGTGGGCCTCTCAATATATTGATTCCAGCTACAACGCCCCCGGCGTACAAAGCCCGGTGATTGATAAACTGATCGACCAAATCATCGCGGCGCAAGGCGATAAAGCCAAATTGATCCCACTGGGCCGGGTGCTGGACAGGGTATTAACCTGGAACTACTACATGTTGCCTATGTGGTTTATGGCAGAGGATCGCATTGCATGGTGGGATAAATTTTCACATCCTGCTATTCGCCCAATTTATACTATTGGCCTCGACAACTGGTGGTATGACGTCAACAAAGCGGCGAAGCTGCCCGCAGCCAGGCGGCAGGGAGAATAAATGGGCGCTTATCTGATTCGACGTCTGCTGCTGGTGATCCCAACGCTTTGGGCCATCATCACCATCAACTTTTTTATCGTGCAGATAGCCCCCGGCGGTCCAGTTGAACAGGCCGTCGCCGCCATTGAGTTCGGGCAAAGCGGAGCATTACCCGGCGCAGGTAGCGAAGGCGTTCGTGCCAGCCACGCGCAAACCGGCGTGGGTAACATCAGCGACAGTAATTATCGAGGCGGCCGGGGTCTGGACCCGGAAGTGATCGCCGAAATCACTCGCCGCTATGGGTTCGATAAGCCCATTCATGAGCGTTACTTCAAAATGCTCTGGGATTACATTCGTTTCGATTTCGGTGACAGCCTGTTTCGTAGCGCCTCGGTGCTGACGCTTATCAAAGACAGCCTGCCTGTTTCCGTCACGCTGGGGCTGTGGAGTACGCTCATCATCTACCTGGTGTCGATACCGCTTGGGATCCGCAAAGCGGTGCATAACGGCAGCCGGTTTGATGTCTGGAGCAGCGCATTTATTATTATCGGCTATGCCATACCGGCCTTTCTGTTTGCCATTTTGCTGATCGTCTTTTTTGCCGGGGGAAGCTACTACGACCTGTTCCCGCTTCGCGGGCTGGTATCCGCCAATTTTGACTCCCTGCCCTGGTATCAGAAAGTAACCGACTACCTTTGGCATATTACCCTGCCGGTGCTGGCGACGGTGGTTGGTGGGTTTGCCGCGCTGACTATGTTGACCAAGAACTCATTTCTGGATGAGGTGCGCAAACAATATGTCGTCACCGCACGCGCTAAAGGGGTCAGCGAGAAAAATATTCTGTGGAAACATGTGTTTCGCAATGCCATGTTGCTGGTGATCGCCGGCTTCCCGGCAACGTTTATCAGCATGTTTTTTACCGGCTCACTGCTGATTGAAGTGATGTTCTCACTTAACGGCCTGGGATTGCTGGGTTATGAATCTACCGTATCACGCGACTACCCGGTAATGTTTGGCACGCTTTATATCTTCACCCTGATCGGTCTGCTGCTGAATATCCTCAGCGACATCAGCTATACGCTGGTCGATCCTCGTATTGATTTTGAGGGACGCTAATGTCGCGATTAAGCCCCGTCAATCAGGCCCGCTGGGCGCGCTTTCGCCACAACCGTCGCGGCTACTGGTCGCTGTGGATTTTTCTGGTGCTGTTCGGCCTTAGCCTGTGTTCAGAACTGATTGCCAATGATAAGCCGCTACTGGTGCGCTACGACAATAGCTGGTATTTCCCCCTGTTCAAAAACTACAGTGAAAGCGACTTCGGCGGACCGCTGGCGACTCAGGCTGATTATCAGGACCCGTGGCTACAACAGCGCCTGGAAAACCAGGGCTGGATCCTGTGGGCACCAATACGCTTTGGGGCCACCAGCATTAACTTTGCCACCGATAAGCCCTTCCCTTCCCCGCCTTCCGCACAAAACTGGTTGGGAACAGACGCTAACGGCGGTGATGTACTGGCACGCATCCTCTACGGCACACGTATATCTGTCTTGTTTGGTCTAATGCTCACCCTGTGTTCGAGCGTGATGGGCATTATGGCTGGCGCAATTCAGGGCTATTATGGCTGGCGCAATTCAGGGCTATTATGGCGGCAAGGTGGATCTGTGGGGGCAACGATTCATTGAAGTTTGGTCAGGAATGCCAACGCTGTTTCTCATCATTCTGCTATCGAGCGTGGTCCAGCCTAACTTCTGGTGGCTGCTGGGCATTACCGTACTGTTTGGCTGGATGAGTCTGGTTGGCGTGGTGCGCGCGGAATTTTTACGTACCCGAAACTTTGATTACATTCGAGCCGCTCAGGCGCTCGGCGTAAGCGATCGCAGTATTATTCTGCGTCATATGCTGCCCAACGCGATGGTCGCGGCCCTGACTTTTTTACCGTTTATTTTATGCGCCTCGATAACTACTCTGACCTCACTGGATTTTCTTGGGTTCGGTTTACCGCTTGGCTCGCCATCACTGGGAGAACTCCTGTTGCAGGGTAAAAACAACCTGCAGGCACCGTGGCTTGGCATCACCGCGTTCATCTCCGTTGCCCTGCTACTATCGCTACTGATCTTTATTGGTGAAGCGGTACGCGATGCGTTTGATCCCAACAAGGCGATTTAAAATGACACAACCTCTGTTAGCCATTGAGAATTTATCGGTAGGTTTTCGTCAACAAGAGACCGTGCGCACCGTAGTCAATGCCCTCTCACTACGGGTTGATGCCGGACAAACGCTGGCGCTGGTGGGTGAATCTGGCTCGGGTAAAAGCGTGACCGCGCTTTCTATCCTACGGTTGTTACCGTCCCCTCCGGTAGTTTACCCTTCCGGGGACATCCGTTTTCATGGTGAATCATTACTTCACGCCAACGAGCAGACGCTTCGCGGCGTACGGGGGAATAAAATCGCCATGATTTTCCAGGAGCCGATGGTGTCACTGAACCCGCTCCACAATCTGGAAAAACAGCTTTATGAAGTGCTGTCGCTGCATAGGGGAATGCGTCGGGAGGCGGCGCGGGCAGAAATCCTGACCTGCCTGGATCGCGTTGGCATCCGTCAGGCAGCCAAACGTCTCGCAGACTACCCGCACCAGCTTTCCGGCGGTGAACGCCAGCGTGTGATGATCGCCATGGCGTTGCTGACACGACCAGAGCTGCTTATTGCTGATGAACCGACTACCGCGCTGGACGTTTCCGTACAGGCGCAGATCCTGCAGCTGTTGCGGGAGTTACAGCGTGAGCTGAACATGGGATTACTGTTCATCACCCACAACCTGAGCATTGTGAAAAAGCTAGCCGATACCGTGGCGGTCATGCAAAACGGTCAGTGTGTAGAGCAAAATAAAGCGGTACAACTGCTCGCTGCGCCAACGCATCCCTACACGCAGAAGTTGCTAAACAGTGAACCTTCCGGCGACCCGGTACCTTTGCCTGTCGGACAAGCCCCGCTGTTGGAAGTAGAAAAGCTTCGCGTCGCCTTTCCTATCCGCAAAGGTATCCTGAAACGCGTGGTGGACCACAACGTCGTCGTTAACGATGTCAGTTTTTCCCTTCGGCCCGGTGAAACGCTGGGGCTGGTTGGAGAGTCAGGCTCCGGAAAAAGCACCACCGGGCTGGCGTTACTGAGGTTAATCACCTCACAGGGAAGCATTGTGTTCGATGGTCTGGCGCTGCATACCTTAAATCGTCGCCAGCTGTTACCGGTCCGGCACCGCATTCAGGTGGTATTTCAGGATCCCAACTCCTCGCTAAACCCACGCCTGAGCGTGCTACAGATTATCGAGGAGGGGTTGCGCGTTCATCAGCCTACCCTGTCAGCTGAACAGCGCGAGGCACAGGTGAAAGCGGTGATGGCGGAAGTGGGACTGGATAGCGAAACACGGCATCGTTATCCTGCGGAGTTTTCTGGCGGGCAACGCCAACGCATTGCTATTGCCAGGGCATTGATTCTTAAACCTTCCCTGATCATTCTGGATGAACCAACATCGTCGCTCGACAGAACCGTGCAGGCGCAAATCCTGACGCTGTTAAAGTCGTTACAGGAAAAGCATCGCCTGGCTTATATTTTTATCAGCCATGATTTGCACGTAGTACGCGCGTTATGCCATCAGGTTATTGTGCTAAGGCAGGGAGAGGTCGTGGAACAAGGGCAATGCGAGCACGTATTTAACGCACCACAGCAGGCCTATACGCGTCAGCTGCTCGCGCTAAGCTGACGCTCAAAAAGGATTGTTGTTTGAAAACGGTTCTGCGATAGCCACGCCGAAGTTTTTCAGTCTGCAGGTCGCGGCAAATTCGTCCTGGCGATTCACAAACAGGCACGGCTCTCCTTCACATTCCAGTACGGAACAAGGAACCTCGATATCACTGAGGGCCTGGCTGAGCTTATGCATGACTGACCACGCGCTGTCACCATCAGGGCTGAGCAATTTGAGTGCCACCAGGCTGTTCTCATTACTCTGACCGTTTTGCGGAATCGGTTCAACTTTCGAACCTGCGAAACCCACCGACCAACGATAGCTCTGCGGCAGACGATGAACGATTGAGAGTTGTAATGTCATCACTTTCTTTCCCTGGAAGTACAATTACTTCACAATTATTTTACATCAATATTAACACATCATTGACAATACGTCTTTAGACAGTTGGTAAACGTTTACACCCTGTCT
Organism: Citrobacter sp. Cpo221; assembly: GCF_030332345.1. Classification (NCBI taxonomy): domain Bacteria; kingdom Pseudomonadati; phylum Pseudomonadota; class Gammaproteobacteria; order Enterobacterales; family Enterobacteriaceae; genus Citrobacter; species Citrobacter sp. Cpo221. The sequence goes on from NZ_JAOWIA010000049.1 coordinate 182,838, forward strand.
TTATGCAGCTTTTCAAACCCGGTAATTAAAATTATTCAATGGTTCTGGCATATTTCCGGGCTATATGTACTCGTTTCTGCGATCTAACTCAACCTTTTTAACTACAATGATGTGACTTTTTACATAAATTGATTTTACATAAAATAAACATAAGCGGGGAAAATGATAGATTTGCGGTTGATGTACATCAACTCTGGAGACCTTATGGCCCCCAGGTTGTGTATTAGATCACCGTTTTTGGGCGCGACTGGCGTAAAGATAGAAGAGAATTGAGCAGGTAGCGCAAAATGCGATCGACCATATCATTGGCCAGGCCGAGTTAAAGGTCGCCAGAGACAACAGCGCCCCGACAATGGCGCCAATGCCGAAGCGGAATGTCCCAGCCAGCGATGACGCCGTTCCCGCCATATGCGGAAATTCATCCAGAATAACCGCCATGGCGTTAGATGACACCATCGACACACAGCCAACAAACGCCGCAACGCCCACGACCAGGGCCCAGAACCCCAGCCCAAACAGTGCGCTAAAGACCATCCATCCCGCCATCACGAACTGGATCCACAGACCGGTACGGAACATATTCAATGCCCCAACCCGACGCACAAAGCGGCTGTTGATGATAGTCATCACGAACAGGAATACGATGTTAAGTGCGAAGTAATAACCGAAATGCTGCGGTGAAACGTGGTTAATCTCAATGTAAACAAAGGGTCCGGCGCTCAGAAACGAGAACATCCCGGCAAAGCTGAACCCGCTGGCCAGCATATAGCTCAGCACTCGTTTATGACGAAACAGCGAGGCAAAGTTGCCAATAGTGGTACGCAGGCGAAACGGCTGGCGACGCTCTACAGGCAGGGTCTCTTTGATTAGCGTAAAGATCATCACCGACGCCAGAACAGCCGCCATGGCGAGGATCCAAAAGATATAGTGCCAGCTAAGCCATACCAGCACCCAACCACCCACGATAGGTGCCAACAAGGGCGCAATTGTGGTCACCAGCATGACGAATGACATCATGCGCGAGAACTCTTCCTTCGGATAGATATCGCGCATCAGGGCGTTGATAACCACGCTCGCCGCCGCGGCAGCCAGACCGTGGAAGAAACGCATCACGATCAGTTGATCGATAGTTTGCGCCAGGGCGCAGGCCACTGCCGCCGCCGCAAACACCAGCGTTCCGCCCAGAATCACCGGCTTGCGCCCAATGCTGTCAGCCATTGGGCCATAGAGCAACTGCCCCACTGCAAACCCCAGAATATAGGTACTGAGGGTCATCTGCGCGCTACCCGCAGGCACACCAAACTGTTCTGAGATAACAGGTAGCGCCGGAAGATACATATCAATCGACAACGGCATCAGCATGGCTAACAAGCCAAGGATAAAGACTATGGCAATTGACGAGTTCTGCCGGGTGGTCACATTTAGCTCCTGAAATTAACGCGGGGTTAAGTTAACGCTGGCGATTTCTTCTTCGGTCAATGGACGGTATTCACCCGGCTCCAGATCGTCATCAAGCCTGATGTCACCAATTCGTTCACGGTGCAGTTCCACAACGTGGTTACCCACCGCGGCAAACATACGTTTTACCTGATGATAGCGCCCTTCGCTGATGGTCAATCGCACCTGAGTTGGCGTAATGACCTCCAGAACAGCCGGTTTGGTCAGGTCTTTTTCATTATGCAACTGTACGCCACGGGCAAACTGCTCGGCGGTATCGTCTGCCACTGGCGACTCCAGCGTCACCAGATAGGTTTTCTCACAATGGTGACGAGGAGAGGTGATACGATGCGACCACTGTCCGTCATCGGTCATCAGTACCAGTCCGGTGGTGTCGATATCCAGACGCCCTGCCGCATGCAGTTTGTAGGCAACCGGTTCATCAAGGAAATAGAGCACCGTCGGATGATCCGGGTCATCCGTTGAGCAAACATAACCCTGAGGCTTATTCAGCATAAAATAGCGCGGGCCATTTTGTTGAACCAGGGAATTACCGTCATATTCGACGTCGTGTTCTGGTAGCAGCTTAAAGGCACTGTTTTTAACGATTTCACCGTCGACGGTAACGCGGTTAGCACGGATCTCACGCCCGGCAATAGCGCGGCTGACGCCGAGTTGCTGAGCGATAAATTTATCAAGTCGCATGAGTGTGATTTTTGCCTGTAAAAATACGAGAAGCGGGTTTACGCCCGAAAAGTGGGACTGTTATCCGCCCAGTATAGCGGTGTTACACCATCCCTCAAGGGAAATGATTCATGGCATACTATACATTGTTGCTGTTTACCTTAATGAGCTCATGATTTTTACTCTTCGCCCGTACCAAAAAGAAGCCGTGGACGCCACGCTCAACCATTTTCGCCACCACCGCACGCCAGCGGTTATCGTCCTGCCAACCGGCGCGGGCAAAAGTCTGGTGATTGCAGAACTGGCCCGCGTGGCACGTGGTCGCGTACTGGTACTGGCGCACGTCAAAGAACTGGTCGCACAAAACCATGCCAAATATTGTGCGCTGGGGCTGGAAGCCGATATTTTTGCCGCAGGCCTGAAGCGTAAAGAGAGCCACGGGAAAGTAGTCTTTGGCAGCGTACAGTCGGTAGCGCGTAATCTGGACGCCTTTCAGGGTGAATTCTCCCTGCTGATCGTCGATGAATGTCATCGTATTGGCGATGATGAAGAGAGTCAGTATCAGCAAATCCTCACTCACCTGACTAAAGTAAATCCCCACTTACGTCTGCTCGGGCTTACCGCCACACCTTTTCGTTTGGGTAAGGGCTGGATTTATCATTTTCATTATCATGGTATGGTGCGCGGCGATGAAAAAGCGCTGTTTCGCGACTGCATTTATGAATTACCGCTGCGCTACATGATTAAACACGGCTACCTGACGCCGCCAGAACGCCTCGACATGCCGGTCGTGCAGTATGACTTTAGCCGCCTGCAGGCACAGAGTAACGGCCTGTTTAGCGAAGCGGATCTGAATCAGGAGCTGAAAAAGCAGCAGCGAATAACGCCGCATATCATCAGCCAGATTATCGAGTTTGCCCAAACCCGCAAAGGGGTGATGATTTTCGCCGCCACCGTTGAGCACGCCAAAGAAATTCTGGGCCTGCTGCCCGCTGACGACGCCGCGCTAATCACTGGAGATACGCCAGGCGCTGAGCGAGACGTGCTGATTGAAGAGTTCAAAGCCCAGCGCTTTCGCTATCTGGTGAATGTGTCGGTCCTGACCACCGGCTTCGATGCCCCGCACGTCGACCTTATCGCTATTCTGCGCCCAACAGAGTCAGTTAGCCTTTACCAACAAATTGTCGGTCGTGGGTTGCGCCTTGCACCGGGTAAAACCGACTGTCTGATCCTCGATTATGCCGGCAACCCGCACGATTTGTACGCACCGGAAGTGGGTGCTCCGAAAGGAAAAAGCGACAACGTTCCGGTACAGGTGTTCTGTCCTGCCTGCGGATTTGCAAACACCTTCTGGGGCAAAACCACGGCAGACGGCACGCTGATTGAACATTTTGGCCGCCGCTGCCAGGGATGGTTTGAAGATGATGACGGCCATCGCGAACAGTGCGATTTTCGTTTCCGTTTTAAAAACTGCCCACAGTGCAACGCGGAAAATGACATCGCCGCCCGCCGTTGTCGGGAGTGCGACGCGGTGCTGGTTGACCCGGATGACATGCTGAAAGCCGCGCTCAGGCTCAAAGATGCGCTGGTCCTGCGCTGTAGCGGTATGGTGTTACAAAACGGGCAGGATGATAAAGGCGAATGGCTGAAAATCACCTATTACGATGAAGATGGCGCTGACGTCAGCGAACGCTTTCGCCTGCACACTCCCGCGCAGCGTACGGCCTTCGAACAACTGTTTATTCGCCCGCACACCCGAACACCCGGTATACCCTTACGCTGGATAACCGCCGCCGATATCCTCAATCAGCAGGCGTTGTTACGGCATCCTGATTTCGTGGTGGCGCATATGAAAGGTCAGTACTGGCAGGTCCGTGAAAAGGTCTTCGATTATGAAGGACGCTTTCGTCGGGCACATGAATTACGCGGTTAATCGTACTTTTGATTGATGTACCAGCCGTTTGAGTATAGAATCTCGCCCGCTTTTGCATACGCAAAGCAGATCACTTACCTGTTGCTGGGTCGCCTGTAGCAGGAATTATTAAAGAGAGATTTAAATGTTTACTATCAACGCTGAAGTACGTAAAGAGCAGGGTAAGGGTGCGAGCCGCCGCCTGCGTGCCGCTAACAAGTTCCCGGCAATCATCTACGGTGGCGCAGAAGCCCCGATTGCTATCGAACTGGATCACGATGCAGTTATGAACATGCAAGCTAAAGCTGAATTCTACAGCGAAGTTCTGACCATCGTTGTTGACGGTAAAGAAGTTAAAGTTAAAGCTCAGGCTGTACAGCGTCACCCGTTCAAGCCGAAGCTGTCTCACATCGACTTCGTTCGCGCGTAATCGCCAACAAGTTGAAGAAAAACCCCGCCTTGGCGGGGTTTTTTTATGGGATTTTGTCATCGATACTGATGGTTCTCGTCGACCGGATAAGGCATTAACGCTCTCACCCGGCAAACGGTTTTATTTCCCGCCTGACGTGCGGCGCTGCAGCTGGTCGCGCAGGTTCGGCGGCGTACCTTTGATGGTCAACGTATCTGTAGCCGGATCCCAGAAAATACGCTCACCCAATAACATAGCGTCGAAGTTAATGGTTAACCCACCGCCGCTGCCGGCAAATTTGGTTAACTGACGCAGCGTACTGCGATCCGCAGGGAAGCTCTCTTCCAGCTCGTAACCTTTATCAGCGGTAAATTCGCTGAAGCTAACTTCACTGACGCCGGAAAGCTCTTTAGACAGCGACTCCAGTTCGATCTCTTCACCAGCCTGCAGCTGCTCGTTACAGTAGCTATACACCTGCTGACGCACGTTCTGGCGTTCGGCTTTATCGAGTTGCGCCTCGGCAGTAAAGTCATCGACCGCCTGCAGCAGGCCACGGTTTTGCGCTTTGGCATTCAGACCTTCGCTGGCACCGAGGAAGTCCATAAAGAAATCGGCGACTTTGCGCCCTACCCGCCCTTTCAGGAACGTCAGATAGCGCGTGGACTCCGGGTTGGTTTCCCACTCGGTTAAATCAATGCGCGCCACGATGTCCGCATGATTGATATCCAGATAGTGCGTCGGATTGATATCCAGATTTTCATTGACGCGCATGCTGCTTAAATTGTTCAGCACAGCAACTAACAGATACTCTACCGCCAGATAGCGATAATGGCAGAACAGAACAATACCACCGTCGGCAAAAGGATATTTCGCCAGTTCGTCCCGCAAGCGTCCGGTCGCGGCACGACTAAATGCCAGAAAACCCTCTTCACCCTGACGCTGTAAACGCAGCGTTTGCGCCAGTTCACTCTCTTCGCTAAACAGGCCATAGGCTTTATTCTTGGCGCTATACACCCGATGCAACTCAGCCATCATATCGACAACCGTCGCTGTCGGTTCCAGTAATGAATCGCGCAAGACCAGCTCAAGATTCTGCTCGTCACGTTTGATAAGCTGGTGCAGGGCAATCTGGTTGATATCCAGACTCATGATAAACTCTCCTTTTAGACCGGGCGGTATTCAACCACCTGCCGGGCAGTGACGCAATAGAAGATAAAAAAGCAGAAAAAAAACTGTCTGTACGGTAATATGTTGCCCTTTCATGAACAGACTGATTTCGATTTATGCCACAAATTTCCCGCTATAGTGACGAACACGTTGAACAACTGCTGAATGAGATGCTCAACGTACTGGAAAAACATAAGGCGCCGACCGACCTTTCCCTGATGGTACTGGGAAATATGGTGACTAACCTTATCAATACAAGCATCGCACCGGCCCAGCGCCAGGCGATTGCCAATTCTTTTGCCCGCGCATTGCAGTCTTCGGTAAACGACGACCAAGCGCATTAAGAGCCTGCTCCGGGGAAACGAACAACAGTTTATGGTAACTCATCGTCAGCGCTACCGTGAGAAAGTCTCCCAGATGGTTAGCTGGGGGCACTGGTTTGCCTTGTTCAACATTCTGTTGGCCATGGTTCTCGGTAGCCGTTACCTGTTTGTCGCCGACTGGCCGACAACTCTTGCAGGTCGTGTATATTCCTACCTGAGCGTTGTCGGGCATTTTAGCTTTCTGGTGTTTGCCACCTATCTGCTGATCCTGTTTCCCCTGACGTTTATCGTCATGTCCCAGAGGCTGATGCGATTCTTATCAGCTATCCTGGCGACGGCTGGCATGACGCTGTTGTTAATCGACAGCGAGGTTTTCACCCGCTTCCACCTGCACCTCAACCCGATCGTCTGGGAACTGGTCATTAACCCTGACCAGAACGAAGCGGCGCGTGACTGGCAACTGTTGTTTATCAGCGTGCCGGTTATCCTGTTAATAGAAATGTTGTTTGCGACCTGGAGCTGGCAAAAGCTGCGCAGCCTGACGCGTCGTCGCCATTTCGCCAAACCGTTAGCGGCATTCTTTTTCGTTTCTTTTATCGCCTCGCATGTGGTGTATATCTGGGCTGATGCCAATTTCTATCGCCCGATTACCATGCAGCGCGCAAACCTGCCACTCTCTTACCCGATGACGGCGCGTAAGTTTCTGGAAAAACATGGCCTGCTGGATGCGCAAGAGTATCAGCGTCGCCTGATCGAACAGGGTAATCCGGAAGCGGTTTCCGTGCAGTACCCGCTCAGCGAACTGCACTATCGCGATATGGGCACCGGCCAGAACGTTCTGCTGATCACCGTAGACGGCCTGAACTACTCACGCTTTGAAAAACAGATGCCTGCGCTGGCTGAGTTCGCCGGGCAGAATATCTCCTTTACGCGTCACATGAGCTCAGGCAACACCACGGATAACGGGATCTTTGGCCTGTTCTACGGCGTTTCGCCAAGCTACATGGACGGCATTTTATCGACCCGAACGCCTGCGGCGCTGATCTCTGCACTGAACCAGCAGGGTTATCAGTTAGGGCTATTCTCCTCGGATGGCTTTACCAGCCCGCTTTATCGTCAGGCGCTGCTGTCAGATTTCTCCATGCCGAGCGTGCAAACGCAATCAGACGAACAAACCGCAAGCCAATGGATTAACTGGCTGGGACGCTACGCGCAGGAAGATAATCGCTGGTTCTCCTGGGTCTCCTTTAACGGGACAAACCTTGATGACAGTAACCAGAAGAACTTTGCCAAACGCTACGCCAGCGCCGCTCAGGATGTGGATGCCAATATTAACCGTGTTCTTAGCGCCCTGCGCGACTCGGGTAAACTGGACAACACGGTGGTAATTATTACCGCTGGCCGCGGTGTACCGCTGACGCAGGAAGAGAACAACTTTGCCTGGTCGCGCGGTCATCTGCAGGTTCCTCTGGTTATTCACTGGCCGGGAACACCTGCCCAGCGCATCAATAGCCTGACCGATCATACAGACCTGATGACGACGCTGATGCAGCGCCTGCTGCATGTCAGCACGCCGGCTAACGAATACTCGCAGGGGCAGGATTTGTTCAATGCTACACGCCGCCATTACTGGGTGACCGCCGCTGACGGCAGCACGATGGCAGTGACCACACCAGAGATGACGCTGGTACTGAACAACAACGGTAATTACCAGACCTATGATTTACATGGCGAGAAAATTAAAGATCAGAAACCGCAGCTCAGCCTGCTGCTACAGGTTCTGACGGATGAGAAACGATTTATTGCTAACTGATTAATTATAAATCAGTTAGTGAGGCATCCTCTTGCATTCGTAGCGGAAAGCAGTAGTATTAGCAGCGCGTCGGCACGTAGCGCAGCCTGGTAGCGCACCGTCATGGGGTGTCGGGGGTCGGAGGTTCAAATCCTCTCGTGCCGACCAAAAATCCCAGAAAAAACCAACCCTTGTGGTTGGTTTTTTTATGCCTGTTTTCTGAACGGGGATTAATCGGGGAAAAATCCCCAACGCAAAGCGTCGACTTCGCGGTAACATTTCAGCTATACACATCACCGGGAAGTCATCAACCTCGTTTATGAAAACGGAATTTTGATGGTCTGCCCGGTGCAAAAGATATCCTGAAGCAATGCTATTGTCAGAGAAAACGAATTTAAGAAACTCATCCTTTTGTTGCTTTTTCTGAAACAGTTGAGCTTCCCTTTCCACATCGCCATCATCTACCTATAGCTTACCCATTTCTGATATCGTAGACAATTTCCCCACAATGGTCTTCAACCACAGACCACTTCGTATTAGCAACGTCAAATTTACAAAGTTGCTAAAGTAGCCAACCATCGACTTAGCAAAGGCTGCTATTTTTGATTTACCATCACTTATCGTTTTCTGTCCAGCCAAATACACCGCATACAGAACGCTTCCCAAATGGAATGAAGCCAAGAAAGTTTTAAAGTCACATAGGCCCCAGCCCAATCATAATACCCTGCATTCACTTTGTAATGACAAGGCTGATTTATTCAGAAACCAGATGATTTATAGTAATTTAATTTTAAAGAATTCAGAATTTATCCCGGAAAGAAACATTCCCTATGCTTTAGGGTAGGAGTACGATTAGCGCATAAAACAATACAAATAATATGGATATGCTATACCCGTTGACTGGACAATAAACCCCACGTCGGGAACTCCCATAGTCCCCGGAGGGGTCAGGCAACTTACAATAGGAGAGATTGCACTAGCCAGGACGCTGTTTGGTGGAAGTATTATCTATAGCAAGGTGTGGGTACACCTTGAAAGCTATCTCCCCTTCAATATGCAACCCATAAATGTTGCCATGACGCCAAACGGTGAACTTTGGTTTAGAGAGGGAACTTATTCACCTGATTTCTCTTTGGAACGTGACATACAGAAAAAACACAGATTCATGCATGAGATGGTTCACGCCTGGCAAGCACAGAAGGGAATGTTTGTTAGAACCAGAGGTTTGTTCTCTCGTTTCGCTGATTACAGTTACAGTTTAGATAAGGCTGATTTTCTTCATTACGGATTAGAACAGCAAGCATCAATAGCCAGTGATTATTGGTTACTTCTCACATATGGATTTAATAGTGGCACCTCATATTTATCTGTATACAGAGATTACAATCCTAATGAATCAGTTTATTCTTTAATATCAAAATATAAAGCTGTTATGAAAGGATTTCCAGGATGAAAAAGTCAACCATTGTCCCCTTAATATTTCTTCTGTCGGGCTGCCCCGGTGGAGGTGTACCAGTTTCACAGCAACGTAGTGTTTTTAAACAAGGCGATACTATTTGCTTCACTGTAAATAAAACAGATATTTTAGAGCGTTATAGTATCTACTATTCGCCTGACAGAAAATATACGGTTATTAAAGCAGATGATGGAATCTCTCTAAAATATCCTGACACTTGTTTTAAAATTAAATTAAAGAACGGATATATATATAATATATCTTATTCTCTCAATAATAAAAGCTATTCAGATTCATTCTTTATAGATAACGATGGAAACTATTAATCATGTCATTACCAGCTTATTTATTTTTATATGATGAAAACGGAATGCAGATTCCGGGAGATTGTTCATCTTTAGGCCGTGAAGGTGCCATAGAAGTCATGAATAGTAGTTACGGTGTTAGACAGCCTGTTGATAGCAACACTGGCAGCATGACAGGCTGCAGGCAGCATGACAGGCTGCAGGCAGCATAATCCCGTAATTGTGCATAAGCAACTTGATAAAGTCAGCCCTTATCTGGCTGTAGCTGTTTGTGAAGGGAAGAGACTGCAAAAGGCAGTCATTAAATATTATGAGACTATAGAGGCAGGGATCGAAGTAGAGATTTATAATATTACTCTGGAAGATGTCGTTATATCCTCTGTAGATTTTACACATGTCTACTATCCCGGTAGTTCATCCCCTAATATGCATGAGGTAGTAGGTCTTAGATTCCGTGGCATTGAATCGAATTATGTTAGAGGAAATATTAAATACAATGATGCCTGGATTAAATGAGTAAAGAAAGAACAGCAGCAATAAATAAAGGGGCATCACGCGCCCTCTATTTCATCAATAAATTTTAAACTCAACAATATCAGAACGTGGGTAACTTTTTTGTACTTGGGTACCCATTTCTGATGAAGAACGACGGCTGATGTGTAAAGACGTACGGGTCGATCCTCAATGCTCCAGAATGTTACACCACAACCATTCGTGAACGTTGGTTCTCAATAAGGCGCGGTAACTATACATTACTGACAGAACCGTAACCGTATACAGGATCGGCCGATTGCAGATACTGAAAAGTTATGCCATAGCCTGATCCCATTTTCCACCCACCCCCAGCACCCTCCCGGCTTCTTACCGTTCTTGAGCATCACATTGTCCAGGTATCCCCTCTCTCTTCAGCACAGGTTTTACTACTTACCCATGCATAAATTGGGGTAAAATTTATCTTCTCATCAGCGCGATGAATCTGGACGATTGATGCGCTGAAAACAATAATGATACTAATAAAAGCTCAGGAGAATAGTATGCCTGAAGTAACGCCTTTTCGGGTGCTGATTGTCGACGACCACCCGCTCATGCGGCGGGGAATTAGTCAATTATTGCAACTGGATCCCGCATTTGACGTAGTCGCTGAAGCTGGCGACGGCGCAAGTGCTATCGATCTGGCAAACCGTCTGGACCTTGATGTGATCCTGCTGGATCTCAATATGAAAGGTATGAGCGGGCTGGACACCCTGAATGCGCTGCGTCGGGACGGCGTCACCGCGCAAATTATTATTCTTACCGTATCGGATGCCGCCAGCGATGTGTACGCCTTAATTGATGCCGGCGCGGATGGTTATTTACTGAAAGATAGCGATCCTGAAGTCTTGCTGGAAGCCATTCGTAACGGCGCCAAGGGGGGTAAAGCGTTTAGCGCTCGCGTTAGCGAATATCTGCGCGAACGTGACCTGTTTGGCGCACAAGAAGATCCGTTCAGCATTCTCACCGAACGCGAGCTGGATGTATTGCATGAACTTGCTCAGGGGCTGTCGAACAAACAGATTGCATCAGTGCTGAATATTTCTGAACAGACGGTGAAGGTGCATATTCGCAACCTGCTGCGCAAACTCAATGTGCGTTCTCGCGTTGCTGCCACCATCCTGTTTTTGCAAACGCGCGGCATGCAGTAATCAATGAGATGCCGGATGACGACGCAGCAGCGTCATATCCGGCCTACAAAGCTCGCACAGGCCCGAAAGCAGCACGCCTTCGGGTAATCTGGACTCTTACTTCTCCTGCGGCGTTAGCTGCTCCATCGCCTGCTTAATGCTGCGTTCTATCACCGCCCGACGGGTATCATTGGCCGGTAATAATTTCAGCATCATCTCCCACGCCGCAACCGCCTCACCAAAGCGCTGCTGTTCAAAAGCGTTAAATGCGTACATGCTGAGAACCCGCACGTTGGCATGCTCGCCGCGCACCAGCTGGCGTAACAGCTCCCCGCCCCTGCGATTATCGTCAGGATCGGATGAACGGGTCAGTGCTTCCGCATAACCCAGCGCCGCATCGCTGTTTTTAGGATCCAGTCGATATGCATTGGCATAGGCTTCAGTGGCCGTACTGGCATTACCGAGTACCATGCCAATACGGCCAAGCATGATCCAACCTTCAACGTTTGTAGGATCGGCTTGTAAACGCGTGCGCAGCCCCAGCGCCAGACGTGTCATATCCTCTTCATTGAGCGGGTCAGCTTTCGGATCCAATGCGCGTTCCAGCAGCGCCGGAGCCTGAGCAGTGGCCTGATGCCAGACCTGAACCTGCTTATAGCTGCCGGTTTCATAATAGCTCACCGCGCCAACGATCAGCGCCACCACTATGCCGGGCACAAACAACCCAAATCCACCGCGCTTGCCATCCGGGATAACGTCATCAGGAAACTCTTCCAGCTTCACCCGAACGCGTCGGCGAGTACGGGCAAAAATAATCCAGCCGCCCAAACCAATCGCTACTACCGGCATCACCCACAAAAGCACTGTAAGCGGCGTCAACGGCGGATCGTAGGTGACGAAGTTGCCGTAGCGCGCCACCATGTAGTCGACAATCTCTTTCTGACTTTTTCCTTCCTGCATCAGTTCGTACACTTTCTGGCGCAGGTCGGTGGCAATCATCGAGTTAGAATCGGCGATACTGTTGTTCTGACATTTAGGACAGCGCAGCTGTTCGGTAAGCTGACGGAACTGCTGCTCCTGCGCTTCATCCTTAAACTGCATCACATCGATGGTCGCCAGCGCAGATCCCGAGATAACCAGCATCAGCAGGCCCAGTAAAAATCTCATTGCGCAGCCTCCTTACTGTACTTATCCCACAACGGTTTGATCTCGCTCTCCCACACCCTGGCATTCAAATCACCGGCATGGCGATAGCGAATAATACCTTTACCGTCGATCAGGAACGTCTCCGGCGCGCCGTACACGCCAAGATCCAGACCGAGCATACCGTCACCGTCAAACAGGCTTAATGAGTAAGGATTGCCCAGCTCTTTCAGCCAGACAATGGCTTTCTGACGATCGTCTTTATAGTTCAGACCCACCACCCGCACGCCTTGTGCAGACAGCTGGTTCAGATACTGATGTTCGGCGCGACAGGTCGGACACCAGGTCGCCCAGACGTTCAGCAATACCGGTTTGCCCTGGGTCAGCACATCGGCCTGATAATGCTGACCTGGATTCTCCAGCGACTCCAGGCGGAATGTCGGAACGGGTTTGCCGATCAACGCCGATTCCAGATTCGTGGGATCGTCCCCCTGAGCGTTACGCGCCAGCTGCCACAGCAGCGCCGCCGCAATGATCAGAAAAATAATAAACGGAATTAACAGTGCGTTGCGCTTCATACAGCCTCCGACGCATTTTTTTGCACCGCGGCGCGAGGACGCGCGCGCTGACGATAGCGTGGATCAAACAGGCAGAACAATCCGCCCAGCGCCATCAGCAATCCTCCGGCCCAAATCCAGCGAATAAACGGTTTGTAGTACAGACGCACAGCCCATGCGCCGTTATCCAGTTCTTCACCCAGCGCGGCGTACAGATCGCGCGTGAACCCGCCGTCAATTGCCGCTTCGGTCATCATCGAACTGGTGCTGTTATAGAAGCGTTTTTCCGCATGCAGCGTGGCTTCCGGTTTACCATCTCGGGTAACGCCAATAATGGCGACACCGCCCCGGTAGTTAGGTCCGGTAATATCTTTCACTTCGCGGAACGTGAACTGATAGTTATGGATACTGACGCTATCACCCGCTTTCATGCGGACATCGCGTTCAACGCTGTAGTTCTGGCTGAAGGCAATACCGACAATAGTAATCGCCAGCCCAACGTGGCCCGACACCATACCCCAATAGCTTGGTGTTAACTTCGTTCCGCGGGAAACACGCAGGAATGCTTCGGACATCGCCAGCACGAATATCCAGCATGCCATCGCCAGCCCTACCACCGTCATAGCGGCAATGCGATCCTCAAACAACCACGGCAGCAGCAGCGACAGAACAAGCGTGGTGACAAACGCGATAATCAGTAACGTTTTCAGTTTACGCGGTCGGTCACGGCCCCAGCGCACTAATGGCCCAATTCCCAGCAGCAATGCGAACGGCGCCATCAGCCAGGTAAACATGGTGTTGAAGAATGGTTCGCCAATCGAAATGCTGCCCAGCCCCAGCTGTTTGTGCACCAGCGGCAGCAGCGTGCCCAAGAGCACCACCAGCATGGCGGCAATCAGCAGGACGTTGTTGCCCAACAGCAGAGATTCACGCGACCACAGCGCGTTGTTTACCCGTGAGCGGACCTTGTGACCACGCACGGCAAACAGCAGCAGAGAGCCGCCAATCACCAATACCATAAAGGCCAGAATAAACATCCCGCGCGACGGATCGGAGGCGAAAGCATGCACCGATACCAGTACGCCGGAGCGCACCAGGAAAGTACCTAACAGGCAAAGCGAGAATGCGCAGATTGACAGCAGCAGCGTCCAGGCTTTAAAGCTGGCACGTTGTTCGGTTACTGACAGCGAGTGCATCAGCGCCGTTCCCACCAGCCATGGCATAAACGAGGCGTTCTCAACTGGATCCCAGAACCACCAGCCGCCCCAGCCCAGCTCGTAATAGGCCCAGGCCGAACCGAGCACAATGCCCAGCGTCAGGAACACCCACGCCGCCAGCGTCCACGGACGCGAAAAACGAGCGAAGGTACTGTCCAGTCGTCCACTCATCAGCGCGGCAATCGCAAACGCGAAGGCCACGGAGAAACCGACATACCCCATGTACAGCAACGGCGGATGGAAAATCAGCCCCGGATCCTGCAACAACGGGTTCAGATCGCGCCCTTCAATAGGGAAGTTGGGCAACGTACGGGCAAACGGGTTGGAGGTAAACAGAATAAACAGCAGGAAGCCAACGCTGACCATCCCCATCACTGCCAGCACGCGGGCAACGATATCCAGCGGCATACGCTGACTGAACGCCGCAACGGCGAACGTCCAGCCGCTCATCAGCAATACCCATAGAAGCAGAGAGCCTTCATGGGCCCCCCAGGTTGCTGCCACCCGATACCAGACCGGAAGCTGGGTATTGGAGTTGCTGGCAACGTAGGTGACGGTAAAGTCATTAACCACGAAGGCGTTAACCAGAATCAGGAACGCCCCCATCACGCAGATAAACAGAACCCAGGCAAAAGGCCGCGCGGAGGCCATCATTCGCACGTCGCCGCGCGCTACGCCCCACAGCGGATAGACCGACAGCAATAACGCGACGCCTAGCGCAAGGCACAACAGCGCATTGCCAATTTCAGGCATCATGACGTTTTATCCTTATAAACACTTTCCGGGCGACGGTGGTTTTCCTGCATCGCTTTTTCGACTTCCGGCGGGGTGTAATTCTCATCATGTTTAGCAAGCACTTCTTTAGCCTGCACATGATTTCCCCCGTCCAGCTCGCCCTGAACAACGACGCCCTGCCCTTCGCGGAACAGATCCGGCAGAATGCCTTCATAGGTGACATCCACCACACCTTCGGCGTCATAGATACTGAAATTCACCTTCAACGACTGCGGATCGCGCTTTACGCTACCGGGCATCACCATTCCGCCCACGCGCAGGCGCTGACCGACTTCGGGCATCTGCTGCGTTTCGCGCTTACCGTAGAGTATCTCTCCCGGCGTATAGAACAGGTCAATATTAGAACGCAGCGCATAAAGCACCAGCGTAATGGTCAAAGCCAGACCCGCCAGTACCGCACAGGCTATCCATAACCGATTTTTACGTCGAATATTCACGCCGCCTCCCGTTGCACTTGCGCCGCACGCATACGCGCTTCTCTCGCCCGCTGCTGCGCCACACCGCGTAAAATTGCGCGATGTTGTAACGTGGAATGCAGTACCAGCACCACCAGCGGGATTACGCTCATCGCTACAGCAAGCCAGACATACAAGGCGTAGCCGCCCATCGCGAAAAAATCACTCCATGATGCAAATGCAGGGGTCATTGGCGGCCTCTTTTTAAGATCAGTTCGCTCACCCACGGGCGGCGTTTTTCCATCATCAAAATCAGGTTACGCATGCGCATCAGCGCCAGCGTGACAAACAGTAACAGGTAGCCGACGATCGCCAGACGCAGCGGCGTACGCATCGCCGGATCGATGCTTTGCTGCATGCGGGTAGACCCCTGATGCAGCGTATTCCACCACTCAACCGAGTAGTGGATAATCGGTAAGTTGACTACGCCAATCAGCACCAGAATACCGGCGGCACGACCTGCCAGACGGCGGTCGTCAAAGGCATGCCACAGCGCAATGGCGCCAACGTAGAGAAACAGCAGCACCAGTTCAGAGGTGAGTCGGGCATCCCAGACCCACCAGGTTCCCCACATCGGTTTGCCCCATGCGGAGCCGGTCACCAGCGCAATAAAGGTAAACACTGCACCAATCGGCGCCATCGCAGCCAGCGCCAGATTGGCCATTTTCATCTGCCAGACCAGGCCGATAAACGCGGCAACAGCCATCGAGGCATAAATGCCCATCGACCAGATTGCCGCCGGAACGTGCAGATAAATAATGCGATAGCTTTGCCCCTGCTGGTAATCCGCAGGCGCGAAACCAAAGCCCCAGATCCATCCCGTTATCAGTACCACCGCACTGGCAATCGCCAGCCACGGGATAAACCAGCCACAGATCTGATAGAGCCGAGGGGGCATCGCCAATTGATGAAGTGTTTTCCACATAGTTCAGTCACCAGACTCCATAAATTAAAATCCGTTGTGCCAGAGCGCCTTGCCCGGCCTACACATCTAATTCTCGTTACTGCACGCTTATCCGTAACGCAGCGGCTGTGGCAAACGGGCTTGACGTGGCGCTGCCGACCAGCAACGCACCCAGAATTGCCATGTACCCTTCAACCGGTAAGTGCATAGAAGCCGCATCCATCGCGGCGGTCGCAAAAATCAGTAAGGGTATGGTGAGCGGGAGCACCAGCACGCTTAACAGCACGCCGCCGCGCTTTAATCCCACCGTCAACCCCACACCCGGCGCGCCGAGAAAACCCAGCGTCGGAGTACCAAGTAACAAGGTCAGCGCCATAATTTTCCAGCCGTACATATCCATGCCCAGCAGCAGCGCCACCAGCGGCGAGAGGATCAGCAGCGGCAGGCCGGTCACGACCCAGTGCGCCATCACTTTTGCCAGCACCACGGCCGGCAGCGGCAGCGGCAGCAGCATCAGTTGCTCAAGGCTGCCGTCCTGCAGATCATCACGAAACAGGCGCTCCAGCGCCAGCAATGACGCCAGCAGCGCCGCAACCCAGATGATGCCCGGCGCAATGCGCGCCAGCAGCTGTGGCTCCGGCCCAATGCTCAGGGGGAACAGCGTAATAACAATCAGGAAGAACCATAAAGGATTGGCGATTTCCGCACTATGACGAAACGCAACTCGCAGTTCTAAACGGAAGATTCGCCACATCATTGCGTTGCCCTCTCGCTGGTCAGCGCAATACGTCGCACTTTATCGGTTTCAACATTGAGCGGTTGGTGGGTGGTGAGAATAACAATGCCGCCCTGCTCCGTATGCTGCGCCATACGCTGAGTCAGTCGCTCAACGCCGTTCACATCAATGGCGGTAAAGGGTTCATCGAGGATCCACAACCGGGCGCGGGTCAGCCACAAACGGGCCAGCGCTACGCGCCGCTGTTGTCCGGCGGAGAGCTGGTTCACCGGGATATCTTCATATCCGGCAAGTCCCGCCTGCGCCAGCGCAGCCAGACACTGTGCAATGTCGCCGTCATGATGGAAGAAACGCAGGTTCTCCAACGCCGAAAGCCGGGTTTTTATCCCCGGCTGATGTCCGATCCACAGCAGTTGCTGATGGTAGTTGTCCCGCACGTGATGCAGCGGCTGCTCTTGCCAGCAAACCTCCCCTGCATCGGGACGCGCCAGCCCGGTAAGCAACCGCAGCAGAGTAGTTTTCCCTGCGCCGTTGCTGCCGGTAATTTGTACCCATTCCCCTGCGTTGACGCGAAATGACAGATTGCTGAACAGTATTCTGTCATCCCGCTCGCAAAGTAATTCTCTGGCTTCAAGCATACCTGGTTATCTACATCCTGTTAAAAGCCCGGTTTGACTTCGCGCATATCAGGCAGTTTGTGCGCTATCCCTTTATGACAGTCAATACAGGTTTGCCCGTCTTTCACGGCCTGGTCGTGCATTTTGGCCGCAACGCCTTTCTGGGCGGTTAAATCCATAAACTCGAAGTTGTGACAGTTTCGGCACTCTTGCGAATTATTATCTTTCATACGCCGCCACTCATTTTGCGCCATCGTCAGACGATGATCTTCAAATTTCTGCGGTGTATCTATCAGCCCCAGTGCTTTCGCGTACAGCTCTTTACTGGCCTTGATCTTACGAATCATTTTCGGGCCCCACTCATGCGGGACGTGGCAATCAGGGCAAGTCGCTCGCACACCACTGCGGTTGTTGTAGTGTACGGTTTCCATGTATTCCTGGTATACCGTATTGCGCATTTCGTGACAGCTAATGCAGAACTCTTCTGTATTGGCCTTTTCCATACCGGTATTAAAGCCGCCCCAGAAAATAATGCCGCCCACAAAGCCGATTAACAACAGCGTGCCGAGCGCCAGACGGCTGGGGCGACGCCACCATTGCCAGACGCGCTTAATCCAGCCTGGTTTACGGTTAGAATTTTCCATAATGACCTCTTATTTCCCGTAACCTTTCGAGGGGGTGAAGGTATTTTCAACAATCGGCGCGGCGTCAGCCTGCGGAACGTGACATTGCAGGCAGAAATAACGACGCGGCGCAACTTCAGCCAATACCTTACCGTCGCTGTCCATAAAGTGCGTCGGACTGATTCGCGGCGCACCGGTAGTGCGATAGCTTTCCACACCGTGGCATTGCAGGCAGCGGTTAGTGTTAGTCGTCACCTGATACCCTTCAACGCTATGCGGAACCATCGGCGGCTGATTCACATAGTTCAGCGGCATGCGCTCTTGCTCTTTCGGCATGCGAATCGCCCCTTCCTGTGTTCCTGAGACTTCCGGTGACTGGCTCAGATCCACTCCATTTGCAGCCCAAACGGCCCCACTGACGACCAGGGCAAGCAGGGCCGTCCATTGACACAGCGTCTTAATCAGGTCATGGCTTTTCATGATTTCGCTCCCGAACTCCATCGTGTTGTTATTGTAAAAACATCCTCAGAACAGACATCCACACAGCGACCGCAGGCCATGCAATCGCGGCTGGTTACCTGCACCGGACTTTGCTCATCCAGCACCGGCGCACGTAGCACATGCGGTTCCGGGCAAACATGAAAACAATCCATACAGCGGTTACATCTGTTACGTTCTTTTGCCGAAACGGTTAATGCCCCTTTGCTTCCCACCACGCTATACAGCGCACCCAGTGGGCAAAGATGCCCGCACCAGCCATGCTCAACGACCAGTAAATCAAATAAAAACAGCGCGAGGATCAGCAGCGCTCCGCTACCGAATCCCATTACCAGACTCCGTCCAAGCAGAGAAACTGGATTTATCCACTCCCACAGCAGCGTACCGGTCAGGGCGGAACCGACCAGGATAACCACCAGCAGGACGTACCGTATATGGCGCGGCAGGGTTGCGGACTGATTCAGGTCAAACCTTCTGCGCAACCAACTGGCTAAATCGGTAACCGGGTTCATGGGACAAACCCAACTGCAAAACAGTCGCTTACCGGCCAGGGCATACAGCACCGTGATGATGGCAGCCCCCGTTAATGCCACCGTCGCCGGCAGGTGTCCGCTAGCCAGGCTTTGCAGAGTAATCAGCGGATCGGTGAACGGGATAGCGTCCAGCAACAGGCTGCTACTGTAGTTGCCATGCAGGATCCACACGCCAAGCCATGGGCCGCTGAGGAACATCGCCAGTATCAGAAATTGACTCAAACGACGCAGCAGCAGCCAGCGATGACTCTTCCACCATCCTTTTTTTGCCTGCGCTTCACGCCCGGCATCACGTTTACGATTTGCCATTGTTCCCCTCCAGCCAACCGAAGCGGTAATGGTGTCCTAACTCCCCTTTCGCCAACGACAGCGGCAGCACTTTTATTGCTGGCTGTTCCAGTACGCAGACTTTTTCGCATTTCCCACAGCCGGTACAGGCATCGCTGTGCACGGTCGGAATAAACCGCGCATGCTTGCCGGTACGCATATTGCGGTCCAGCTCCAGGGTGATCGCCTCATCGATTTTCGGGCACTCGCGATAGCAAACGTCGCAGCGTAATCCCTGATAGTTGAGGCAGTTTTCGTGATCCAGCAGTACCGCCAGCCCCATACGCGAATCGTCAATGGATTCAATTTCCCTGTCCAACGCGCCGCTCGGGCAGACTTTGGCACACGGAATGTCCTCACACATTTCGCAGGGAATATCACGGGCGACAAAATATGGCGTACCGGCCGCCAGCCCGGAGGCCAACGTTGCCAGTTTCAGCGTGTCATACGGACACGCCTGAACGCACTGACCGCAACGTACGCAGGCGCTGGCGAATGCCTCCTCGCTCAGTGCACCTGGCGGGCGCAACCGCACGCCGGTTGCGCGTGCGGTTTGTTGTTGCAACCCCAGCGCCACGCCAACGACGGCCAGCCCGCCCGCTGCGCGAACCATATCGCGCAGAAAGCGGCGGCGGCCATTTTGGGGTTTTGCTGACCGGGACATAACGCGTTACACCTTCGCCAGTTTCACGGCGCACTTCTTGAAATCCGTCTCTTTGGAGAGCGGATCCGTCGCATCCAGCGTCAGGTTGTTCACCAGCTGTGCGGCGTCGAAGAACGGCATGTACACCAGCCCCTGCGGCGGACGGTTACGACCGCGTGTTTCAACAATCGAAATCACTTCGCCACGACGGGAAATCACTTTGACCTTATCGCCACGGCGCAGATCGCGTGCTTTTGCATCCAGCGGGTGGATAAACAGCACGGCTTCCGGGAAAGCACGGTGCAGTTCAGGCACACGACGCGTCATACTGCCGGTATGCCAGTGTTCCAGCACACGTCCGGTAGACAGCCACAGGTCATATTCTTTATCCGGCGCTTCAGCAGCAGGTTCAAATGGCAGCGCGAAGATAACCGCTTTGCCGTCCGGTTTACCGTAGAACTTGTAGCTTTCACCTGCTTTCACGTAAGGATCATTGCCTTCGCTGTAGCGCCACTGGGTTTCTTTGCCCTCAACGACCGGCCAGCGTAAACCGCGCGCTTTGTGGTAATCGTCAAATGGCGCAAGGTCATGCCCGTGACCGCGACCAAACCAGGCGTACTCTTCGAACAAGCCTTTTTGCAGATAGAAGCCCAGCTCGCGGGATTCATCGTTCAGTTGATCTTCAGCCAGTTCAGTCACTGGGAATTTCGTTACTGCTGGCGTGGCAAACAGCACGTCATACAGCGTTTTACCGCGCAGTTCCGGTTTTTGTGCCAGCAGCTCTTCCGGCCACACTTCTTCTGTTTTGAAGCGACGAGAAAATTGCACCAGTTGCCACAGATCCGATTTCGATTCGCCCGGCGCTTTAATTTGCTGACGCCAGAACTGCGTACGGCGTTCCGCGTTCCCGTAGGCGCCTTCTTTCTCTACCCACATCGCGGTCGGCAGGATCAGGTCAGCCGACAGGGCGCTGATCGTCGGGTACGGATCGGAGACGATGATGAAGTTGCGCGGATCGCGCCAGCCCGGCATACGCTCTTCGTTGATGTTCGGACCAGCCTGCATGTTGTTGGTACACATCGCCCAGTAGACATTGAGCTTGCCATCTTTCAGCGCGCGGTCTTGCGCCACGGCGTGCAGACCGATTTTAGCCGGAATGGTCCCTGACGGAATATTCCAGTGCTTCTCGCAGATATCACGGTGTTTTTCGTTCGTCACCACCATGTCCGCAGGCAGACGATGGGAGAATGTACCGACTTCACGCGCGGTACCGCATGCGGAAGGCTGACCTGTCAGAGAGAACGGGCCGCAGCCTGGCTGGGAGATTTTGCCAGTCAGCAGGTGCAGGTTATAGACCAGGTTGTTGGCCCACACGCCGCGGGTGTGCTGGTTAAAGCCCATCGTCCAGTAGGAGATAACTTTTTTCTTCGGATCGGCATACAGCTGCGCCAGCTGTTCCAGCTGATCTTTCGGTACGCCGGTCATTTCGGCGGTTTTATCCAGCGTGTACTCAGCAACGAAGGCTTTGTAATCCTCAAAACTCATCGGTTCAGAGGCATCGGATCCCGGGTTTTTCGCCGCTTTTTCCAGCGGATGGGTTGGACGCAGACCGTAGCCGATGTCCGTCACGCCTTTACGCAGGTTAACGTGCTTGCTAAAGAAATCCTGGTTAATCGCATTGTTTTGAATGATGTAGTTCGCGATGTAGTTGAGGATCACCAGATCGGTTTGCGGCGTGAAGACCATACCGTTATCCGCCAGCTCAAAGCTGCGGTGCTGGAAGGTGGAGAGAACCGCGACGTTCACGTTAGGATCGGACAGACGACGATTGGTGATGCGCGACCACAGGATCGGGTGCATCTCCGCCATATTCGCGCCCCACAGGACGAAGGCGTCTGCATGCTCGATATCGTCATAGCAGCCCATCGGTTCATCCATACCGAAGGTACGCATAAAACCGACTACCGCTGATGCCATGCAGTGACGTGCGTTCGGGTCGATGTTATTGGAACGGAAACCCGCTTTAAACAATTTGGCAGCGGCATAACCTTCCCAAATCGTCCACTGGCCAGAGCCGAACATACCGATAGACTCTGGGCCTTTCTCTTTCATCGACGTTTTGAATTTCTCTTCCATCACATCAAAGGCCTGGTCCCAGCTAATCGGGGTGAACTCGCCTTCTTTGTGATACTTGCCGTCTTTCATGCGCAGCATCGGCTGCGTTAAACGGTCTTTTCCGTACATGATTTTCGGCAGGAAGTAACCTTTGATGCAGTTAAGCCCACGGTTAACCGGCGCATCCGGATCGCCCTGGCATGCCACAACACGCCCTTGCTGCGTTCCGACCAATACGCCACAGCCCGTCCCGCAAAAACGGCACGGGGCTTTGTCCCATTTGATGGCTTCTTGCTGACCGACTACCGCGCGGGCAACGCCCGGCACGCTTAACCCGGCAGCCGCCGCAGCGGCCGCAACGGCGTTAGCTTTCATAAAGCTACGACGACTGAGTTTCATGGTGTTTCCTCACCTTGCTCATCCTGCTGGTGATAAACCAGCGACACCGCCAGCACGCCCGCAACGTTGCGCACTGACTCAATTGTTTTCATTAGCGTTTCACTTTGCTCAGCTTCCACCACCACAATCAGCTGACCACTTTCCACATCGCTGAGTGCAACTTCGCAACCGGGAAAGGAACGCAACTGCGTGGCGATATCGTTGATATGCTGGCTTTTGGCCTGAACGACCAGGCTGCAGACCTGCCAGTTATTGTCCATGGTTGTACTCCGCGTTAATGGCTGATACCGGGCAGATAGCGACACAGGCGCCACATCCGTTACAGTCCTGATTGTCGAGCTGCGGCTGATAAATGCCGGACAGCGTGGGGCGAAAGGTTATGGCCATGGGCTCACAGCTATCCTGACAGCGGTGACATTCAACGGACTGATGTGCGAGACAGTTTTCCCCAATCGTAAAATTCAGATCCCATGCCCTGGTGTGGCGCGGAAGAAAAAGTGATTCGGGACAGGCTTCTGCGCAGGCATAGCAAAAGCTGCACTCGCCGTGTTTGAAATTTACGCTCGGGTAACCACCCTGGCCTCGCTGCAGGATGTCGGTTTCGCACGCCTGGATGCAGGCGTCACAACGGAGGCAATGGGCCAGAAAGTGAGAGTCTTCCTTGCTCCACGGCGGACGGATCCCTGCGCTGGCGTTTCGCCAACTGCCTGTCAACATGCCTCGACGGGATAAATCAACCATGACATTGTCCTTCCATAATGACGCCCTCCCTCGGCGGGTTGAACGACATAAAAAACTGCACTATTTATGAGTAGTTATTTTTAGCCGTAAGATATTTCAGGATGTGTTAGAGGTGCATACCCCAATTGGGGTAAATGCTGTTGCCGGATCAAAGGAGTGTTGAGTTGGCGGGAAAAAATGCGCTTTTGCTCACATTTCAATGAGTTATATAACAATGTATATAACGAATTATTCAAAAAGACAAAGATCTCAATATTAGGATAATTCTTAGAATATATCGCTATCTTGATAGTAAACCTCTATCTAATACACTTTAAATATAAGTAAATCCAGATTAATAGATTATCCAAATATGTTAATCTGCAACAGACTCGTTCATAAGACAGAAGAAAGGAAACACTGTGAACAATAAGATGAAGACAATTGTCCCTGCCGTACTTTTCGCCGCCTTTGCCAGCACCTCTGCATGGGCTGCCAGTAACGATACCGCCGCTCAACCGCTGGAAAAAGTCGCCCCTTATCCTAAGGCCGAAAAGGGTATGAAGCGCCAGGTTATCCAGCTTACCCCTGAGAAAGATGAATCTACTCTGAAAGTAGAACTGCTGATCGGACAAACGCTGGAAGTTGACTGTAACCAACACCGCCTGGGCGGAGAACTGGACAGCAAAACGCTGGAAGGTTGGGGATATGACTACTATGTCTTTGACAAAGTTACGTCTCCGGTTTCAACCATGATGGCCTGCCCGGACGGTAAGAAAGAGAAGAAATTCATTACTGCGCACCTGGGTGATGACGGCATGCTGCGTTACAACAGCAAGTTGCCGATTGTGGTCTATACCCCGGAAAACGTGGACGTTAAATACCGTATCTGGAAAGCAGAAGATAAAATTCAGGACGCAGTCGCGCGCTAAGTGAGAATGCGCTGGATGGCGGTGTACCGCCTTATTCGGCCTACAGACGCATGAACAATGCCGGATAAGCGCAGCAGCGCCATCCGGCATTTTATTTTATAGCGCGATATCCGCGACGGCTTTCTGCTCAGGCTGCGGTTGTGCCTGAGGTTTCAGCTGTGGTTTCGGCGCTTCATCAGCAACCTGCGGCTTGTCATATTTCAGACCCAGAACCTCACTGGTGTATTGCAGCTCTTGCTCCGTAGCCTCAACGTTACTGTTCAGCTTAGTACCATAAGACGGAATAATGGTTTTCAGCTTCGCCTGCCACTCTGGGCTGGCTACTTTATCTTTAAACACTTTTTCCATCAGATGCAGCATGATCGGTGCCGCGGTAGATGCGCCCGGAGAAGCTCCCAGCAGCGCAGCAATCGTGCCTTCTTTATCGCTGACGACTTCAGTGCCCAGACGCAGCACGCCGCCCTTCTCCGCATCGCTTTTTATGATCTGCACACGCTGGCCGGCCTGCCATAAACGCCAGTCTTCTTTTTTCGCCTGCGGATAGTACTCTTGCAGCGCAGCAAAACGGTCGTCGTCGCTGAGCATCACCTGGCTCACCAGATATTTCACCAGATCGAAGTTATCCAGACCCACGTTGACCATCGGCATAAAGTTTGAGGTGGTGGTCGAGCTGAGCAGATCCCACAATGAACCGTTTTTCAGGAACTTGGTGGAGAATGTCGCGAATGGCCCAAACAGCACAACGCGCTTGCCATCAAGGATACGGGTATCGATATGCGGTACAGACATCGGCGGCGCGCCAACGGAGGCCTGGCCGTACACTTTTGCCAGGTGGCGATTGACCACATCCGGATTGTCCGCAACCAGGAACTGCCCGCCCACCGGGAATCCGGCATAGCCTTTCGCTTCCGGAATGTCGGTTTCCTGCAACAGCTTCAGCGCAGCGCCACCGGCACCGATAAAGACAAACTTCGCCTTGATATCGTGTTCCGCTTCATTATTTTTCAGATCGGCGACCGTGACCGTCCAGCTATTGTCGGCATTACGCTTAAAGCCACGTACTTCGGTGCTCAACTGCAGTGCAAAGTTGGGCTTTTTCTGCAATGAGGTAATCAGTTGGCGGGTGATTTCGCCGTAGTTCACGTCAGTACCAATCTCGGTACGCGTTGCTGCGACTTTCTGCTGCGGATCGCGACCTTCCATGACCAGCGGCGCCCACTCTTTAATCTGCGCATGGTCTTCGGAATAGCGCATACCACGGAATAGCGTGCTCTGCTGCAGTGCGGTGTAACGGGCACGCAGGAAGTTCACGTTCTCGTCACCCCAGACAAAACTCATGTGCGGAACGGTGGTGATAAACGAGCGTGGTTCATGCATTACGCCATTATTGACCTGATAGGACCAAAACTGGCGGGAAATCTGGAAGGCTTCGTTAATTTCGACTGCCTTTTCAATGCTGATGCTACCGTCGGCCTTTTTAGGCGTGTAGTTCAGCTCCATCAGTGCGGAGTGGCCGGTTCCGGCGTTATTCCAGCCGTTTGAGCTTTCCTGCGCTACACCATCCAGTCGCTCAACCATGGTCATTGACCATTGCGGCTCCAGCTCCTGTAAATAGGTTCCCAGCGTGGCGCTCATGATGCCGCCGCCAATCAACAGTACATCCGTTTCCTGCTCTTCCGCCGCTTTCGCTTTTGCCGCCATTGAGACAACATTCAGCCCAACGGCCATGGTGAAGAGCATGGCAGTCACTTTTTTCATAATGTTAATGCCTTACTTTTAGTATCGCTTTTTTGCTTTTAATGCAGGTGAAAATCGAGCGGCACCAACGGTAACACTTAAGTAAAAATAATTAAATAAAGTTTATAAATTATATTTAATTTTTAAAAATGTTATTAATACGTTGATAGTTTATGCGGTTATTGACAATCATTTCTGGAAACCGGTCCATCTGACGGGTACTATGCTGCGCTTTGCTATTCACCGCACGGATGCCTGTCGGTCTGCTGTATCAGGCCATTTTTGACCTGAGTGTAACTATGTCTGCAACTCAACATTCTTCTGCCGCAGTCGCTGAACACGCGACCCGTGCCGTGCTCCGCCAACCCCGTCTGCTGGTTCGCGAAACGCTGGCCGGTGTGGTAACCGCCCTGGCGCTGATCCCGGAAGTGATTTCGTTTTCCGTGATCGCCGGCGTTGATCCTAAAGTCAGTCTGGTAGCCTCCGTCGTACTGTGCCTGGCGATGTCTTTTTTAGGCGGTCGTCCCGCAATGGTTACCGCCGCTGCAGGATCGGTTGCGCTGGTGATTGGTCCGATGGTGCATCAACACGGCGTGCAATACATCCTGCCTGCAGTGGTGCTGGCCGGGATGATTCAGATCCTGTTTGGTGTATTGGGAATGGCACGTCTGATGCGATTCATCCCTACGGCCGTGATGACCGGTTTTGTCAACGCGCTGGGGATATTGATTTTCTTTGCCCAGGCCCCGCACTTCTGGGGCAAAAGCCCGCTCATCTGGGGGTTGTTTGTCCTGACGCTGCTGATTGTGCTGTGGGTTCCGCGGTTTATTAAAGCAATTCCCGCACCGCTTATCGCCATCGTGCTGCTAACCGTGTTCACTGTCACCAGCGGGCAACTGTTACCGACCGTCGGTGATGAAGGTTCAATGAGCGGCGGCCTGCCGGGTTTCACCGAGTTGTTGGTTCCGCTCAACCTGCAAACGCTGGCGATTATCTGGCCCTGCGCGCTGAGTATCGCTTTTGTTGGTTTGATGGAGTCGCTGTTAACCGCCCGCCTGGTGGATGACCTGACGATGACGCCGTCGAATAAGAATCGCGAGAGTGCCGGGCTGGGGATAGC
The DNA here is from genome assembly GCF_030332345.1 of Citrobacter sp. Cpo221. Taxonomy (NCBI): domain Bacteria; kingdom Pseudomonadati; phylum Pseudomonadota; class Gammaproteobacteria; order Enterobacterales; family Enterobacteriaceae; genus Citrobacter; species Citrobacter sp. Cpo221. Next base: position 210,055 of record NZ_JAOWIA010000049.1, read on the forward strand.
CAATATTCTGGCCGGATTTTATGGCGGCATCGCCGGGTGCGCGATGATTGGTCAAACCATCGTTAACGTCGAGATGGGCAAAGGACGCAGCCGCGTCTCGACGGTTGCCGCCGGACTGGTATTGCTCCTGTTAGTCACTGGGTTAAGCGAAGTGATGGCAGAAATACCCATGTCGGTGCTGGCAGGTATTATGGTGATTGTGGCGGTAAAAACCTTCAGTTGGCACAGCATCCAGCCCGCTACGCTGAGGAATCTCCCCGTCACTGAAACGCTGGTGATGCTGGTGACCGTCGCTGCCACGGTCTCAACCGGCAACCTGGCGATTGGCGTGGTTGCCGGGGTGATGACGATGCTCATTCTGCCGCGTATCGTCAGACGCAAACGGGCGACTACATCAGAAACAGCGTTGCCAGACCGAGAAAAATAAAGAAACCACCAGTATCAGTGATAGCGGTTATCATGACGCTCGAGCCGACCGCCGGGTCGCGCCCGAGCTTCACCATCGTCATCGGAATGATAACCCCCATCAACGCCGCCATCAGCAGATTGAGCATCATCGCCAGGGTCATCACACCGCCGAGCGCCATATCATCATACAGCCACCAGGTAATGCCCCCCATAATCCCGCCCCACACGAGGCCGTTGATTAACGCCACGCCCATCTCGCGCAGGATGAGAAACGTCAGGTTCCCCGGCTGAATATTTTGCAGCGCCAGCGCGCGGACGATCATAGTGATAGTTTGATTCCCGGTATTGCCGCCGATACCCGCCACAATCGGCATCAACGAGGCCAGCGCCACCAGTTGCGAAATCGTATGTTCAAAACCGTCGATCACCCGCGAGGCAATAAAGGCGGTACAGAGGTTAACGGCCAACCATGCCCAGCGGGTTTTTACCGCTTTGGTAACAGGTGCGAACACGTCCTCTTCGGCGCTTAAGCCCCCCATTCGACGCAGATCGGTGTCGGTTTCTTCATAGACCACATCGACGATCTCATCAATGGTTAAACGGCCCATCAGTTTACCGGAAGGATCAACCACCGCGGCACTGACCAAGTTGTCACGTTCGAAAGTACGCGCAGCGTTTTCGGCGATATCTTCCGGAGAAAAGGTGAGCGGGTCTTCTTCCATCACCTCGCTGACTTTTCGCTGCACATCATTGAGCAAAATGCAGGTTAGCGTCAGTTCGCCAACCAGCACTTTATTGCGATCGGTCACGAAAAGTTTATCGGTGTTCTCCGGCATTTTCCCCAGCCGCCGCAGGTAGCGTTGCACCACTTCCAGCGTCACGTCCGGACGCACGGTGATGACTTCGAACTCCATGATCGCGCCGACGCTATTCTTCTCATAGTGCAGCACCTGGCGGACGCGCGTCCTCTCCTCTGCCGGTAACGTCGCCAGCAGACGACCGGTAAGGTTACGAGGCAAATGTTGAACAAGGTAAATCTGTTCATCGATATCGAGGTATTGCAGCGCATCCAGCAGCTCGCGGTCGCTCATCTCATCGATCAGGTCGTCCCAGACGTTTTCAGACGCCTCAAGCAAGACGTTACCGCGCTTTTCATTTTCGACCAGTCGCCACAGGGCGTGGCGCTCTTCTGAGGGCAAAGCTTCGAGGGTATCGGCAAGGTCAGGCGGTGGCAGGTGAGCCACCAGCGCCCCTACCTCAGCAATATCGTCGGCTAACGTACCGACGTCATATTGCTCAGCCAGGGTAAGCTTGCCCAACAGCGTTGAAATAATGGCTTTATCAGTGGTCAGCAGCCAGATGAGGCGCGCACGCTCTTCATCACGCAGTCTGGCGCTGTTTTTGTTTATTACGGACATTAATCATAAATCCATGATATGAAATATCATTAATCATGATGCCGATTTATGTAAATAACAATAAACAGTGCCGCCGGGTGGCTAAAAAACCGGCGGCACGAAGGTTCAGGCTGTGCGAGCCACCGCGTCGCGCGAGGCGGCGTCACGTTCATCGCCCAACAGTTCACTCAACTGTCCGTTACGCATTTCCAGCAGACGATCGGCGTGAATAAAATAGTGATCGTCGTGGCTGATGGCGAAAATGGTTTTCCCCATTTCCTGCATCAAAGGCAATAGCACCTGATAGAACTCCCGGCGGAAATGGGGGTCCTGATCGGCAGCCCATTCATCCAGCAGAATGATGTCGCGCTCCTCCGCCAGGGCCAGCAGCAGCGCCACGCGTTTCTTCTGCCCTTTCGACAGCTTCAGATTGAGGATACGACCATCGCTCAGCTCCAGCTTATGACCCATCTTCAGATGTTCCAGCCACTTCGCGACCAGCTGCGGATTAGCCTCTTTACCTTCCGGCCCCAGCAGTTTGTCGAACAGCCAGACGTCGGTAAATACGGCAGAGAATAGCTTGCGGTAGTCTTCCGGTTTTTCAACGGCAACGGCCTTACCATCAAGCAATATTTCGCCTGACTGCGGCTGGTATAGACCGGTCAGTAACATCGCCAGCGTAGATTTCCCGCTACCGTTGCCGCCAATCAAGAAGATCAGTTCACCGCGATGAATCGTCAGATTCACCGGCCCTACGGAAAACGCATTATCCTGATAGTGGAAAACCACGTTGCGCAGCTCCAGCGTTTGCCAGTTGGGAAACGCGGTTGGGCGTGGGAATTCGGCCTTAAAAGGTGCTAGTGCGAATTTATTCAGTTTGTTGAACGCCACCTGCGCGGTAAGCAGCGTCGGCAGCGCGCCAACGGCAGAGAGCAGCGGCGTTCGCAGGAATAACAGCGTCAGAGAATAGGTCGCTGCCACGGCGGTATCAGCCCATCCCAGACTGTTAGCCATCCAGAACACCAGGCCAATGGCACCCAGCATCATAATGTTCGACCAGTTAACCGCGCTCAGGTGGAAGGTATCGGCACGGATAATATGGTGGCGATACTCTTTGGCATCCGGGACGTACATCTGATTAAAGATATGCTCGGCGCGCTCGCGGTTAAGCGTCAGCTCTTTGCGCCCTTCCAGCACCGTCTGATAATCGTTGTACAACTTGTCTTCAGTTTCGCGCAAGGTGGCCATGTGTTTATACACCCGCGCCACCAGCACAAATCCGCCCCAGATGGTGATTGCCATCCAGATTGCCGTTACCAGCAGCATTTTGGTCGACAGCATCGCCAGATACGCCGCCGATCCGATGGTCAGGATAATCCCCTGTACCAGTTCAGGCAGACGAACAAAGGCGATGGTGATGTTGCGGATATCACTGGTTAAACCGGCCAGCAACGAGGCGCTGCCAAGCTGTTCAATACGCTCGACGTGAGTATCCAGAATTCGTTTGATAAATTCGCTACGCAGGCGGTAGACAAAGTGGTGACCCAGCGTGGTCAACGCCAGCTGAGAACCGAGGGTGACAACCATCAACAACAGCAGCAGGCCAAGAAACTCCGGTAGCACCATCAGCGTGGTGTCGACCGTTTCGATCAAGCGCTGGTTGATAAACGCAATCAGCCCAATCCCCAACGCGGCGCTGGCGAGGCTGAGCGCCATCACGCTGATAAATGGCCAGCGATACTGCCGCCAGACAAGAAGTAAAAGTTCCATGCACACAACCCGGACAAGTAATAACAGCCCGCAGTTTAAACATCTCTTCGCTGACAGCAATAATAATTCTTATTTTTATTCTTTTTTACCCGCCAGACGAAACGTCAGGTTGTAACGACAGTCTCCGGTTAATGGGTGATACCCTGTTTTAAGCGGCTGGATCCCATGATAAAACAGCCGCGAATTACCGCCCCACACCACGACATCGCCGTGTTCCAGCAGTAAACGCTTTAAAGGGTCATTACGGCGCAAGCCGCCAAATTGAAAGATGGCTGGTAGCCCCAGCGATACAGAGACAATCGGCGCCCGCAGGTCGGGCTCGTCTTTATCCTGATGTAAGGACAGCTTTGCCCCTGGCGTGTAGCGGTTAATCAGGCAGGCATCGGGTTGAAAATCAGCATAGCCCGCCGCCGTCGCCGCCTGTTGGCACAGATCAGCGAACGCATCCGGCAGCGGCGGCCAGTGCGTGCCGGTGAGTGGATCAAACGGAGAATAAAGATAGCCATGCTGATCCGTCGTCCAGCCCAGATGGCCGCAGTTGGTCATCGCCACCGACATTGTATAGCCGCCGGGCGTCACCATCTGGCGAAACGGCGACTGTCTGGCGACAGCCGCTATCGCCTGCAGTAAAGAGGGCGCAGAGTCAAAAGCGAAACGTCGCAGAATAACCGCACCTGAAGCCAGCGGCTCCTGCCAGGGTTTAGCATCCGCAAAGAGATCGAGCATTATGTTTCCTCGCCAGTAGTTTCCCGTTGCAGTAACTGCGCCTTGCGCGCAATACCCCATCGGTAGCCCGAAAGTGCGCCATCGCCACGGATCACCCGGTGACACGGAATAACAATCGCCAGTTTGTTGGCCCCACAGGCACTGGCCACCGCGCGCACCGCCTTCGGTTTGCCGATGGCGCTGGCCAGCTGTTGGTAGCTCACTGTTTCGCCGCACGGAATTGTGCGCAGCGCCTGCCACACCTGCTGCTGAAATGCGGTGCCCCGGATATCCAGGGGTAGCGATAGCGACGCGTCACGCGAATTGATCGCGACGATCACTTCGCGCACGCGCTGCTGAAAATTGGCCTCTGCAGGAACATCCTGCGCGGCGGGAAACAGCGCATGAAGATCCGCAACCAACGTAGCGTCATCATCGCCAAGCAAGATCGCGCAGATACCCCGCTCGCTTTCCGCCACCAGACAACGGCCCAGAGCGCAATCTGCGAGGGTATAGCGTACAGAAACGTTGTCGCCACCTTTACGAAATTGCTTTGCCGTCATGCCTAATGCTTGATCGGCTTTGCGGTAGTAGCTGCTGCTGTCGGGGAATCCGGCATTGAGAATCGCCTGTGTAACCGGAACACCTTTCGCCAGGGCATCCCGCAGACGGCGAGCACGCCATGATTGTTGCCACACTTTCGGGGTCATGCCCGTCGTGGCTTTGAACAGACGATGCAAGTGATACGGGCTCATTGCCACCTGCTGTGCCAGCTCGTCCAACGTAAGAGGTGACTCTTGCTCCAACAACTGACAGGCGCGGGCAATTTTGTCCAGCCGATGTTGTTGCGCGCTGTCTTTATCCGGCTGGCAGCGCTTACAGGGGCGAAACCCGGCATCCTGTGCCTGGTGAGCATCGGCGAAAAAACGGACATTTTTGCGCAGCGCATGTTTTGCCCGACAGGACGGACGGCAGAAAATACCGGTAGTCTGGACGGCAAAAACAAACTGACCGTCGGCGTCAACGTCGCGATCCACAACGGACTGCCAACGGTCATCATCAGTGATGCGTAAACGATTTTTCATTTCGGACTCCTTTGTTAAGCATAGCGCTTAGCCTCAGTGTGTCCCCATCGTCGGGCGTAAAAACCCGCAATCTTGCTTTTTAATTATTTTCGCTGACCAGAAAGCTATTAAACTGCGGCGACATCCAGGTTTTAAACCCCTCACCCTCTTTCACAATCATATAGACCGCCAGCCCTTCACGACGCACGACTTCTTTGGCCTTTTCCGGGCCGAGCACCATCAATCCTGTATCCCAGCCATCGGCTTCCAGCGCCGTTGGCGCAATCACCGTTACGGATACCAGATTATGTTCGATCGGGCGACCGGTTTGCGGGTCGATAACATGGGAAAGGCGCTTACCGTCCAGCTCATAATAGTTCCGGTAGCTGCCGGAGGTGCTAATGCCATGCCCATTAATGTCGACAATCGCCTGCACCGCGTTTTCACGATCGGTGGGTTTCTGGATTGCCACTCGCCACGGATGCCCTTCAGCATTCATTCCCCTGCTGTTCAGCGCACCACCAACGGAAACCAGATAACGGGCGATCCCCTCTTGCTCCATCAATCGAGCCAGATGATCGGCGGCGTACCCTTCGCCAACGGTTGAGAGATCAACATACAGATCCGGCAAGTCTTTTTGCAGGTAGTTCTGATGCGCTTCATTCACGACTTTCAGATGAGAAAGCCCGGTTTGCGCTTTTGCAGCGTCAATTTGCCCCTGGGTGGGAATATGCAACGGCTGCTGATCCGGGCCAAAGCCCCACAGGTTGACTAACGGCCCCACGGTGATATCCATGGCCCCATCGGTTTTTGCACCAATGCGTAGCGCCGAAGTCACGATATCCGCCATGGCGTCATTAACCGGCCACGGCGACAGACTTTTCGACAGGTTAAAGCGCATTAACGCAGAATCGTTTTTATAGGTAGAGAGCAGTTGATCATCGGCATCAAGCTGAGTCTGGATCTTGGCCTGCAGTTCCCTTGCGCGTTTGGCATCTACGCCTACCATACTGACCCGCCAGAAAGTGCCCATCGTTTTACCTTCCAGAACCGTGGCAGGAATTGTGGTCTGAGCAGGTTTCGAGGCCTCATCGCACCCGACAAAAAAGATGGTCACAGCCAGCAGTGCTGCGCGATAAAAATTCATTTCCATACGTAATTATCCTCATGCGAACGGGCGCAAGAGTACACCAAAAATCGTTGTTTGTACGGCGGAAAAACGACATTAAAAAAGGCCCCGCAGGGCCTTTTAACGACATGAGCGCAGATTAGAACTGGTAAACCAGACCCAGCGCTACGATGTCATCGGTAGCAATGCCAGCATCACGGGTGAAGTTGTTGTCATCCAGCAGGTTGATTTTGTAATCAACATAGGTAGACATATTTTTGTTGAAGTAGTAGGTTGCGCCAACATCAACATATTTCACGATATCCTGGTCACCGTAGTTGGTGAAACCATTGCTGATGTCTTTACCTTTTGACTGCAGGTAAGCGACGGATGGACGCAGACCGAAATCGAACTGGTACTGTGCCACAACTTCAAAATTCTGTGCTTTATCCGCGAAGCCATATGCAGCAGTCGGGTTGCTACCATTAGAGGTACCGAAACGGGTTGCGTTATAGGACTGGGAGTACTGTGCTGCCAGGTAAACGTTGTTAGCATCGTATTTCAGACCACCGGTATAAACCGTTGCACGGTCACCGCTACCGTACACGCCAACAGCATTCTGATCAGCAGTACGTTTAGACGTCGTGATAGCACCACCGACACCAAAGCCAGCGCCGATATCATAGGTCACAGATCCGCCGTAACCGTCGCCATTCTGGGTCAGCAGGCTACGACCACCTACGTTTTCACCGCTTACGCTGCCGTTTTTACCCTGGTACTGCAGGGCAAAGTTCAGGCCATCAACCAATCCGAAGAAGTCAGTGTTACGGTAGGTCGCATAACCGTTACCACGCTGCTGCATGAAGTTATCAGCACCGTAGGTGTCGCCGCCGAACTCCGGCAGAACGTCGGTCCAGGACGTTACATCATATGTCACGCCATAGTTACGACCGTAGTCGAAAGAACCTGCATCAGCGAATTTAAGACCCGCGAATGCCACACGCGTCCAGGCGTCGTTGCTCGCTTCACTCTGGTTACCCTGAATCTGGTATTCCCACTGGCCGTAACCGGTCAGTTGGTCGTTAACCTGAGTTTCGCCTTTGAAGCCGATACGCATGTAAGTCTTGTCACCATCATCACCTTTGTTGTCGGAGAAATAGTGCAGACCGTCGACTTTACCGTACAGATCTAATTTGTTGCCGTCTTTGTTATAAATTTCAGCCGCATTCGCTGCGCCTGCTACCAGCAGTGCTGGTACCAGGAGGGACAGTACTTTAACTTTCATGTTATTAACCCTCTGTTATATGCCTTTATTGCTTTTTTATGCCACTGCATACTGATTAAGGTCATTAACCAGTCGGCAACTTCATTCTCCGCAAAAACACAGAATAATCCAACACGAATATGATACTAAAACTTTTAAGGTGTTTCATTTATCGGTATAGATGTTTCAAAATATTAATATGAGGGAACTTTTTTAAAATCAAAAAACAGACAAAATAAGCACAAATAATCAAGAATCATTTTAATGATCTTTAAAATCAATGCATTACACAAAAAAATCTTATAGCACTGAATGACAAAACAAAATCTTCACTCGCAACTAAAATAGACCCGCTATCATCATTAACTTTATTTATTACCGTCATTCATTTATGAATGTCTGTTTACCCCTATTTCAGCCGAATGCTCTGCGTTCGGTTTTTTTTTACCCTTCTTTACACAAAACTTACCTTTCCGTGCTACCGATGCAAAACTATAACGACTATTAACTATCTCGGGCGTCACGATCAGATATAAGTTTGATAAATAATTTCTTGTTATTTAATGCTAAATGTATACATTCCGTACGAATATTTGTACCCGCCTTTATCTTCTGTACACCTTTGCATCGTAATGGCTGTAACAAAATCAGGCGCAAAGAATGCAGGCCAGGCGGCGTGGTGTAAGTGTGGTAATTCATACATTACCCTTTATACTGCCCTTTCATCTTTCGCGTCGTTTAACAGGTCATAAACACGAATGAGTCAGTCTGACACAACGGTTTCCACCCGATTCTCCCTGTTACCAGGAAGTATTACCCGTTTCTTCTTATTACTGATCGTTGTGCTGTTGGTGATGATGGGTGTTATGGTCCAGAGCGCCGTCAACACCTGGTTAAAAGATAAGAGCTATCAGATTGTTGATATTACCCATGCCATTCATAAAAGGGTCGATACCTGGCGATACGTGACCTGGCAAATCTATGACAATATTGCCGCCTCAACCAGTTCGCCGGGTGCAGAAGGGCTGCAGGAAACACGTCTGAAACAAGACGTCTATTATCTTGAGAAGCCGCGCAGAAAGACTGAGGCGCTGATTTTCGGCTCGCATGACAGTTCTACATTGGAAATGACCCAGCGCATTTCAACGTATCTGGACACGTTGTGGGGCGCGGAGAATGTCCCATGGTCAATGTATTACCTGAATGGCCAGGACAACAGCCTGATCCTAATCTCAACGTTACCGCTGAAAGATCTGACCTCTGGTTTTAAAGAATCGACGATTGGGAATATTGTCGATTCCCGGCGCGCTGAGATGCTGCAACAGGCTAATGCGCTAGATGAACGTGAAAGCTTCTCTTCACTGCGCCGTCTGGCCTGGCAGAACGGGCATTACTTCACGCTACGCACGACCTTTAATCAGCCAGGACATCTGGCAACGGTTGTCGCCTTTGACCTGCCGATTAATGACTTGATCCCGCCCGGTATGCCGCTGGACAGTTTCCATCTGGAACCTGATGCCACCTCAACGACCGAGCACCTGAATGAAAAAGAGTCGCCTGACAGCGTCAGCATTAATTTCAACAACAGTAAAATTGAGATCTCTTCGGCACTAAACTCAACGGATATGCGGCTGGTGTGGCAGGTTCCGTTTGGCTCATTGCTACTCGACACATTGCAAAGCATTCTGCTACCGCTTTTGCTGAACATTGCGTTACTGGCTCTGGCGCTGTTTGGCTATACCACCTTTCGCCACCTCCCTGCCCGTTCCACCCAGGTGGCGCCAAATCTTGCGGCAAATAATGAGTTGCGTGTTCTGCGCGCAATCAATGAAGAGATTGTATCCCTTTTGCCGCTGGGATTACTGGTACACGATCAGGAAGCAAACCGCACGGTTATCAGCAATAAAATTGCCGACCACCTGCTGCCGCATTTAAATCTGCAAAATATTACCAATATGGCAGAGCAGCATCAGGGAGTGATTCAGGCCACCATCAATAATGAACTGTATGAAATCAGACTGTTTCGCAGCCAGATCTCCCCGAGAACGCAGATCTTTATCATTCGTGACCAGGACCGCGAGGTGCTGGTCAATAAGAAGCTGAAACAAGCGCAGCGGCTGTATGAGAAAAACCAGCAGGCCCGAGCGGCCTTTATGCAGAATATTGGCAGCGCGCTGAAAGACCCCGCGAAAACGCTGGCTGCTAATGCCGCCGCGCTCAATACACCAGACAGCCAGAAACTGGCCAATCAGGCCGACGTTCTGGTGCGGATGGTGGACGAAATCCAGCTAGCCAACCTGCTGGAGAACGATGCCTGGAAAGGTGAATCCACACTGTTTTCCGTGCAGGCATTAATTGACGACGTGGTTCCGGAAGTTCTGCCGGCCATTAAGCGTAAAGGGCTGCAGCTACTGATTAAAAATCACCTAAGCGCCCATGACGAACGCCGTGGCGATCGCGATGCCTTGCGCCGTATTTTGCTGCTGTTGATCCAATATGCGGTAACCACCACGCAGATAGGTAAAATCACGCTGGAAGTCGACCAGGATGAGTCGGAGGCCGAACGCCTGACCTTCCGCATTCTGGATACCGGGGAAGGCGTCACATTAAATGAAGTTGATAATCTCCATTTCCCATTCATTAATGACACGCAGGGCGATCGGTATGGCAAAGCCAACCCGCTGACGTTCTGGTTGTGCGATCAGCTCGCCCGCAAGCTGGGTGGACACCTGAATATTAAAGCGCGGGAAGAACTTGGAACACGTTATATCGTCCATGTTAAAATGCCGCTGCACGATCAACATGCTGATAGTGAAGAGCGCCTGTTGGATGACGTCTGCGTAATGGTTGATGTCACCTCAAATGACGTACGTAGCATTGTATTACGTCAGCTGGAAAACTGGGGGGCAACCTGCATCACGCCCGATGAACGGTTGAATAGTCAAGAATATGATCTCTTTTTAACGGATAATCCGTCTAATCTTACTGCCTCGGGCTTGCTTTTAAGCGATGATGAGTCTGGCGTACGGAAAATTGGCCCCGGTCAGCTGCGCGTCAACTTTAATATGAGCAATGCTATGCAGGAAGCTGTCCTTGAGCTGATTGAAGAGCAGCTGGCACAAGAAGAGTTCCAGGAACTCCCCCTCGGCGGAGATGAAAACGCCGAACTTCATGCCAGTGGTTACTACGCACTCTTTGTAGACACAGTACCGGATGATGTTAAGAGGTTGTATACTGAGGCGGCTATCAGCGATTTCGCTGCATTAGCCCAAACGGCCCATCGCCTGAAAGGCGTGTTTGCCATGCTTAATCTGGTACCCGGCAAGCAGTTATGTGAAGCGCTGGAACATCTTATTCAAGAGAAAGATGCTCCAGGTATAGAAAAATACATCAGCGACATTGACGTTTACGTCAAGAGCTTGCTGTAGCAAGGTAGCCCAATACATGAACACTATGAACGTAATTATTGCCGATGACCACCCGATTGTACTGTTCGGTATTCGTAAATCACTTGAGCAAATCGAGTGGGTAAATGTTGTCGGCGAATTTGAAGACTCCACTGCACTGATCAACAATTTGCCTAAGTTGGATGCGCATGTGTTGATTACCGACCTCTCCATGCCGGGAGATAAATACGGTGATGGGATCACGTTAATTAAATATATCAAGCGTCATTTCCCGAGCCTGTCGATTATCGTTCTGACCATGAACAACAATCCGGCTATCCTGAGCGCGGTACTGGATCTCGATATTGAAGGGATCGTACTGAAGCAAGGTGCGCCAACCGACCTGCCAAAAGCGCTGGCCGCGCTGCAGAAAGGTAAGAAATTTACCCCGGAAAGCGTGTCTCGTCTGCTGGAGAAAATCAGCGCCAGCGGCTATGGCGACAAACGTCTGTCACCGAAAGAGAGTGAAGTTCTGCGCTTGTTTGCCGAAGGTTTCCTGGTTACTGAGATCGCCAAAAAGCTCAACCGCAGCATTAAAACCATCAGTAGCCAGAAAAAATCGGCAATGATGAAGCTCGGTGTGGAAAACGATATCGCACTGCTGAATTACCTCTCCTCCGTGACGCTGAGTCCGTCAGACAAAGAATAATTCTTTATCACGTCAAAATGCCTGATGGCGCTGCGTTTATCAGGCCTACGAACACACAGCATCGTGCACGTTTCGTAGGCCGGATAAGACTAACGCCGCCATCCGGCTCTTTTATTCCCTATCCCCGCGTTTTTCTCACTCTTTCCGCATAGACCGCCAGCGTTTGCTTCAATACGTCTAAGGTCACCGGCTTGGACAGACAGCTATCCATACCTGATTCCAGACAACGCTGCTTCTCTTCGGCAAGCGCGTTTGCCGTTACCCCCACAACAGGCAGCGTTAACCCTAGCTGGCGGATACGCTGCGTCAGGCGATAACCATCCATATTTGGCATGTTGACGTCACTCAGCACAATGTCGATATGGTTTTTGCTGAGTACATTGAGCGCATCCACACCGTCATTCGCCGTTTTACACTGATATCCCAACGATCCCAACTGATCGGCCAGTAAGCGCCGGTTGATAGGGTGATCGTCAACAACCAGGATCATCATGTCATCGTTCGTCGCACCGGCTTTATCCGGGGCTGGCAGCGCCGTGGAGAGATCTTCACTCCCCAGCTCTACACTGTATATATGCGCCAACAGCGCAGGCAGTTCGTGCGGTGACGCCACGCTGTGTACCCATTCTCCAGGCTCTCTTTCCAGCGGAATACCAATATGGCGGCGGCAGAAAATCACCGCAGCCCGTCCCTGCCACGCCTGTTCCAGCACATCGTCAGCCACCAGCAGGTCATCCGCATCGGGCTGTTGTCCCTCATATCGCAGCACCGTCATCCCGTTACGCGTCAGGCTGGATTCGAGAAATTGGTACAGTGACGCATTGCGTACTACCAGCCAGCAACGCGTGCCGGCCAATCCTTCAACACCCTTTTTCAGCGGATACTGTGCGCCATACAGCGGAATACGTAGCGTAAACTGACTCCCCATTCCCGGCTCGGAATCGACGGAAATATCCCCATCCATCATGCTGATCAGTTTTTCACAAATCGCCAAACCGAGTCCCGTTCCCTGGAAATTACGCTGTACGCCAGTCCCCACCTGGAAGAAAGGATCGAACAACCGAACCACCTCTTTGGCAGGGATCCCTACACCGGTATCACGCACTCGAATGCTCAGGTAGTCGCCGCTGCACTGTACGTGCAGCACAATACAACCGGTATCGGTAAACTTGATTGCGTTACTCAGTAGATTAGAAATCACTTGTTGTAAACGCATCGGATCGCCATTCAGCGCCACGGGCACATCCGGATCGATAAAGCAGTACAACCCCAACTGCTTGCGGACCACCAACGGCAAATAGTTAGCCGTAATATGGTTCATGACTTCACGTGGTGAAAACTCTCGCGGTTCAATCTTCAGCTGTTCAGATTCAATCTTTGAGAAGTCGAGAATATCGCTGATAATTTTCAGCAGCAGGCTGGAAGAGTTATTCATCGCCGTTACCAGACGATCCACCCCACTCGGTAACTCTTTGGTTTGCAATAAATCAAGGTTACCGATAATGCCATACAGCGGTGTACGTAGCTCATGGCTCACCGTCGCAAGGAACATCGATTTTGACTGGCTAGCCTGTTCCGCCGCCTGTGCCATCTCCTGCAACGACTCTTCCATTTTAACGCGTGCGCTGACATCAACCAGGACACAAATTGCCACGTTTTCATTGCGATAGCGCGAGTGCACAAAGCTGATTTGCAGATTGGTATTGTTGCTGGTCAGCACATCAACAAAATTGACCTGTTGGCCGCAAATAATTTGCGTTAACCGCTGACGGTCTTCATGCGTCAGCATGTTCAGATAGGTGTGCGCCAGTTCGTTACTCAGAATGTTAATGCCATCCATCGTGCGCAGAATACAAATACCCACCGGCGCAGAAGCCACGATTTTACGGTTAAACTGCTCATGTTCTTCCAGCCGCTGTGCATCACTTTCCGCTGGAATAAAAATGCGCCGTTCATACATGCGCGTGAGCATAAATAATGCCACCCCGACCAGCACGTTCAGCAGGATAGCGTTCAGGATCATCATGCGGATCCGCTCCAGTACCAGGTCGACCGGAACGGAGTACACGATGCTCAGGGAGGAAGGAGGCAGATTCTTCTTCAATACCAGCTCACGGAAACCCGGTGTGTAACCAAACCAGGAGCGTTCCTGCATCCAGTGGGGCTCAGCCTTAATATTCCCTTCAGGGCCAGTGAGAGAAATTAGCGCATGCCCATTTTCGTCGAGGATGGTCACGCCCATCGGTAAACTGCCCGGCGTGAAGAAATTCTCCATGCGAATTGGCTGCTCTACGCCCAACAGCGCCTGGAGGCGATTGGCGAGGTAAACCGGCGTCAGCGCATAGAAATACCCTACTCCCGGACGTGGCCCCTGGCTGATCCAGAACAAGTTGTTGCCATTTTCGTCTTGCGTAGCATTACGATACTTAATAATGCGCTCATGCAGCGCCTTCAGGGCCTCGTCACGTTCAACGGGCATATCACGCAAACCGAAATTGGCCATACAGAGGTTGTCGCTGCCGATCAGGAACACTCGATTTAAATCATAGGCGGCGGAAAAGTTGTCGCGCCAGTAGCGCATAAACCAGGCCAGTGATTCCAGAGAACCTCGCCAGGCATTGCCCATGACAGAACAGTCGGAGTCGGCAAACAACGGCTCAAAATTAGGCACGACGGTTTTATCATCTTGCGCCCGCAGCGACATCACACCGTTTTCCGCCGTTAAGCGATTCTCGGCAATATATTTCAGCTCTTTAATGACATCAGATGTGCGCTGAATGTAGCGCTGGGCCTGATCGGAGCTGAGATTAAGCTCCTGATGGATCTCAGACTCTCGCTGGTGCAGCGCATTCACAATGTAGAACACGGAAGCAAACGCAATCAGACACCAGATAACGAGCGCCAACGCTCTAAACAGGTAGCGTGAGACTTTTAGGGTTGAATGAACGGAAGCAAGGTATTTCAAAGGGGCGAAGCTCCGCCTCAGGGCATTAATAGAGTGTGGTTAAGGTAGCGGTAAATGTCTTTTGTCGCAATGCCATTAAAAAAAGGGCCGGATTTCTCCGGCCCTTTTTATAGCGTCTTAATTACTCGTCAGCGTCATCCGCTGCTGCATCGTCATCGCTTTCCGCTTCAGGTGCGATATCCTCGTCACCTTCAGCTGCGCTTCCGTCGATGGAGTCGAGCTCTTCATCATCAACCGGTTCAGCAACGCGTTGCAGACCCACGACGTTTTCGTCTTCCGCAGTACGGATAAGGATCACACCCTGGGTATTACGCCCTACCACGCTGATTTCCGACACGCGAGTACGTACCAGCGTACCTGCGTCGGTGATCATCATGATCTGGTCGGTATCTTCAACCTGCACTGCGCCAACAACGGAACCGTTGCGCTCGGTAACCTTGATGGAGATAACGCCCTGGGTCGCACGAGACTTGGTCGGATACTCTTCCGCCGCCGTACGTTTACCGTAACCGTTCTGAGTAACGGTCAGGATCGCACCTTCACCGCGCGGAACGATCAGCGATACCACGCTATCTTTTTCCGCCAGCTTGATACCGCGTACACCGGTCGCGGTACGACCCATTGCACGGACAGCATCTTCTTTAAAGCGCACTACTTTACCTGCCGCAGAGAACAACATGACTTCGTCACTGCCAGATGTCAGATCTACACCAATCAGTTCGTCGCCTTCGTTCAGGTTAACCGCAATAATACCGGCAGAACGCGGACGGCTGAATTCGGTCAGCGCCGTTTTCTTCACGGTGCCGCTGGCGGTTGCCATGAAGACGTTCACGCCCTCTTCGTACTCACGTACTGGCAGAATTGCGGTAATACGTTCGTTAGCTTCCAGCGGCAGCAGGTTGACGATTGGACGTCCACGCGCGCCACGGCTTGCTTCCGGCAACTGATAGACCTTCATCCAGTACAAACGACCACGGCTGGAGAAGCAGAGGATCGTGTCATGGGTGTTGGCCACCAGCAGGCGGTCAATAAAGTCTTCTTCTTTAATGCGTGCTGCTGATTTACCTTTACCGCCACGACGCTGCGCTTCGTAATCGGTTAACGGCTGATATTTCACGTAGCCCTGATGAGACAAGGTTACGACAACATCTTCCTGGCTAATCAGATCTTCGATGTTGATGTCAGCGCTGTTCGCGGTGATTTCAGTACGACGAGCGTCACCGAATTGTTCACGAATCAGCTCCATCTCTTCACGGATAACTTCCATCAGACGATCGGCGCTGCCCAGAATGTGCAGCAGTTCAGCGATCTGTTCCAGCAGCTCTTTATATTCGTCGAGCAGTTTTTCGTGCTCAAGGCCAGTCAGTTTCTGCAAACGCAGATCCAGAATCGCCTGGGCCTGCTGTTCAGTCAGGTAGTACTGACCGTCACGCACGCCAAATTCCGGCTCCAGCCATTCAGGACGCGCGGCGTCATCACCGGCACGCTCCAGCATGGCGGAAACGTTGCCCAGTTCCCACGAACGCGCAACCAGCGCAGCTTTCGCTTCAGCCGGGGTCGGCGCGCGGCGGATCAGTTCGATGATCGGATCGATGTTCGCCAGCGCAATCGCCAGCGCTTCAAGGATGTGCGCACGGTCGCGGGCTTTACGCAGTTCAAAGATAGTACGACGGGTAACGACTTCACGGCGGTGACGTACGAACGCGGCAATAATATCTTTCAGGTTCATGATCTTCGGCTGGCCATGGTGCAATGCAACCATGTTGATACCGAAGGAAACCTGCAGTTGGGTCTGGGAATAGAGGTTGTTCAGAACCACTTCCCCGACCGCATCGCGTTTCACTTCAATCACGATGCGCATACCGTCTTTGTCAGACTCGTCACGCAGCGCGCTGATGCCTTCAACGCGTTTGTCTTTTACCAGCTCGGCGATTTTCTCAATCAGGCGCGCTTTGTTTACCTGATACGGAATTTCGTGAACGATGATGGTTTCGCGACCCGTTTTGGCATCCGCTTCGACTTCCGCGCGTGCGCGAATATACACTTTGCCACGACCGGTACGGTAGGCTTCTTCGATACCACGACGACCGTTGATGATCGCGGCAGTCGGGAAGTCCGGACCCGGAATATGTTCCATCAGCCCTTCAATGCTGATGTCTTCATCGTCAATATATGCCAGACAGCCGTTGATCACTTCGGTCAGGTTGTGCGGCGGAATGTTGGTCGCCATACCTACCGCGATACCGGACGAACCGTTCACCAGCAGGTTAGGAATTTTGGTCGGCATGACGTCAGGAATTTGTTCGGTGCCGTCATAGTTGTCGACGAAATCAACCGTTTCTTTTTCCAGGTCAGCCATCAGCTCATGGGCGATTTTCGACATACGGATTTCCGTATAACGCATCGCCGCTGCGGAGTCGCCATCGACAGAACCAAAGTTACCCTGACCATCTACCAGCATGTAGCGCAAGGAGAATGGCTGCGCCATACGAACAATGGTGTCGTAAACGGCGGTATCACCATGAGGGTGGTATTTACCGATTACGTCGCCAACGACACGGGCAGATTTTTTATAGGCTTTATTCCAGTCGTTGCCCAATACGTTCATGGCGTAAAGTACGCGACGGTGAACCGGTTTCAGGCCATCTCGGACGTCCGGCAGCGCACGGCCAACAATGACCGACATCGCATAATCCAGATAGGAGCTCTTCAGCTCTTCCTCAATGTTGACCGGTGTAATTTCTCTCGCAAGGTCGCTCATCTAACCGCTATCCCTCTACTGTATCCCGGATTCAAAGGTCGCAAATTATAACACATCCGTGCAGATTCAGGTAAATGGATTCCCCCTGACAGAGGCTTTATTCATCCCGTCAGGCTGATATACTCATTTGCATCGCAAATTTAGGAGTAGAAGCCCCAATGAATGCCGAAAAACCTCCGGTAGCTCACAACGTTGACCATGAAGAAATTGCCAAGTTTGAAGCAGTCGCGTCACGCTGGTGGGATCTTGAGGGTGAATTTAAGCCGCTGCACCGCATTAACCCACTGCGTCTGGGCTATATTACTGAGCGCTCAGGCGGCCTGTTTGGTAAAAAGGTACTCGACGTCGGATGCGGCGGCGGTATTCTGGCGGAGAGTATGGCGCGCGAAGGTGCCACCGTCACCGGACTGGACATGGGTTTTGAACCGCTGCAGGTAGCAAAACTGCATGCACTGGAAAGCGGTATCCAGGTAGAGTACGTACAAGAAACCGTCGAAGAGCATGCGGAAAAGCATGCACATCAGTATGACGTTGTCACCTGTATGGAAATGCTGGAGCACGTGCCAGACCCACAGTCAGTGGTCAGAGCTTGCGCCAGGCTGGTCAAACCGGGTGGCGAAGTATTTTTCTCCACGCTTAACCGCAACGGTAAATCCTGGCTGATGGCGGTGGTCGGAGCGGAATATATTCTGCGCATGGTGCCGAAAGGCACGCACGATGTGAAAAAGTTTATTAAGCCTGCTGAATTATTAGAGTGGGTTGACCAGACCGTACTGAAAGAGCGTCATATGACCGGCCTGCATTACAACCCCATAACCAACACCTTCAAACTTGGCCCGGGCGTTGATGTGAACTATATGGTACATACCACCGCCAAGGTTGATTAACTGCTCCTGTAGGCCGGAAAAAGCGTGCTACGCCGCCATCCGGCCTGCTTACTGGAACCATGCCTGATGACGTTTCGCTTATCAGGCCTACAAATCCTGTGCCAGATCATAAGAACTTTCCTTGCCTTAGATGAAGAAATCAGCACTCGATCAAATTTTCTATTTTTTTTCTCAATTATTGACATCCTCGCCAGGCCTTATAAGACGCGCACTTAGCGATTATCACCCTTTTGCAACCTCAATTTAACCTCAAAATCAACTCTTGTGCTGAAAAGAATCCCTACTAGAATACTCACCATATAGCGTCTATTTTATCAAACAACCCCTACATATAGTATTTATCCACAGACTTAGTCACAACATGACTCTGTGGATAATATGGGGGATATTTTTTCTTTCACGGACAGGTAAAAAACCACATGAATCAGAGTCTGCTGGTGACAAAGCGTGATGGTAGTACAGAGCGCATCAATCTCGACAAAATCCACCGAGTTCTGGATTGGGCGGCAGAAGGACTGAATAACGTATCGATTTCTCAGGTCGAGCTGCGCTCCCACATTCAGTTTTATGACGGAATCAAGACCTCCGACATCCATGAAACAATCATCAAAGCAGCCGCCGACCTGATCTCCCGCGAAGCGCCGGATTATCAGTATCTGGCTGCCCGTCTGGCGATTTTCCACCTGCGTAAAAAAGCCTACGGTGAGTTTGAACCGCCAAAGCTGTTCGACCATGTCGTGAAAATGGTTGAAATGGGCAAATACGACAATCATCTGCTGGAAGACTACACGGAAGAAGAGTTCAAGCAGATGGACTCGTTCATCGTACACGACCGTGATATGACCTTCTCCTACGCGGCGGTGAAGCAGTTGGAAGGTAAATATCTGGTGCAAAACCGTGTTACCGGTGAGATCTATGAAAGCGCACAGTTCCTCTACATTCTGGTAGCGGCTTGCCTGTTCTCTAACTATCCGCGTGAAACACGTCTGCAATATGTAAAACGTTTCTACGACGCCGTTTCTACGTTCAAAATCTCGCTGCCGACGCCAATTATGTCCGGCGTGCGTACCCCAACGCGTCAGTTCAGCTCCTGCGTACTGATCGAGTGCGGCGACAGCCTGGACTCCATCAACGCAACCTCCAGCGCAATTGTGAAATACGTTTCTCAGCGTGCCGGTATCGGCATTAACGCTGGTCGCATCCGTGCGCTGGGTAGCCCGATTCGCGGCGGTGAAGCGTTCCACACCGGCTGTATTCCGTTCTACAAGCATTTCCAGACTGCGGTGAAATCCTGCTCTCAGGGGGGCGTACGCGGTGGTGCAGCCACGCTGTTCTACCCAATGTGGCACCTGGAAGTTGAAAGCCTGCTGGTCCTGAAAAACAACCGTGGCGTCGAAGGCAACCGCGTTCGTCACATGGACTATGGCGTACAAATCAACAAGCTGATGTACACCCGTCTGCTGAAAGGCGGCGACATCACCCTGTTTAGCCCGTCCGACGTCCCGGGTCTATATGACGCGTTCTTCGCCGATCAGGATGAGTTCGAGCGTCTGTACACCCAATATGAAAACGACGACAGCATCCGCAAACAGCGCGTGAAAGCAGTTGAGCTGTTCTCACTGATGATGCAGGAACGTGCCTCGACCGGTCGTATCTACATTCAGAACGTTGACCACTGCAACACCCATAGCCCGTTTGATCCGGTTGTCGCGCCGGTACGCCAGTCCAACCTGTGCCTGGAAATCGCCCTGCCGACCAAACCGCTGACCGACGTTAACGATGAAAACGGCGAAATTGCGCTGTGTACGCTGTCCGCATTTAACCTGGGCGCTATCGAAAGTCTGGACGAACTGGAAGAGCTGGCTGTACTGGCGGTACGTGCGCTGGATGCGCTGCTCGATTACCAGGATTATCCGATTCCGGCCGCCAAACGCGGTGCGATGGGTCGTCGTACGCTGGGTATTGGCGTGATCAACTACGCTTACTGGCTGGCGAAAAACGGTAAACGCTACTCTGACGGCAGCGCCAATAACCTGACTCACAAAACCTTTGAAGCGATTCAATATTACCTGCTGAAGGCTTCTAACGAGCTGGCAAAAGAGCAAGGCGCATGCCCATGGTTTAACGAAACCACCTATGCGAAAGGTATTCTGCCGATTGATACCTATAAAAAAGATCTTGATGCTATCGCTAACGAACCGCTGCATATGGACTGGGAACAGCTGCGTGAATCTATCAAGACTCACGGCCTGCGTAACTCCACGCTGTCAGCCCTGATGCCGTCCGAGACCTCTTCGCAGATCTCCAACGCCACCAACGGCATTGAACCGCCACGCGGTTACGTGAGCATCAAAGCATCGAAAGATGGGATTCTGCGTCAGGTCGTGCCGGACTACGAACACCTGCACGACGCATACGAACTGCTGTGGGAAATGCCAAACAACGACGGCTATCTGCAGCTGGTAGGCATCATGCAGAAATTTATCGATCAGTCGATTTCCGCCAACACCAACTACGATCCGTCGCGCTTCCCGTCCGGAAAAGTACCGATGCAGCAGTTGCTGAAAGACCTGCTCACCGCCTACAAATTTGGTGTTAAAACGCTGTATTATCAGAACACCCGTGACGGTGCGGAAGACTCTCAGGACGATCTGGTACCGTCCATTCAGGACGATGGCTGCGAAAGCGGCGCATGTAAGATTTAATCTTTTGCCGGGTGGCGTAGCGCTTACCCGGCCTACAAATTAATTCGCGGTATTGTAGGCCGGATAAGCAAAGCGCATCCGGCAGTACATTCCAGACAGGATTCACATCAATGGCATACACCACTTTTTCACAGACGAAAAATGATCAGCTTCTGGAACCGATGTTCTTCGGCCAGCCGGTGAACGTCGCCCGCTACGATCAGCAAAAATATGACATCTTTGAAAAACTGATCGAAAAGCAGCTCTCTTTCTTCTGGCGTCCGGAAGAAGTCGATGTTTCTCGCGATCGTATCGACTTCCAGGCATTGCCGGAACATGAAAAACATATCTTCATCAGCAACCTGAAGTATCAGACGCTGCTGGACTCCATTCAGGGACGTAGTCCTAACGTCGCGCTGCTGCCGTTAATCTCGATCCCTGAACTGGAAACCTGGGTGGAAACTTGGGCGTTTTCTGAAACGATCCACTCCCGCTCTTACACCCACATCATCCGTAATATTGTTAACGATCCGGCGGTGGTGTTTGACGATATCGTCACCAACGAGCAAATCCAGAAACGCGCAGAAGGCATCTCCAGCTACTACGACGAATTGATCGAGATGACCAGCTACTGGCATTTGCTCGGTGAAGGTACGCATACCGTTAATGGTAAAACGGTTGTCGTAAACCTGCGTGAGCTGAAGAAGAAGCTGTATCTGTGCCTGATGAGCGTGAACGCGCTGGAAGCGATCCGCTTTTATGTCAGCTTCGCCTGCTCTTTCGCCTTCGCCGAACGTGAACTGATGGAAGGCAACGCGAAAATTATTCGTCTGATCGCCCGCGACGAAGCCCTGCACCTGACCGGTACTCAGCATATGCTGAACCTGCTGCGCAGCGGCGTGGACGATCCGGAGATGGCGGAAATTGCCGAAGAGTGCAAACAAGAGTGCTACGACCTGTTCGTACAGGCCGCGCTGCAGGAAAAAGAGTGGGCAGACTATCTGTTCCGTGATGGCTCAATGATTGGCCTGAACAAAGACATTCTGTGCCAGTACGTTGAGTACATCACCAACATCCGTATGCAGGCTGTTGGACTCGATCTGCCATTCCAGACACGTTCTAACCCGATCCCTTGGATCAATACCTGGCTGGTGTCTGACAACGTCCAGGTTGCGCCGCAGGAAGTGGAAGTCAGCTCTTATCTGGTCGGCCAGATCGATGCCGAAGTCGATACTGACGATCTGAGTAACTTCCAGCTCTGATGGGCCGCGTGACTCTGCGCATCTCTGGCACGCAGTTACTGTGCCAGGATGAACACCCTTCCCTGCTTGCCGCGCTCGAGTCGCACGATGTTGAAGTCGAATATCAGTGTCGTGAAGGCTACTGCGGCTCCTGCCGTACCCGCCTGGTGGCGGGACAGGTTGACTGGATTGCAGAACCGCTGGCCTTCATTCAGCCCGGTGAAATATTGCCGTGCTGTTGCCGGGCAAAAGGCGATATTGAAATAGAGCTGTAGTGTTTAGTGAACTTCATGCGCGGAGACCAGTACCACGTCTCCGCGTTTTTTCATCTGCATGATATACAACACCCCGGCCAGTACCACCAGCAGCGCCCCCACCAGATAAATCGCCCGATATCCCACACCCTCGACCATCATCCCCATGATAAACGCGCCGATTGCCATTCCTGCATCCATCGCATTGAAAAACAGCGAATTAGCGATACCAATTTTATGGGGTTCCACCGAACTAATAATTTGTGTCTGAAATACGGGCGTGACCGAACCATAACCGATGCCAATTAATCCACCGGAAATAATCATCATAATGCTACCGTTAGTATAGCCAAGCGCCACCAGCCCGACTGTGAAAGCGAGCAAACATGGATAGACCACGTATTTCGGCCCTTTTTTATCACAAACATTGCCGGTAAAGGTTCGACAGATCATCAGGCAAATGGCGTAACACAACAGGAAATTACTGGCGGCGGCCATCAGATCGAGCTCGCGCGCATACAGTGCGAGAAAAGCGGAAACGCCCGCGTAGGAAAAGGTCATGAAAAACGTCACCATCGCGAAAGGCAGTGCGGCGCGATCAAACATTGCCGCAAATCCCAGCTTCGGTTTTGAGCCGTCAGCATGACGGATAACCGGCGGTACGGCGACAATCAATGACAGGATAATACCCAGTACGGCAACCGCGCTACACAGCCAGAATGCTGTGGTA
Organism: Citrobacter sp. Cpo221; assembly: GCF_030332345.1. NCBI lineage: Bacteria > Pseudomonadati > Pseudomonadota > Gammaproteobacteria > Enterobacterales > Enterobacteriaceae > Citrobacter > Citrobacter sp. Cpo221. The sequence continues at coordinate 233,388 of NZ_JAOWIA010000049.1, forward strand.
AAAGCTTCCCAGCGTGCCATGTTCAGCCCTACCCACGGCCCCACAACCATTGCCAGTCCCATGGCTAACGAGAAAAAACTGATGCCCTCCCCACGTCGGGAGGCCGGTATCAACCGCGCGGAAATCGTTCCTTTTACCGTAGTAATAACGCCAAACGTTACACCATGAAGCACCCGAATCAACAGCAGTGATTCAATTGAGTGGCAAACAGGATACAGCGCAGTGACCACCAAAAAGGCCAGAGAAGAGAGCACCAGAATTGTTTTATTCGAATATTTTCCTACCCATTGTCCCGCAAACGGGCGCACAACAATTGCGGCCCCCAAAAAGAAGGTGACTAATAATCCGGCCTTATCTGGAGTGGCATGCAGGCGATCCGAAATATAGATCGGTAACAGCGTGAGCAGGACATAAAAAACAAAAAATATAATAAAGCTGATTATCGTTATTGCCCAAAAATCTTTCGTCCACAGTTTTTCTTTCATATTCGACAACCTGTCCAGACGGCGCACGCAGGCAACGCTCAGCTCAACTGAACTACGGACAGGTGCGTCGAAGTGTGATTTTACGGTAGACCGCAAGTATAAACAGGTCCATTATATTAGAGAAATTAATCGTTTTAATATTGTTGATTAGAAGAAACTAATGACACTAACCCAGATCCACGCCCTGCTTGCCGTACTTGAGTACGGTGGATTTACCGAAGCCAGCAAGCGGCTGTACATGACCCAATCCGCCGTTAGCCAGGCAATTTCAGCGCTAGAGGAAGAGCTAGGGGTTGATATTCTTATCCGCGAACGCCGCAAAGACATTCAACTTAGTCCGGCCGGGAGTCGGATCGTTTCACACCTGCGGACGATCGTGTCTGAAACCAACGCGGTGAAAGAGATTGCCGAGCAGGAGCGACAAAACCCGGCCAGAACCCTGCGTATCGGCTGCTTTCCCAGCGCCTGTGCCTGCATTTTGCCCGGCATCATCCACCACTTCGAACAGCACCACCCGCATATCAAAATTATCCCTTATGAAGAAAACAGCACGGCAATAGTTGATTCCCTGCGCAGTGGGGATATCGATGCGGGATTTGTGCATTTCCCGGTAAATGGCATGTACTGCGTACCGGTGTATCGCGACAAATTTACCGTTGTAGTTCCTGAAAGCCATCCGCTGGCGGCCAATAGCACGATTTCAGTGGAACAACTGGTTGGAGAACCGCTCATTATCAGCAAAGGTCGCTATGAATTAAGCATCATGGCGCTATTTAAAGAGAAGGGGATTGAACCGGTCATTAAATACGAGTTTAACCATCCGGATACCGCGATGAGCTTTATTCGTCAGGGGCTGGGTATAGCATTATTACCGGAATTAACGCTGAAGGCGGTTGGTGGGAAAGTACGCTCAGTCGCGCTGGAACCAACGTTCTATCGACAGATATCCTTACTGGCAAAAGAGCCGCCGGTGGACGGCAGCCCTTTATTTCTCCTGCAGGCATGTATGGAAACGTTGACAGCAGACGGCCTTATCTAGCAGTTAAAACGTTCATCCATTAAGGCCTGTGACCGGAGGTGCATCACAGGCCTTACACCATCACTCTTTATTCAAGAATTTCACTGCTTTGTCGGGGAAGTCGGTGAACAGCCCGTCAACGCCCGCCTTGTTATAAAGAATGTCATACAGCTGGTTTACGTCAGTGGTGTAATCCGGCAGTTGATCGGCACGAACGGTATAAGGATGCACCACCATCTTACTCTGATGTGCGTCCTGTACCATGCCAGTTAACGAGATATTGCCCTTCTTCGACTTCTCATCAATCAGCATGTGGTAGTCCGGCCCAATGCCGTCCGCATACTGCGCAACCTGCTTCATGGCACCCGGTTTAAACATCCAGTCGTAGTTGTAATTCACCCAACTGCCGTCCGGCTTTTTCTCCTGGGTTTCATTCCAGTCAGTGTACGCAATCAACTGTACCAGATTGAGATCCATCCCCATCTTCGGTTCCAGTTCATTTTTAATGCGCTTCAACTCTGCAACATCAAAACACTGTAGATAGACCTTGTCGTTCTTGTCGGTATACCCGTACTTTTTCAGTACTTCCAGTGTTTTAGCCGCAATGTCCTTCCCTTCCTGGTGATGGAACCACGGTGCTTTCATTTCCGGGTAAATACCGATGTTTTTACCGGTGGAATGATTTAATCCCTGAACAAACTCAATCTCTTCTTCGAACGTGTGCACGCGGAAATCAGATTTACCCATCGGGAAGCGCCCTGGGTAGGTCTGGACCTTTTTGCCATTTTCGATATCGAAGCCTTCGGTAAATTTCAGCGATTTAATTTCATCCAGCGTAAAGTCGATGGCGTAGTAACGCCCATCTTTACGCGCACGATCCGGAAAACGCTCGGCAACATCGGTGACGCGGTCAAGATAGTGGTCATGCAGGACGACCAGATGGTCATCCTTGGTCATAACCAAATCCTGCTCCAGATAATCCGCACCCTGGGCATAGGCCATCGCTTTTGCTGGCAGCGTATGCTCCGGCAGATAACCGCTGGCGCCACGATGCGCAATCACGATTTTATCTGCGGCAACCGCTGCACTGCTGACCACCATACCTGCGAGCATCAGCGCCACGCTGAGACTTTTCAATGTGGTTTTCATCTATTAGCCCCCGTTACGCTTCAGTTCCATCTCTTCGTGATGGCGTTTTTCGCCAATCATGACGACTACCAGCAGAATAACCGCCAGCACGCTACCGCCAATCATCACCATAAAGCCGCCGTCCCAACCGAAGAAGTCAACGGTGTAACCAACAATGGCGCTCGCGGCCACAGAACCACCGAGATAACCGAACAGACCGGTAAAGCCAGCCGCCGTTCCCGCCGCTTTTTTCGGTGCCAGTTCCAGCGCGTGCAGACCAATCAACATTACCGGGCCGTAGATCAGGAAGCCGATGATGATCATACAAGCCATATCCACGTTCGGGTTGCCTGCCGGGTTCATCCAGTAAACGATGGTTGCAATAGTTACCAGCGTCATAAAGAACACGCCGGTCGCGCCACGGTTACCACGGAAGACTTTATCCGACATCCAGCCGCACAGCAGCGTGCCCGGAATACCCGCATACTCATACAGGAAGTAGGCCCAGGATGACTTGTCCAGTGCGAAATGCTTCACTTCTTTCAGGTAGGTCGGTGACCAGTCCAGGATGCCGTAACGCAGCAGATAAACAAACACGTTAGCGATAGCGATGTACCACAACAGTTTGTTCGGCAGTACGTACTGCATGAAGATCTGCTTCGCAGTCAGCTCTTCTTCAGCTTTCTCGGTGTAATCGTCCGGATAGTCGTTCTTATACTCTTCGATAGGCGGCAGACCACAGGACTGCGGCGTATCACGCATCAGGGCAAAAGCAATCAGCGCGACGACGATCGCACCGAAAGCAGGCATATACAGCGCCGCTTTCCAGTCATTGAACCAGGCCATACCCAGCAGGAACAACAGCGGAGGCAGACCGCCACCCACGTTGTGCGCACAGTTCCAGACGGAAACAATTCCTCCACGCTCTTTCTGCGACCACCAGTGCACCATAGTACGGCCACACGGAGGCCAGCCCATCCCCTGGAACCATCCGCAGAGGAACAGCAGCACAAACATAATAGCAATACTCGATGTCGCCCACGGCACAAAGCCCATGAACAGCATCACTGCGGCGGCCAGAATCAGACCGGCTGGCAGGAAAACGCGCGGATTCGAGCGATCCGAAATGGACCCCATGATGAATTTCGAAAATCCGTAAGCAATGGAGATACCGGACAACGCAAAACCCAGATCGCCACGCGAGAAACCTTGCTCAACCAGATACGGCATCGCAAGGGCAAAGTTCTTACGTACCAGATAGTACGCGGCATAACCAAAGAAAATCCCCAGAAAAATCTGCCAACGTAATCGACGATATGTCGGGTCGATCTCCGCTGCAGGTAAACGCGCCGTGTGTGACGCTGGTTTAAAAATGCTCAACATAGTGTAGCCTCCGTGGCCGTCTTTCATTCGAAGTAAACACTGCAGTTCGTCATTACTACCCTACCGCTCCCAGTGTGGCCGCGATGTTAAGGAAAGATACATAACAAAAATGTGAAACGCAGCACATATTGTTACAGATTTATGACAAATGTTCATAAAGGCGCACGAAATCACATTTCATTTTCGAATAATGAGCGATTATGCGCGAAATCAAACAATCCATGTTTTTTATGTGGCTAAATGATAAAAAACGAACTGTGAGGAAAAACAATGAAAACTCGCGACTCGCAAACAAGTGACGTGATTATCATTGGTGGAGGAGCAACAGGTGCAGGGATCGCACGTGACTGTGCGCTGCGCGGGTTGCGCGTCATCTTAGTGGAACGCCACGATATCGCCACAGGTGCGACCGGGCGCAACCACGGCCTGCTGCACAGCGGTGCACGCTACGCCGTCACCGACGCTGAATCTGCCCGTGAGTGCATCAGCGAAAACCAAATTCTGAAACGTATCGCCCGCCATTGCGTTGAGCCAACGGACGGTCTGTTTATCACCCTGCCGGAGGATGAGCTGTCCTTCCAGTCCACCTTTATTCGCGCCTGTGAAGAGGCAGGGATTCGCGCAGAAGCGATTGATCCTCAGCAGGCACGTATTATCGAACCTTCTGTGAATCCACAGCTGATTGGTGCAGTAAAAGTACCAGACGGCACGGTCGATCCTTTCCGCTTAACAGCAGCTAACATGCTGGATGCGCGTGAGCATGGCGCGGTTATCTTAACGGCGCATGAAGTGACGGGACTGATCCGCGAAGGCGCAACGGTTTGCGGCGTTAACGTGCGCAATCATCTGACAGGCGAAATGCAGTCCCTGCATGCACCGGTTGTCGTCAACGCCGCTGGGATCTGGGGTCAACGCATTGCGGAATATGCCGATCTGAGCATCCGTATGTTCCCGGCCAAAGGTTCGTTGCTGATTATGGATCATCGCATTAACCAGCATGTCATTAACCGCTGCCGTAAGCCATCTGACGCCGATATTCTGGTGCCTGGCGATACCATTTCACTGATCGGTACCACCTCACAGCACATTGATTACGACGATATCGACAGCAACCGCGTCACCGCAGAAGAGGTCGATATTCTGCTGCGTGAAGGCGAGAAGCTGGCGCCGATTATGGCGAAAACACGCATTTTACGCGCCTACTCTGGCGTACGCCCGCTGGTGGCTAGCGACGACGACCCAAGCGGTCGTAACGTCAGCCGTGGGATTGTACTGTTCGATCACGCTGAACGTGACGGACTGGACGGATTTATCACCATTACCGGCGGCAAACTGATGACCTACCGCCTGATGGCGGAATGGGCCACCGATGCCGTTTGTCGTAAGCTGGGCAATACCCAGCCTTGCACAACGGCAGACACCGCGCTGCCTGGCTCACAGGAAACTACCGAGCATACGCTTAAACGCGTGATCTCATTGCCCGCGCCACTGCGCGGCTCGGCGGTCTACCGTCACGGCGATCGCACCCCTGCGTGGCTTAGCGAAGGCCGTCAGCACCGCAGTCTGGTCTGCGAATGCGAAGCAGTCACCGCAGGCGAAGTGCAATACGCCGTCGAGAATTTAACCGTCAACAGCCTGCTCGATTTGCGTCGCCGTACCCGTGTTGGAATGGGGACCTGCCAGGGCGAATTGTGTGCCTGCCGCGCCGCAGGTTTACTGCAACGTTTTAATGTCACTACCGCAGCGCAGTCCATTACCCAGCTTTCCGACTTCCTCAATGAACGCTGGAAAGGCGTGCAGCCTATCGCCTGGGGAGATGCACTGCGCGAAAGCGAATTCACGCGCTGGGTTTATCAAGGGTTGTGTGGTCTGGAAAAGGAGCACCAGGATGAAATTTGATACCGTCATTATCGGCGGCGGCCTCGCCGGACTGCTATGTGGCCTGCAACTGCAAAAAAGCGGACTGCGCTGCACGATTGTTACCCGCGGCCAAAGCGCCCTGCATTTTTCCTCCGGCTCACTGGATTTGCTCAGCAGCTTACCCGATGGTCAACCGGTGACGGATATAGAAGCGGGTTTGAATGCGCTGCGCACTCAGGCACCCACACATCCGTATAGCACCATCGGAACGCAGAACGTTCTGGAACTGGCCCAGCAGGCGCAAAATTTACTGGATGAATGCGGAACGCATTTGCAGGGCAAAGTGCATCAGGCGCATCAACGTGTTACCCCGCTGGGCACCCTGCGCTCAACCTGGTTAAGTTCCCCGGAAGTGCCGGTCTGGCCGCTGTCCGCGCAGCGTATCTGCGTTGTAGGGATTAGCGGGTTACTGGATTTTCAGGCGCATCTCGCCGCAGCGTCATTACGCCAACGCAATCTCAGCGTCGAGACGGCAGAAATCGAGCTGCCGGAGCTGGATGTCCTGCGTGATAACCCAACCGAGTTTCGCGCCGTTAATATTGCGCGCCTGCTGGATAACGAAGATAAATGGTCGCTGCTCTATGACGCATTGCTGCCAATGGCAAAAACCTGCGACATGATAATCATGCCGGCATGCTTTGGTCTGGCCGATGAGCGGCTCTGGCAGTGGCTTAACGAGCGCCTCCCCTGCTCGCTGACACTGTTACCGACCCTACCACCTTCGGTGCTGGGCATGCGTTTGCACAACAAATTACAGCGCCAGTTTGTGCGCCAGGGCGGTGTGTGGATGCCGGGTGATGAAGTGAAAAAAATCACCTGTCAGGATGGCGTGGTCAGCGAAATCTGGACCCGAAATCATGCCGATATCCCCTTGCGGCCACGTTTCGCCGTGCTCGCCAGCGGCAGCTTCTTCAGCAGCGGGCTGGTCGCCACGCGTGAGGCAATCCACGAACCAATCCTGGGACTGGATGTACAGCAAACAGCTACCCGCGCCGAGTGGTATCAGCGTGATGTTTTCGATCCACAACCGTGGCAACAGTTTGGCGTAACAACCGATACCGCATTGCGTCCATCACTGGCGGGAAAAACGATAGAGAACATGTATGCCATCGGTTCCGTCCTCGGCGGATTCGACCCTATCGCCCAGGGTTGCGGAGGCGGCGTGTGCGCAGTTAGCGCCTTACATGCCGCGCATCATATTGCGAAACGTGCAGGAGGACAGCAATGAGCGACACACGTTTTGAAAGTTGTATCAAATGTACGGTGTGCACCACCGCCTGCCCGGTAAGCCGCGTCAATCCGAGCTACCCGGGCCCTAAGCAGGCCGGCCCGGACGGTGAACGTCTGCGCCTGAAAGATGGCGCGCTATATGACGACGCGCTGAAATACTGCATCAACTGTAAACGCTGCGAAGTGGCCTGTCCGTCAGACGTGAAAATCGGCGATATCATCCAGCGCGCGCGTGCCAAATACGACACGACGCGCCCATCGTTGCGTAACTTTGTCTTAAGCCATACCGATTTAATGGGTAGCGTATCCACCCCCTTCGCCCCAATAGTGAATACCGCCACCTCATTAAAACCGGTGCGTCAATTGCTGGATTACGCGTTAAAAATCGATCATCGCCGTACGCTGCCGAAGTACTCCTTTGGCACCTTCCGCCGCTGGTATCGTAGCGTTGCCGCACAGCAGGCGCAGTATCAGGATCAGGTCGCCTTTTTCCACGGCTGTTTTGTGAATTACAACCATCCCCAGCTCGGCAAAGACCTGATCAAGGTTTTGAATGCGATGGGAACCGGCGTGCAACTGCTGAGTAAAGAGAAATGCTGCGGCGTGCCGCTGATTGCCAACGGTTTTACCGATAAAGCGCGTAAGCAGGCAGTAAGCAACGTGGCCTCACTCAGAGAGGCAATTGATGGCAAAGGCATTCCGGTGATTGCCACCTCATCAACCTGTACCTTTGCGCTACGTGATGAATATCCGGAAGTGCTGGATGTCGACAACTCAGGCCTGCGTGAACACATTGAACTGGCAACCCGCTGGCTATGGCGCAAGCTGGATGAAGGTAAAACGCTGCCGCTGAAAACGCTGCCGCTGAAGGTGGTCTATCACACGCCATGTCACATGGAGAAAATGGGCTGGACGCTCTATACGCTGGAGCTACTGCGACAAATTCCAGGGCTGGAGCTGACGGTGCTGGATTCTCAGTGTTGCGGGATTGCCGGGACTTACGGCTTTAAAAAGGAAAACTATCCGACTTCACAGTCTATCGGCGCACCGTTATTCCGCCAGATTGAAGAAAGCGGCGCTGATATCGTCGTCACCGACTGCGAAACCTGTAAATGGCAGATTGAGATGTCAACAAGCAAGCGCTGCGAACATCCTATCACCCTGCTTGCCAAAGCGTTGGGTTAACTCTGTTGCCCGGTAGCATTTGCTACCGGGCATTTTTGCGTAGCCCGTTCCGCTTAATTGAATACGTTGCAGTCGGGCGTATTTATCTCTGATTCATCCACGCAAAGAACCCATTTCCCACATGCAGTGCATATTAAAAGTAGATACCGTCACGCCATCTTCTCTTTCTGGTGACGGACTACCATGGCTAAATCCACTACATCTACACCGCATGATGCCGTTTTTAAAAAGATAATGTCTTACCCTGAGATGGCTCGGGATTTTCTGGATATACACCTTCCCATCGCATTACGTGAGATATGTGATTTACAAACGCTGAAGCTGGAGTCCACCAGTTTTATCGAACAGGATCTCCGCGCATACTACTCCGACGTAGTGTGGTCACTAAAAACCCGCGAAGGCCTGGGCTATATTTATTGTGTTATTGAACATCAGAGTACCGCGGTACCGCATATGGCATTTCGCCTGATGCGTTATGCCACCGCGGCGATGCAGCATCATCTTGATGCCGGGAATAAAACGCTGCCGCTGGTGATCCCCATGCTGTTTTATCACGGTCAACAAAGTCCCTATCCCTGGTCGCTCAACTGGCTGGATGAATTTGATAATCCGCAACTGGCACGACAACTGTATTCAGAGGCTTTTCCGCTGGTCGACATTACCGTAATACCTGACGATGAAATCGCGCAGCATCGCAGGGTTGCGCTGCTTGAGTTGATGCAAAAACATATCCGCGATCGTGACTTAATGGGGTTAGTGGATCGACTGGTCTCGCTATTAGTTACAAGCACTGCTAATGACAGCCAGCTACAAACGCTATTTAATTACCTGCTACGGTACGGCGACGTTTCTCGCGTCAGCGAGTTTATCCGCGAAGTTGCCGAACGATCCCCCCATCACAAGGAGAAGCTGATGACAATTGCAGAGAGACTCAGGCAAGAAGGCCACCAAAATGGACTGCAAGAAGGGATACAGCAAGGGTTAGAACAAGGGGTGCAAAAAGGTACGCAAGAAGAAGCCTTACGTATCGCTCACATAATGCTGGAACAAGGTATTGATCGTGATTTAGTTCAGTTAATTACCGGGCTATTGCCTGGCGATACCACCGCATGAGCCAGATTGGGAAGGCATTTAGCCTTCCCAATCAATAATTAAATCGTCAACGACTCAACCACTTCGATCCAGCCGTGTTCGCTAGCGATATCCTGATTGTTAAGCCAGCGGCGCAGCATATTTAGCGCCATCATCGCGCACACTTCCTGACGAATCGCCAGGCTGTAGCGATTTGCATTCAGCCTTACGCGCAAGGCGTGTGTCCCATCAGGCGTGGCCAGCGCAAAGTTAATATGTTCGTTTTCGAAAGCCGATATCGCGAGTGCCAATCCAGCATAATGTTTGCTGCGTCGTTCGGTTATCCAATGCGCCGTTTGCGCCAGCGTTTCTTCCTGAGGCGGAACCACTTCACTCGCCAACAGTGGCGCATTCGCACGAGAAAGCTGCAATGCCACCAGACCACCGGTGAATTGTTCGCTCAGCGTCAGGCTGAATTGCCGTTCTTGCAACGTGCGGGCGATTTGCGCGGGTAAGCCTTCCGTACCTTCAAAAATCATATTCTGCCCGGCAACCCGCTTAACTTCTGGCCACAGCGCCAGCATCGCTTCCCGTTGGGAATCCGGACCGGTCAGCTTCAGCTCAATAATTGGCATTGAGGAGCGATAACCCATTGTTACTCCCGGAGGCAACGGGAGCGGATCCAGACTCTGCGCCAGGTCGCTTTCAGAACGGCCAAAGGTGGTTAATCGCAGGCATAACGGGGGCTGAGCCAAAGAGAAACGCTCACGCAAACGAGGCAGGATCTCATGCTCCACCATGACTTTGAATTCTGACGGTACACCTGGTGTAAAGAACATCAGGCAGCGGTTAAGCTTCAGGGCGAACCCACACGCGGTACCCACCGGATTATTGATAAACTCAGCGCTGGCCGGAAGTTCAGCCTGTTTGCGGTTGCTTGGCGCCATCACGCGGCCACGATCGCGGAAATATCGCTCCATCTCGGCCAGCCATGCTTCATGCAGCACCAACCCTTCGCCTTTTGCCGTTGCCGCTGCCAGCGCGCTCAAATCATCGCTGGTAGGTCCCAGACCGCCATTAACGATCAGTACATCGGCGTGCTCGCTACGCTCACGCAAAACGGCGACCAAATCGTTAAGATTGTCACCTACCGTGTTGCGGCGTGTTAGCGGTAAACCCTGATTAAAGAAAAAATCGGCCAGCCAGGCGGCATTAGTGTCGACGATTTGTCCGTGCAACACTTCATCCCCGGTGGATAGCATCTCCACGTTTAACATCGTGTTCTCCTGCTTTTATGATGAAAACACTATAACGCATGGAGGGGGGAAGGCGCGACTGAACGCCGCGCCAGAAATGTTAGAAGCTGGCGTTAACCCCAACGTACGGGCCATCAGCAATCGCGTTATCACGGTTGCCATCTTTGCCTGCCAGGTTTAGGTAACGATAACCGGCTTCGATGCTCAGCGGACGCATAATGGTCAGACGCGCACCGGCATTCCCTTCTTCATAGCTGTCGATACCGCTGGAAAGTGAATCAGGAGAGTAATAATACTCACCAAACAGACGGAAGCTATCGCCAATCGGCCATTGTAAACCACCACCGACAGCGGCAGCATAGCCTTCATCGCCATCATTTGGATTGGTATAAATACCTTTACCACCAACGGTCGCCATCAGCGGCCCCAGTGGGATATTCAGACCTAAACCCAGCCCGGCAACATCACCGTCGTCATCGTTATGCATCCAGTTACCGCTGACAGCCAGACCGGTGGTCTCAGTGCCCATACCGAATCCCAGGTTGGTGTAGTCTTCACCAGCCTGGCCGCTGATGCTAATCGCGTTCGCCGACGCGGAAACAAACAGCATTCCGGCAAAACCCAACATTAAACTTTTTTTCATTTTCTATCCTTTCCAGCAAGAATCAAAACATAGCCCCAAAACCGATGAATTGTACTGTCAGATGACGAGGAATCAATGAGCTAAAAAAGCGATGCAATGACATATTGTAACTAAATACTACTCACAAGATTTGTTAAAGGTTAAATTCTTGTGCCAATTACACAGATGAACGTCCCAGAACGTCATTTTCAACAAACATCCTGATTTCCCTGCCAAAGCGCTCTTAATTGCCAATGAAACATTTTTTCTGCCGCCAGCAAAAGGTAAGATGAGCACATGATGGAATTTTTCTATACCTCCCCCACAAGGACTCGAATGATGCGCCAAAGAACGATTGTTTGCCCATTAATTCAAAACGATGGCTGCTATTTACTCTGCAAAATGGCTGATGACCGCGGTGTGTTTCCCGGTCAGTGGGCGCTTTCCGGTGGCGGTGTTGAACCGGGTGAACGTATTGAAGAAGCTCTGCGCCGTGAAGTGAGGGAAGAGCTGGGCGAACAACTGGTGTTATCAGAAATTACCCCCTGGACCTTCAGTGATGATATTCGCACTAAAACCTATGCTGATGGCAGTCAGGAAGAGATTTACATGATTTATCTCATCTTCGATTGTGTGGCGGCGAATCGTGAAGTGAAGATTAACGAAGAGTTCCAGGCATTCGCCTGGGTTAAACCGGAAGATCTCGGTGCCTACGATTTAAATATCGCCACGCGTAAAACGTTAACCTTGAAAGGGTTACTGTAGGTTATCATTTTAATAACGGCATATAATTAACATTCCGAATAGCGGCATTGTACTCATAAACTTATAGCAAACAGCAATGCCGCAAAAACAGAAAAAATAATTTAATTTCATCAAGATAAATAAAAATCACCTCTATTTATCCGTCTATCCCAAACCTTAAACTCTTAAGGATAAATTAACCTTCAGTCATTAACCTTTATAGCCTGATGAAATAATTAACGACGCCCCTGTTTATCACTAAAAATAAAGCTTTGGTGGCGTTAAATGGCTTGAAGGAATAATGATGTCTGACTTTTTGCCTTTCTCTCGCCCGGCAATGGGTGCTGAAGAACTTGCCGCAGTGAAGGCAGTTCTGGACTCTGGGTGGATAACCACCGGCCCGAAAAATCAACAGCTGGAAGAAGCCTTCTGTCAGCTCACAGGAAATCAACACGCCGTCGCCATCTGCTCCGCCACGGCGGGTATGCACATCACGCTGATGGCATTGGGCGTAAGCGCAGGCGACGAGGTCATAACGCCGTCGATGACGTGGGTTTCTACCCTCAACATGATTGTCCTGCTGGGGGCAACGCCCGTCATGATCGATGTCGACCGCGATACGCTTATGGTCACACCTGAGCAAATTGAAGCCGCTATCACCCCACGAACCAAAGCCATTGTTCCGGTACATTACGCTGGCGCTCCCGCCGACCTCGACGCGATTTATGCCATTGGCGAGTGTTATGGCATCCCGGTAATAGAAGATGCAGCCCATGCCGTAGGGACATTGTATAAGGGCCGTCATGTCGGTGCTCGCGGTACGGCAATCTTCTCGTTTCACGCTATTAAAAATATCACCTGTGCGGAAGGTGGACTGATCGTTACCGACGACAGCCAGCTCGCTCAGCGGCTTCGCAGCCTGAAGTTTCACGGTCTGGGCGTTGATGCTTTTGATCGACAAACCTACGGCCGGGCACCACAAGCCGAAGTGCTTGCACCTGGATACAAATACAACCTGACGGATATCAATGCCGCTATTGCGCTGGTACAGCTGAATAAGCTGGAGCAACTGAACTCACGCCGGGCGCAAATTGCCCAGCACTATCAACAAGCGCTGGCTGATACGCCATTTCAACCGCTGGGCCTGCCCCAATGGTCGCACGTTCATGCCTGGCACTTATTCATCATTCGAGTTGACGAAACGCGCTGCGGGCTGAGCAGAGATGCCCTGATGGAAGCGCTGAAGACCAAAGATATCGGCACCGGTCTGCATTTTCGTGCGGCCCATACGCAAAAATATTATCGCGAACGCTTCACTACCCTTTCGCTCCCAAATACTGAATGGAACAGCGCGCGCATCTGCTCGCTGCCGTTATTCCCAGACATGACTGAAGCGGATACCCAGCGGGTCATTACGGCGCTTCGCGAGATCGCAGGACAATAACCATGTTTGAAGCTGCACCAATCAAAAAAGTCTCGGTGGTCATTCCCGTTTTTAATGAACAGGAAAGCCTGCCAGAGTTAATCAGACGCACCAGCGCCACCTGCGAGAAATTGGGCAAAGACTATGAAATTCTGCTCATCGACGACGGCAGCAGCGACCGTTCCGCTCAGTTGATGATGGACGCCTCTCAGGCACCGAACAGCCATATTGTCTCTATTTTACTGAATCGTAATTACGGACAGCACTCGGCGATTATGGCCGGTTTCAGCCATGTCACCGGAGACTTGATCATCACGCTGGATGCCGATTTGCAAAACCCGCCGGAGGAGATCCCACGGTTGGTCGCCACCGCAGATGAAGGCTTCGATGTGGTAGGCACGGTACGCCAGAACCGTCAGGACAGCGTATTTCGTAAGACCGCCTCACGAATGATCAACCATCTGATACAGCGCACCACCGGCAAAGCAATGGGTGATTACGGCTGCATGCTACGCGCCTATCGCCGTCACATCGTCGATGCCATGCTGCATTGCCAGGAGCGCAGCACCTTTATCCCTATTCTGGCCAACATTTTTGCCCGTCGCGCCACGGAGATCCCGGTACATCATGCAGAGCGTGAATTTGGTGACTCCAAATACAGCTTCATGCGTCTGATCAACCTGATGTATGACCTGGTGACTTGCCTTACCACCACGCCGCTTCGCATGCTGAGCCTGTTGGGCAGCGTGATTGCCGCCACCGGCTTTACCTTATCCGTCCTGCTTGTTGTTCTGCGCCTGACGCTCGGCCCACAGTGGGCCGCGGAAGGGGTATTCATGCTGTTTGCCGTTCTGTTTACCTTTATCGGCGCACAGTTTATTGGCATGGGTTTACTCGGCGAATATATCGGTCGCATCTATAACGATGTCCGCGCCCGCCCCCGCTATTTTGTTCAACACGTTATTCGCCCACAAACCACGCAGTCAACCGAGGAAAACCGCGCATGAAAGCCGTCGTATTTGCCTATCACGATATGGGATGTCAGGGTGTCCAGGCCTTGTTGGATGCAGGTTATGAAATCGCTACCATTTTTACGCACACAGACAATCCGGGTGAAAAAGCGTTTTTTGGATCTGTTTCCCGCCTCGCGGCCAGCGCCGGTATTCCGGTTTACGCCCCAGACGAGGTTAATCATCCCCTGTGGGTTGAGCGCATTAGCCAACTGGCGCCGGATGTTATCTTCTCATTCTACTATCGCCATTTACTGAGTGATGAGATCCTCAGTCTTGCCCCTAAGGGCGCATTTAATCTGCACGGCTCGCTGCTGCCGAAATACCGTGGTCGCGCCCCGCTGAACTGGGTATTGGTCAATGGCGAAACCGAAACCGGCGTCACGCTTCACCGCATGGTCAAACGCGCGGATGCCGGTGCCATTGTTGCCCAGCAGCGCGTTGCTATTTCACCAGATGATGTGGCGTTAACGCTGCACCATAAGCTGTGCCAGGCAGCGCGTCACCTGCTGGAAGAGGCGCTGCCCGCGATTAAAACAGGAGATTATGCAGAACTCCCCCAACAGGAAGCAGAGGCGACCTGTTTTGGTCGCCGTACGCCGGAAGATAGCTTCCTCGACTGGTACAAAGCTGCCGCGGAGTTACATAACCAGGTCCGCGCCGTCAGCGATCCGTGGCCGGGCGCATTTAGCTATGTTGGCACACAAAAGTTCACCGTCTGGTCATCGCGCGTTTGCACAAACGACATTGCGGCCCAGCCGGGCACCGTCATCTCCGTGTCTCCTTTACTGATCGCCTGTGTCGATGGTGCACTGGAGATTATTACCGGACAAGCTGGCGATGGTATTGCAATGCAGGGTTCACAACTGGCGCAAGTTCTGGGTCTGGTGCCAGGTTCTCGCCTGAACAGCCAGTCAGTGACCACCAGCAAACGCCGTACTCGCGTACTGATCCTCGGCGTTAACGGCTTCATTGGTAACCATCTGACCGAGCGCCTGCTACAAGAAGATAATTACGAAGTGTATGGACTCGATATTGGCAGCGACGCCATTGGGCGTTTCCTGCAACATCCGCGATTCCATTTCGTCGAAGGTGATATCAGTATTCACTCCGAATGGATTGAATATCATGTGAAAAAATGCGACGTTGTGCTGCCGCTGGTGGCGATCGCAACGCCTATCGAATATACCCGCAACCCGCTGCGCGTATTTGAGCTCGATTTTGAAGAAAACCTGAAAATCATTCGTTACTGCGTGAAATACCGCAAGCGCATCATTTTCCCGTCAACCTCCGAAGTCTACGGCATGTGTACCGACAAAGTCTTTGATGAAGACAGTTCGAATCTGATCGTCGGTCCGGTCAATAAACCACGCTGGATCTACTCCGTATCCAAGCAGTTACTGGACCGTGTTATCTGGGCGTACGGCGAAAAAGAGGGATTGCGCTTCACCCTGTTCCGCCCGTTTAACTGGATGGGACCGCGTCTGGACAGCCTTAACGCCGCGCGTATCGGCAGCTCACGCGCCATTACACAGCTGATCCTCAACCTCGTGGAAGGTTCACCGATTAAGCTGATTGAAGGCGGTAAGCAAAAACGCTGCTTTACCGACATTCGTGATGGTATCGAAGCTCTGTACCGCATCATTGAAAACGAAGGCGGCCGCTGTGACGGTGAGATTATCAACATCGGTAATCCGCAGAACGAAGCAAGTATTCAGGAACTGGCAGAAATGCTGCTTTCCTGCTTTGAAAAACATCCGTTGCGTAACCACTTCCCGCCGTTTGCCGGTTTCCGTGACGTCGAAAGCAGCAGCTACTACGGTAAAGGTTATCAAGACGTTGAGCATCGTAAGCCTAACATTCGCAATGCAAAACGCTGCCTGAACTGGGAACCGACCATTGAGATGCAGGAAACGGTAGAAGAGACGCTGGACTTCTTCTTACGCAGTGTGGATATCACGGAACACACATCATGACCAAAGTAGGCTTGCGTATTGATGTCGATACATTCAGGGGGACGCGCGAAGGCGTGCCCCGCCTGCTGGAGACATTAAACCGACATAACGTTCGGGCAAGTTTTTTCTTTAGCGTTGGGCCTGACAACATGGGGCGCCATCTCTGGCGTCTTGTGAAGCCGCAATTTCTGTGGAAAATGCTGCGTTCAAACGCAGCATCGCTCTACGGATGGGATATTTTATTGGCGGGAACCGCATGGCCGGGAAAAGAGATTGGCCAGGCCAACGCGGCAATCATTGCACAAACCGCCCAGATTCATGAAACCGGTTTGCATGCCTGGGATCATCACGCCTGGCAGGCACGAAGCGGAAACTGGAATGACAAACAGCTGATTGATGATATTTCGCAAGGCATCACCGCACTTGAAGCCATCATCGGTCAGCCAGTCTCCTGCTCTGCCGTTGCCGGATGGCGTGCCGACAACCGTGTCGTCCATGCCAAAGAAGCATTCCATCTGCGCTATAACAGTGACTGTCGGGGAACGTCGTTATTTCGTCCGGTGCTGGAATCCGGGAAAACGGGGACGCCACAAATTCCCGTCACCCTACCAACATGGGATGAGGTGGTTGGTCAGGAGGTCCAGGCGGTGGACTTCAACTCTTATATCCTCTCCCACATCCAGATGAGCAGAGGAACACCGGTGTACACCATTCATGCGGAAGTTGAAGGCATCGCCTTTCATCAGAATTTTGACGAGCTGCTTACTCGCGCCGCGGACATGGGGATGACATTCTGCCCGCTTGGCGAGCTGTTACCTGACGACATCAGTACACTGCCGTTAGGACAGATCGTACGTGGAAAAATACCCGGCAGAGAGGGATGGCTCGGCTGCCAACAACCGTTGAGTGTGACACAATGAAATCTGCTGCCCGCTACACTCTGGCATTTATCGCTTTAATCGCACTGTATTTTATTTTACCTATCAACAGCCGTATGCTCTGGCAGCCTGATGAAACGCGCTATGCTGAAATCAGCCGGGAAATGCTCAACTCTGGTGACTGGATCGTTCCACACTTTTTAGGGCTGCGTTATTTTGAAAAACCAATTGCCGGATACTGGTTGAACAGCATCGGACAATGGTTGTTTGGCGCCAATAATTTTGGCGTCAGAGCGGGGGCTATTTTTGCCACTTTGATGACGGCGCTACTGGTAGCCTGGCTTGCCATGCGACTGTGGCAGGATAAGCGTACCGCCGTACTCTCCTCCGCTATCTTTTTAACGTTTTTTTCGGTTTACAGCATCGGCACCTACGCGGTACTTGATCCCATCATTGCGCTTTGGCTGATGGCGGGCATGTGCTGTTTTTGGGAAGGCATGCAGGCCACCACCAGAACACGCAAAATCATCGCTTTTTTGCTGCTTGGTCTGACCTGCGGTATGGGTGTAATGACCAAAGGTTTTCTGGCACTCGCCGTCCCTGTGCTTAGCGTATTACCATGGGTTTTTGCACAAAAGCGTTGGAAAGACCTCATTCTCTACGGTCTGCTGGCGGTGATCGGCTGCATCGCGATCGTACTACCGTGGGGTATAGCGATTGCGCAACGCGAGCCGGATTTCTGGCATTACTTCTTCTGGGTTGAACATATTCAGCGCTTTGCGCAGGATGATGCCCAGCATAAGGCTCCTATCTGGTACTACATCCCGATATTTGTGGCAGGCACATTACCGTGGCTCGGGCTACTCCCCGGCGCGCTGCGTACGGGCTGGCGTGAGCGGGATGTTCCGCGCAGTGCTCTGTACCTGTTAAGCTGGATTATTATGCCAATCCTGTTTTTCAGCATCGCGAAAGGAAAACTGCCGACCTATATTCTTTCCTGCTTCGCGCCGCTGGCGATATTAACGGCGCGCTTCGGCCTGCAGGCTGCGGAAAAAGGCTCGACCGCGCTGCGCGTGAATGGTTGGATCAACGTGCTGTTCGGCATCGTCGGCATCGTCGCCACGTTTATTGTTTCCACGCTGGGTCCATTGAAGACGCCAGTCTGGTCGCATATCGAAACGTATAAGGTTTTTTGTGCCTGGGGCATCTTTATCATCTGGACGCTTTTTGGCTGGTATACGCTAAATAACCGCGAGAAGAACTGGAAATTCGCAGCACTATGCCCATTAGGGCTGGCGCTGTTATTTGGCTTCTCCATTCCTGACCGGGTGATGGAATCTAAACAGCCGCAGTTTTTTGTCGAGATGACCAAAGAATCGCTGGAGCCGAGCCGTTATATTCTCACCGACAGCGTTGGCGTCGCTGCGGGACTGGCCTGGAGCCTGAAGCGCGACGACATCATGATGTACGGACAAACGGGCGAGTTAAAATATGGCCTCAACTACCCGGATGCCCAGGGTCGCTTTGTCAGCCGGGAAGGCTTTGCCGACTGGTTAGCGCAACATCGACAGCAAGGAAACATTACGCTCGTGCTCTCGATTGATAAGAATGAAGATATTAATCAACTTGCCATCCCTCCCGCTGACTACATTGATAATCAGGGGCGTCTGGTCCTGATTCAGTATCGGCCCAAATGATCTGGATAGCCTTAGTCCTCGCCAGCCTGCTCAGCGTCTGCGGCCAGCTATGCCAGAAGCAGGCGACCCGACCGGTGTCTGTTCGTGCGCGAAAACGCTACATTACGCAATGGATTGGGCTTGCTCTGGCAAGCCTCGGCCTGGCCATGCTGCTATGGCTGGCGGTTTTACAAAACATTCCTGTCGGTATTGCCTATCCCATGCTGAGCCTTAACTTTGTCTGGGTTACTCTCGCCGCATGGAAAATCTGGCGCGAACCCGTAACAACCCGCCACTGGCTGGGCGTTGGGCTGATCATTACCGGCATATTTATTCTTGGGAGTGCAGTGTAATGGGCGTATTTTGGGGATTATGTAGCGTGATGATCACCTCCATCGCCCAGTTGAGCCTCGGCTTTGCGATGGATAATCTGCCGCCAATGCTGCAGCCGCTGGCGTTCATCTCTGCCGTATTCTCTGTCAGTATCGGAGCGTTTGCTTTATATGCCGGATTGACAGGGTATTTACTGTCAGTGATTTGCTGGCATAAAGCCCTACACCAACTCGCGCTGAGCAAAGCCTATGCCCTACTCAGCCTGAGCTATGTGCTGGTGTGGGTTGCCTCAATGATCCTGCCCGGCTGGCAGGGAACATTTTCAGTGAAAGCGCTGGCAGGGGTACTGTGCATCATGGCAGGGCTAATGACGATTTTTCTGCCTTCACGCAAACACCAACCCTGAGATTACTTATCTTCAGACTGTCGTAACAGACGTTCCCATTCATCACAGATGTACTGTCTGGCATCAATTACCTTAATGACCCGGGATTTATCGCGGTTAATACAATACTGTGCATCCTTCAGCGGTGAAAGGAGATCGCCGGGCTTAACCCGCTCGGAAGATTGCGCCTCAGCAAGCATCTTTAGCGAACCACCGCTATCGCAAAGTACGATATAGAGCTTCCCTGCTTTTTTGTGACAGCAAGACTTCTTCACATGCCATTCCATAGCGCACCTTTTGTTAATAAATTTCACAATAGGTTACACTTTAGCAGGTAAACAAAAAGACAATAGCTGCGGAATGACAAAAACGAGAAATACTGTTAATGTTTTCTTAATGTTAATGATGAAGCGCTTACCCAATCCAATAACGCACGGCGCGAAATTTTAATTCCTCCAGCTTTGAGCTCGGGCGGCAATGTTAGCCAACATACCGGCTGCTGAAAGCGGGCCAGCTTATCTTTTACCCACACTGCGAGATTAGTTTCTCCAGCATTAGCGTCATACTCAATGACCGCCACCGGGCGATGGCCAAACTCTTTGTCTTCTATCGGCACAATAAAGGCTTGTAGAACATGCGGATGCGCTGCAATCACGCGTTCCACTTCTTCCGGCTGTATACCTTCCCCGCCGCTAAAAAACAGATTATCCATACGACCGACAATCGTTAACTTGCCGTCCTTTAGCATGCCGCGATCGCGGGTTGCAAACCAGCCTTCCGCGTTCACTAAAGGAATAAGCTGTCCGTTACGCCAGTAACCTTGCGCCATGCTGGCAGCCCGTAGCCAGACTTCATCATCAACGATTCTGACTTCTCTGCCTGCCAGAGGGGAACCCACATCTGCCAGACCATCCGCCTCTTTCGCACAGACCGTAGAAGCAAACTCCGTTAATCCGTAACCGCACCAGCAACGAATCCCTTGCTCGCGCGCTTGCTCCGTCAATTCAACAGGAATTGCAGCGCCGCCCAGCAGTACCGCTTTGAGCGTGACTGGCGTGTTGTTGACCAGCAAGCGCCACAGCTGCGTGGGCACCAGTGAAGCGTGGGTACATCCAGCCAGCATTTGCTCCAGCGGCTGCTTGTCGCGCACGGTCATTCGCGCTCCGGCGAACAACCAGCGCCACAAAATACCCTGGCCGGAAACATGAAACAGCGGCAGCGAGAGCAGCCAGTCATCCTCAGCACCAAACGGCATTAATGACAGGACGCCCTGCGCGCTTGCCAGATGCGCCTGACAGGTATGAACAGCCGCTTTTGGCAATCCGGTAGAACCTGAAGTTAACGTCATCGTGCTCAAACGTTCAGGCAACCACGCTGCGGCGTGATCGCCTGGCAATGGCTGCATCTGCAACGGGCTGAGTTCCGGAAGTGCGATAGCGGCCTCCAGATCCAGCGCAAAACGTAGCGTTAAGTCCGGGATCAGCGCATCAAGCAGCGGCTGAGGCAACTGTGGGTTCACAGGTAAAACCCGCGCCCCACATTGCAGCAGCGCGAGCCAGGCCAGCAAAGCGCGCGGATGATTCCACGCGCGAAGCAGAACACCATCGCCCTCTTCCACGCCCTGAGCGGCAAAACCGCAGGCCAGATGATCGATGCGAGCGCAGAGATCGCTCCAGCTTAATACCTCATCGTTGAGGCGTAAGGCTGGCACCTTCGCACGAACCTGTCGCCAGTGACGCCACGGCCAGTCACCCGGTTGTACCAAGCCCGATAAGCTCACGCTATCGGACCTTTCCTGCTGGGTCATAGCAGACGTTCCAGCGCATCAACGTCGATACACGGCAACGTGCTACCCGGCCAGGTGCGAACCTGCTGGCACTGCATCAGGCTCAGGGTATCCAGACCCGGAATGGTCTGCGGCGTTAACCATGCGGCAATTCGCGCCAGCTGGGTTAAGCCCAGACTAGACTCGATTGACGAACTGATAACGGCAGTAAGACCAAGCGCATGTGCCGCAGCCACCTGTTCACGGACTTTATCGAGACTGCCGGTCAGCGTAGGTTTGATAACAACGGCCTTGACGCCTTCTTCGGCTTCGAAGGTGAAATCCGCTTCACGCAGGCTTTCATCCCAGGCGATGGCAATGCCGGTTTCACGCGCGAAGGCACGGGAGTCGTCGCGGGTTTTGCACGGTTCTTCGAGGAAGGCAATGCGTCCGCGATACTCCGGATTAACGTATTTCGCGAACTGCTGAGCTTTCAACGGCGTCCAGGCCCGGTTGGCGTCAAGTCGCAAATGCAGCTCCGGGATCGCCTCAAGCAGCAGATTGGCTACCATGCCGTCGCGGACCGCTTCATACAGACCGACCTTGATCTTCGCCACTTTTTCGCCCGGCATGTCCGCCAGTTGTAGCACCAGATCGTCAGGATCGCCCGTGCACAGCGGCGCAGCACGATAGTCCGCGTCCTGTGGCAATACGCCAGTCAGTTCGGCCAGCGCACAGCTTACGCCAAAGGCGACCGAAGGCAGTTGCGGTAAGGAGTCATCCCCTTGCAGCCAGCCTTTCACCCAGGCCAGCAGCTCGGTTTGCGCCTCTTCCCAGCTTTCCTGACTGAAGCCCGGCAGCGGGGAGATCTCTCCCCACCCTTCGCGCTCACCGTCACGAAGACAAACGTACAACCCGTCACGCGTTTTTAACCGCCTGTCGCGCAGAATCACCCCCGCGTCCATGGGGATCTGCCAGCGGTATACCTGCGCGCTACGCATTACGGATTCCGTTTGAATTTGCTGAAATCAGGCTGACGTTTTTGGTTAAAGGCGTTACGGCCTTCCTGACCTTCTTCCGTCATGTAGAACAGCATAGTGGCGTTACCAGCCAACTCCTGCAGACCTGCCTGACCATCACAGTCGGCGTTCAGTGCGGCTTTCAGGCAGCGCAGCGCCATTGGGCTGTTTTGCAGCATTTCGCGACACCAGCGTACGGTCTCTTTTTCCAGATCCGCCAGCGGAACCACGGTGTTGACCAGGCCCATATCCAGCGCCTGTTTCGCATCGTACTGACGGCACAGGAACCAGATTTCACGCGCTTTTTTCTGACCGACGATGCGCGCCATGTAGGAAGCGCCCCAACCGCCGTCGAAGGAACCGACTTTCGGGCCGGTCTGACCGAAAATAGCGTTTTCAGCCGCAATGGTCAGGTCACACATCATGTGCAGTACATGGCCACCGCCAATGGAGAAACCAGCAACCATCGCTACTACCGGTTTCGGACAGGTACGAATCTGGCGCTGGAAGTCCAGTACGTTCAGGTGATGCACACCGGAGTCATCCTGGTATCCGCCGTAGTCACCACGCACTTTCTGATCGCCACCTGCGCAGAACGCTTTGTCGCCAGCACCAGTCAGAATAATGACGCCGATGTTGTCATCATAGCGGGCATCCGCCAGCGCCTGGATCATCTCTTTCACGGTAACAGGACGGAAAGCATTGCGTACCTGCGGACGATTAATGGTGATTTTTGCGATACCATCGGTGGATTTCTCATAAAGAATGTCGGTATAGCCTTCAGAGCAATCGTGCCATTCTACCGGTGCGTAAAGCATTGTTTCATCAGGATAGATCATAAAATGTCCTATAGTCAGCGACGCAGAATCTGAGCCAGACAGTCCACCACGCCCGCGGGGTTGTCCCGATGCGCGTTGTGTCCGGCATTACGAATCACATGGTTTGGTACTGATATTTCCGCCGCCAGAGCGCGGAATTTATCGTCACGTTCACCACATAAATAATAAAACGGAAATGTGCGCGTCGTGAGTTGCGCACGTAAATCAGGTTGTACGGCAAGCGAGGTGGCCTCCAGCATTGCCGCCAGCGTTTGTCCATTATTCTGGCTACGCAGAGCGACCAGCGCCTCTCTTTGTGCCGCGTTCAGCGAGGAAAATACGGGCTGTTGATACCAGTCATGAAACACCTCACGTAGCGGCTCTGCGCGAAAACGCGCGGCCCAGCGGCCATCCGAGAGACGGCGTTGCTCGCGCGCCTCTTCGCTTTGCAAGCCGGGATGTCCACCTTCAATCACCAGACCACACAGCCCTGGCATCTCCTGACAGGCCGCCATCATCGCGACTCTGCCGCCAAGAGAGTATCCCACCAGCCAGTAGTTAAGTATGTTGTAACTAAGTAGAGTATTACGCAGCAAAACGCTGACATCATCGAACCCGCTCACGCTGATGTCAGCGGAGCCACCGTGTCCCGGCAGGTCGATGTATAGCCGCGAATAATCCTGAAACGCTTCGCCGACCGTCTGCCATTCCTGGCAATCACCAGAGAAACCGTGCAGGAAAACCAGCCAGGGAAACCCCGTCTGCCCCTCTTTCGCCTGCGCATGCAGGATCATAGGTGACTTACCTTCGCCAGCAGTTGCTGCAAGGTTTGCGCCCCGTCAGTTTCGTTCACCACCAGCTCAATCACCGTAGCTGCCGGAGTACGCCAGGCATTAGTCAACGCGCTCTCCAGCTGCTCCCAGTTTTCCGGGCGCTGGTATTTAAGGTTAAACATGGCGGCAGCATGCTCGAAATGTACGTTCTGCGGCATCAGATAGAACCGTTCACGTTCGCTGGCTGGCGTCGGCAGCAGGGAAAAAATCTGCCCGCCGTTATTGTTAACCACTATCAGGACAAACGGTGCAGAAACCTGACGCAATAACGCCAGCGCATTCAGGTCATACAATGCAGATAAATCGCCAACAATCGCCAGCGTCGATTTCGCGCTGGCACGCTGTACGCCTGCTGCCGTTGACAGCAGGCCATCAATACCGCTCGCGCCACGGTTGCTATAGACCGGGTAACCAGCCGGAAGCTGCGACAGCGCATCAATCAGGCGCACCACCAGACTGTTACCCACGAACAGCTGGCCCTGCTCCGGCAAGTAGTCGCGGATACGGTGGGCTAGTTGCGCTTCACCAAACGCCTCGCGACGGGCTTCTACCGCCTGCCAGGCCTGTTGCGCCAGACGAGGGATCTCAATACACCAGGGCTGACGTTTCTCCGCCGGATGTAGCTCCAGCCAGTCGCCAACTTTCGCTACCAACCTGCGGCCGCGATGATGGGCCGGATCGAGGCGGCCTTCGATATTATCGACAATCCAGTATTCCTGCGGATCGCAGCTGGCCTGCCATTGCAGCAGACGTTTTCCGGTCAGGCTGCTACCAAGCTGCACCACAATCTGCGCCTGCTGCAATTCAGCTACAGCTTTCGCATTTCCCAGCCACAGGTCGGCGCACGGCAGCGGTTGTCCGGTTTGCGACAGAACATCGCCAATCAGCGGCCAGCCTAATGTCTGCGCCCACTGCGCAACCTTCTTACCTTCTTCCGCGCTCATGCGACCGGCAATGACTACGCCGCGTTTTTGTCGCCAGAAAAACCAGTCGCGCTGTTTGTCGCTTTCCAGCCGACGCGCTTCTCGCAGCCAGGGTTTATCGTCCTGCCACCAGTCGCCGAGGCGCTGCTGCCAGGCAATCCCCGTTTCGTCCATATCGCCATACAGCGGTTCCGCAAACGGGCAATTGATATGAACCGCCCCGCTATGCAGGGCAGCTAACGCATTATCAATAGTGGACACCAGCCAGCTTGCCGGAATGTCCTGAGTCGGACGCGGTAAAGAGAGCGTTTGCGATGGATGCGAGGCAAACATTCCGGCCTGACGAATCGCCTGGTTCGCGCCACAGTCGATAAGCTCTGGCGGTCGGTCTGCCGTAAGTAAAATCAGTTTTTCACCGGTCAGGCCCGCTTCAATCAACGCGGGATATAAATTCGCCACCGCGGTACCGGACGTCACAATCACGGCGACAGGCTGCCGGCTGACTTTTGCCAGACCTAAAGCCAGATGCCCAAGACCGCGCTCGTCAAAATGGGTGTGGTGGATGAATGCGGGGTTTTCCGCTGCCGCCAGCGTCAACGGTGTAGAACGAGAGCCAGGGGCAATGCAGACATGCCTGACGCCGTGGCGAGTGAGAGCTTCCAGAATGACCGCCGCCCAGCGTCGGTTAAATGCGCTTACTGACATGAGATTGTCCGGTATCAATATTGCGACACAGTATAGAGAATCGAATAAATGGATTTTTGATATGAATCGGAAATATACACGAAATCACTATCCTTCCATCTGTAATAAAGTACGTAACCCTGCCGCTTTATTGTCTATTTCTTGCCATTCCTGCTCAGGATCTGAGCCACGTACAATCCCTGCCCCGGCATACAGGCGTACCACGTTTGCGCTAATTTTCGCCGAACGCAATGACACACAAAACTCGCTTTGGCGCAAAGAAAGATAACCCGCTGAACCGGCATACCACTCGCGTTCAAAGGGTTCATTTTGTTGGATGAACTCACGCGCCAGCTCACGCGGAATACCGGCAACGGCCGCCGTTGGCTGGAGCTGCATCAGGCAAAGCGTATCGTCGGCCTGATTCAGTTCCGTCCAGATGCAACGGCGCAGGTGCTGCACTTTACGCAGCCTGAGCACCTGCGGTGGCAGCACATCGAGAGTTTGCGTACAGCCTTGTAGCCGCTGGCAAATATCTTCGACCACCAGCATATTCTCGCGCTGGTTTTTGTCATCTTTCATTAGCCAGTCGCCCAATTGCCAGGCCCGATGATCCTCAGGGTGATTGGCCACAGTTCCGGCCAGCGCCTCGGTGCGCAGCGCCGTATCACGTCGTCGATACAGACGTTCAGGAGAAGAGCCAAGAAAAGCGGTGTCGGCGGAGAATGCCATAAAGAAATGGTAGCAGTTCAGATTTAAGCGACGGCTGGAAGCCATCACGGCAGCGGCATTAACCGACTGAGAAAACTGTAAATCGGTCGCCCGCGCCAGCACGACCTTATCGAGGTCTTCTCCTGCGATCGTTTGAGTAGCGAGTTTTATCAGGTCTATCCAGCCAGCTTTCTCCGGCCAGTGCTGTTCTCCCGTCAAATTCAAACGCAATGCAGGGAGCGGTTTTACGGGAGCAAGCGATGAGATGAAGGCGATCGCTTGTGCAGCGTCTTCACGTAGCGACACGTCGCTATAGAGATGTAAGCGTAAGCTCGCCACTCCGGCGCAACGTCGCCACTCCAGCCGCGGCAGCAGTAAATTGCCACGCTGAGGCTCAAAGGCATTCAGGCCCCAGATGCGCAGGTCGGGATGATTATCATGCTGATGTAAAAATTGCTGGGCTGATTCCAGCGAGGAAAATGCGGCGACGGCCCCTAATACGGCGGCTTCTTCATCGCCGTTACGCTGCTGCCAGTAAAACTGGGGCCAGACGGGTTGACTGGCCAGCCATCCTAAAGCGTCAAACGCATCATTCAGTGGGAAAGGTATATCGTAAATACGAATTCCAGGTGCTGCTGGCATCTCCTGCGATAAATGACGCATCAGACTTTCCAGCGCAGTAGTGATTGAATGCACGCGGACCTCTCCCTGTTAAAAACCTCTCATTATACGGGGTACTGAGCAGAAAAAGCAGTACCCCCAGTTAGGGAGTACGTACAAATGCGATGACAGAACGGAATTTATCGCCGCGCTAACAATAATCCCATCACTAAACCGACTGTGGCGCCAACGCCGATTCCGCGCCAGGGTTTTTCGTGCACATAGTCATCCGCCCGACAAACGGCTTTTTTCGCACGGTAATAGTAGCTATCAGAAGCATGGCTGACGCGATTTCTCACCTCTTCTAACGCCCGCTCTGCCCGCGCTTTTAACTCAAGGTATTTTTGATCTGCTGGGTCGCCAGAAGAACGCAGCACCTCTTCCAGCGTTTCGCTTAATAATTCCAGATCATCATCGATACGTGATTCATAAGAATGAAAAGACATTATATTCTCCCTTTCTATTGACGTACCCGCTAACTATAGACAACCTGGACTGATTGCGCCTGTTTACGCCTGATGTGCTTCCCGCGCCATTCCGACGTGTGGAATACCATCTTCGTCATAGATATCCGTCACCGGAACAAAGCCAAAGCGCGCATAGAACGATTGCAGATGCGCCTGCGCGCCCAGATACAACGCCTTGTGTGGCCAGTGTTGCACGCAGGATGCCAGCGTCTGGGCCATTAGCTGTTGCCCCAGTTTTTCACCACGCAGCGCTTCGCTTACAATCACCCGACCAATCACTACCGGCTCCAGCTCGTCATCGCTTTTCAGAATCCTCGCATACGCCACCAGCTCATCGTTATGCCAGCCCAGAATATGCCGATTCTCTCCGGCCAGGTCATCGCCATCCACATCCTGGTACGGACACTGTTGCTCAACTACAAACACCGCGCATCGTAGCTGAAGTAGTGCGTACAGTTGTTGGGTACTCAGCTTTGCATGGTGGAGATCTTGCCAGTGAATCATTGTCTGCCCCTATGTTGTGATAACCTGAACACCCTGCCTTATTGATGGCGAAAAGTGTAACGCAAAGATGGAATTACTATTTTTAGGCACGTCTGCGGGAGTCCCCACGCGCTCACGCAATGTAACGGCAATTTTACTGAATCTGCAACACCCGACTCAGGCGGGGCTGTGGCTTTTTGATTGCGGCGAAGGGACGCAGCATCAGATGCTCACCACGCCTTTCAATCCAGGAAAACTCGATCGTATTTTTATCAGCCATCTGCACGGCGATCACCTGTTTGGTTTACCGGGGCTACTGTGCAGTCGCTCAATGGCCGGCAATGTCCAGCCTCTGACGCTCTACGGGCCAAAAGGGTTGCGAGAGTTTACCGAAACCGCATTGCGTCTGAGCGGCTCCTGGACCGATTATCCGCTGGATATTGTGGAAATTACCGCGGGTGAGATTGTGGATGACGGCCTGCGAAAAGTAACGGCGTACCCGCTGGCGCATCCGCTGGAATGCTACGGTTTTCGCATTCAAGAGCACGACAAACCGGGTGCGCTTGACGCCAATGCCCTGAAGGCGGCAGACGTTAAAGCGGGCCCGTGGTTTCAGGATTTGAAAGCCGGAAAAACCATCGTGCTGGAGGATGGTCGAGCGATTAACGGTGCCGATTTTCTTTCCCCGCCCACCAGGGGAAAATCAGTCGCTATTTTCGGTGACACAGGACCCTGCGCGTCCGCCATTGAACTGGCTCGAGGTGTAGATGTCATGGTACACGAAACCACGCTGGAGGCGTCAATGGAGGAAAAAGCAAACAGTCGCGGGCACAGCTCAACCCGACAAGCCGCACAGCTGGCGCTGGATGCCGGAGTGGGACGTCTGATAATGACCCACGTTAGCTCACGCTACGATGAAAAAGGCTGCCAGCGCTTACTCGCAGAGTGCAAAACAATATTTCCAGACACGGCACTGGCTCACGATTTCGCCATTTTCAGCGTTTAACGCTCTATTTTTCCGCCTCAGTGCCGATAACAGTGGAAAGGCTGGCTTTCACACTGAGGACAGGATGAACAATTTCCAGAAAGATATTGATGACAGGACAAACCTAACCCTGTCTAACCGTTTTGAACTGCTGCTGTTTCGCCTCGGCAAATCTGTTGAGGAGCAGAAATCAGAGCTGTTTGGCATCAACGTATTCAAGCTACGTGAAATCGTGCCGATGCCGACCTTTACGCGTCCGGCGGGTATGAAGGCCCCGTTACTGGGTATGGTTAATATTCGCGATCAGGTGATCCCGGTGATTGACCTGCCCGCCGTCGCGGGCTGTAAGCCAGAGACCGGACTCAACATCCTGTTGATCACAGAATATGCCCGCAGCGTCCAGGCGTTTGCTGTGGAGTCAGTGGAAAACATTATGCGCCTGGACTGGCAACAGGTGCATACCGCCGAGAAAGCCGTTAATGGTCGCTATATCACCAGTATCGCTTGCCTGGACGACAACAAAGAGACTAACAACCTGGCGCTGGTGCTCGACGTTGAGCAGATCCTGTACGACATCGTACCGGCGAACCACGACCTGCGCGCAACCGATCTTAAAACCAATAAATTCAACATCACGCCGGGTGCGGTGGCGATTGTGGCTGATGATTCCAAAGTGGCCCGCGCCATGCTGGAAAAAGGGCTTAACGCCATGGAGATCCCGCATCTGATGCATGTAACAGGCCAGGATGCATGGGAAAAAATACAGCAGCTTTCCGCAGAAGCGCTGGCGGAGGGCAAGCCAATCAGTGAGAAGATCGCCCTGGTGCTCACCGATCTCGAAATGCCGGAGATGGACGGTTTTACGCTTACCCGTAAGATAAAAACAGACGAACGTCTGAAGAAAATCCCGGTCGTTATCCACTCTTCGCTTTCCGGTAGCGCGAACGAAGATCACGTTCGCCGAGTAAAAGCGGATGGCTACGTGGCCAAATTCGAAGTCAATGAGCTTTCTTCAGTGATCCAGGAAGTGATGGATCGCACAGCGAAAGGCATCAGCGGTCCGCTGGTGAGCCGTCAGCTATTAAACTGACCGTATTTCACGCATAAAAAAACCCGCCAAGGCGGGTTTTTTCGTCTCTGCATTTCGTTTACATCAGCGGAGTCGCTAACTGCACAATGCTGATCAGCGGTTGTGGGTAAATACCCAGCACCAGAACCAGCAGGGCAGAAATCAGCACTACGATACCGCCCGCGCTGTACTGCCAGTTAGACGGCGCATCACGGTTCAGCTGTTGCGGTGCGCTCAGGTACAGGCTCACGGCAACGCGCAGGTAGTAGTACAAACCAATCGCGGAACCGACCACCACAGCGGCAACCAGCCACCACAGGTTAGCCTGCACACCGACGGCCAGTACGTAGAACTTACCGATAAAGCCCAGCGTCATCGGGATACCTGCCAGAGACAGCATCATCACCGTCATCACTGCCGCGAGGATCGGACGATGCCAGAACAGACCACGGTAGGAGAACAGAGAGTCCGCATCCGGGCCGCGGTACGGGCTGGACATCAGGCTGACCACACCGAACGCGCCGAGGCTGCTGAACAGGTAACCGGCCAGGTAAACGCCAACCGCTTCCATCGACATCTCGCCGCTCTGCAGAGCAATCAGCGCCACCAGCAGGTAACCGAGGTGAGAGATAGAAGAGTAACCGAGCAGACGTTTAATATTGGTCTGGCTCAGCGCCATCAGGTTACCGAAGATGATGGAAGCAAAGGCAATTACGCCCAGTACGATACGTACCGCTTCGCTATCCCCTACCGGGGCGTACAGGAACAGACGCATCACCACGCCGAAGATAGCGATTTTGCTCGCCGTCGCCAGGAAGGTGGAAACCGGAGCAGGAGCACCCTGGTATACGTCTGGGGTCCACAGGTGGAACGGAACCAGCGAGAGCTTAAAGCCGAGGCCAACAATCATCAGACCGAAGCCAGCCAGCAGCAGCGGTTCGTGCAGCATGCCGTCGCCGAGGCTCTTACCGAGTGCAACAAACGACAGATTTCCAGACTGCGCGTACACCAGCGCCATACCGAACAGCAGGAAGGAAGACGCTGCGGCAGACAGAATGGTGTATTTGATACTGGCTTCCAGCGAACGTTTCTGACGGAACGCATAGCCAACCAGACCAAACAGCGGCAGAGAGATCAGCTCAATACCAAGGAACAGCGCCGCCAAATGGTTAGCGTTAGCCAGCAGAATACCGCCAAGTGCGGCAATCAGCACCAACAGGTAGAACTCTTCCCGGTTGTCATCGTAGCCTTCCAGCCACGGGTAAGCGAAGGTACAGGTGGCAAGACTCGCCAGTAGCACCAGCCCGGTGTAGAGCATGGCGAAACCGTCAACCCGCATCAGCGGGGTGACGTCCATGGCGCCCGCCTGGCCAACAAACCAGAGCGAAACCAGCGCGGCGTTAAGCCCAATGACCGACAGCGTGGCATTGAGGAAGTGATTGCGTCGCCACGCAATGGAGAGCATCACAACCACCACCGTCAAGCCGACGATCAGCAGCGGTAGCAGCGCAATCAGGTGTTGTGGAGTTATTGTCATGGCGATTTACGGCCTTGTAGTAGTAACGGAATTAACAAACCACTGCTGGATGTTGCTCATCGCAGAATGCGAGGTATCCAGAATCGGCTGCGGATAGAAGCCAAGCAGTACCAGAAGCACAACCAGCAACAGGATGATAAACAGCTCACGCAGCGACATCCCTGGCAGTTCAACACTGGCAATCTGGCTCTTCGCTTTACCGAAGTAAGCGCGATGCAGCATCGCCAGCGAGTAAACAGAGGCAAATACCAGACCAAAAGTCGAGATCACGGTAATGACCGGAACCACCTGGTAGCTGCCGAACAGAATCATAAATTCGCCAACGAAGTTACCTGTACCCGGCATACCCAGCGTACACACTGCGAAGAACATCGACAGCGCAGGCAACCATTTCATTTTGCCCCACAGGCCGCCCATCATACGCATATCACGCGTGTGCAGACGTTCGTACAGCTGACCACACAGGATGAACAGACCGGCTGCAGACAGACCGTGCGCGATCATCTGAATAACCGCACCCTGGTACGCCAGCTGGCTGCCGGTGTAGATAGCAATCAGTACGAAGCCCATGTGCGATACGGAGGTGTAGGCGATCAGACGTTTGATATCGTACTGATTAAAGGCCATCCACGCGCCGTAGAAGATACCGATTACGCCCAGCCACATTGCGATAGGTGCAAACTCCGCCGACGCGTTCGGGAACAGCGGCAGGGAGAAGCGCAGCAGACCGTAAGCCGCGGTTTTCAGCAAGATCCCCGCCAGGTCAACGGAACCTGCGGTCGGTGCCTGGGAGTGCGCATCCGGCAACCAGCCGTGCAGCGGAACCACCGGCATTTTCACCGCGAAGGCGATAAAGAAGCCCAGCATCAGCAGATATTCCACACCGTGGGACATCGGGGTATTCAGCAGCTCTTCATAGTTGAAGGTCCACACACCGGTCGCTTTATAGTGCACAAACACCAGCGCCAGGATGGCAATCAACATCACCAGACCACTCGCCTGGGTATAAATGAAGAACTTGGTCGCCGCCGTGATACGCGTTTTACCGTCAGAGGCTTTATGCCCCCACAACGCGATCAGGAAGTACATCGGCACCAGCATCATTTCCCAGAAGAAGAAGAACAGGAACATGTCGATGGCAAGGAACACGCCGATCACGCCGCCTAAGATCCACATCAGGTTCAGATGGAAGAAGCCCTGGTATTTTTCGATTTCATTCCAGGAGCAAAGTACCGCCAGAACACCGAGCAGACCGGTCAGCACTACCATCAGCAGCGACAGACCGTCGATAGCCAGATGAATAGAGATGCCAAAACGTGGGATCCACGGCAGAACAAATTCAGACTGCCACTGCGGAATGCCAGCGGATTGCGTCAGTGAATAGCCGCCCTGCAACCACAGTTGCAGGCCAAGCGCCAGCGTCAATCCCATGGTAATCAGCGCGATCCAGCGAGGCACCTTCACGCCAAAGCGTTCGGTCTGCCAGCACAGGAAGCCACCGATAAAGGGAATTAATATCAACCAGGGTAATAACATAGCTAAGTATGTCCCTTATATTTACTCCTGCTCAGGCTATCTCACTCGTCAGCCCAAATCCCGGCAGTGCTCGCAATCCTCACGTACTTCAGTACGCTCCGGTTGCTCTGCGCTGGCGGTCTCCGGTCTGACTTCGCCGATGACGCCTGTACATCAGGAACAGATTTTCAACGAATTCTAAAAATTATTTTTGGGTTTGTAGGCCGGATAAGCGCAGCGCCATCCGGCAATCGTTCATCCAGCCAACAAACTCAACGCATTACCATCAACAGTGCCAGCACAACGACGGCGCCGATGCTCATTGATGCGACATACCAGCGCAGATAACCGTTCTCGCTTAACAGCAGGCCTTTACCTGCAAAGCGGGAAAGGATCGCCGGAATGTTCATCATTGAGTTGAGCGGATCGCGTTTCAGCAACCAGGCAACACCCAGGAATGGCTTGACGAACACTTTGTCGTACAGCCAGTCGAAGCCCCAGGCGTTATACCACCAGGTACCCAGCAGGCGGCCCGGCGCACTGTTCGCAATCGATGTCACCAGCGTGCGTTTACCCAACCACAGCCATGCTGCGATCAGGATGCCCGCAATCGCTACGATACCGGAGGTAATTTCCAGCGTCATGACGCGACCATGCTCAAGCTCGGTCGTCGCAGGCAGTACACCCTGCAGCGGCGGCACAATCAGCGCGCCAACGAAGGTGGACAGGATCATCAGCACAATCAGCGGCAGATGATGGGTAATCCCCTTCCCTGCGTGAGCGTGAATTTGTTCTTTACCGTGGAACACGATGAAAATCATACGGAAGGTATACAGAGAGGTCATGAACGCACCAACCAGACCTGCAACCATCAGATTAATATGACCATTCGCCATTGCACCGGCCAGAATCTCATCCTTACTGAAGAAGCCAGCGGTAATCAGCGGCAGAGCTGACAGCGCCGCGCCACCGATCAGGAAGCAGAGATACACCAGCGGAATTGACTTACGCAGCCCGCCCATCTTGAAGATGTTCTGTTCGTGGTGGCAAGCCAGGATAACCGAGCCGGATGCCAGGAACAGCAGCGCTTTAAAGAAGGCGTGCGTCATCAGGTGGAAAATAGCCGCATCCCACGCTTGTACGCCGAGAGCCAGGAACATATAACCAATCTGGCTCATGGTGGAGTACGCAAGAACGCGTTTGATGTCGGTCTGTACCAGCGCAGCAAAACCCGCCAGCACCAGAGTGATAGCACCGATAATCCCCACCAGGTGCAGGATTTCAGGCGTCATCAGGAACAGGCCGTGCGTACGTGCTATCAGGTAGACACCGGCGGTAACCATCGTCGCGGCGTGGATCAGCGCGGAGACAGGCGTCGGGCCGGCCATCGCATCAGCAAGCCAGGTCTGCAACGGCAGCTGTGCAGATTTACCGACCGCACCGCCCAGCAGCATCAGGGTTGCCCACATCAGCATGTTGTTACCGTCTGCAAAGTGCGCAGGCGCCAGTTCCACCATTTCGCGGAAGTTCAGCGTGCCCAGCTCGTTGTAGAGGATGAACAGCGCGAACGCCAGGAATACGTCACCAACGCGGGTTACCACGAAGGCTTTCATTGCCGCAGCGCCATTCTTCGGATCGGTGTAGTAGAAACCAATCAGCAGATAGGAGCACAGGCCCACGCCTTCCCAGCCGAGGTACATAAGCAGCAGGTTATCCGCCAGTACCAGAACCACCATGCTGGCGATAAACAGGTTGGTGTAGGCGAAGAAACGAGAATAGCCCTCTTCTCCGCGCATATACCAGGAAGCGAACATGTGGATCAGGAAACCAACGCCGGTCACCACGGAGAGCATGGTCAGCGACAGGCCGTCCAGCACCAGGTTAAAACCGATGTTGAAGTCACCGACTGACATCCACGTCCACAGCGGCTGGCTGTAAGCCTGCTGACCATTGGCAAAGAAATCAACGCCAACAAACGCAGTCACCAGCGCGGCCAGGCCGATCGAACCGACACCCACGGTAGCGGACAGATTTTCTGACCAACGACCACGAGAAAACGCCAGTAATACAAAGCCAATAAATGGCAGAATAATAGTTAAGGCAAGCATGTTCATCCACGCATCTCACTTACTGAATCGATGTTCAGGTTCTGGCGACGGCGATGAAGTTGCAGCAACAGCGCAAGCCCAATGCTCGCTTCGGCAGCCGCAAGGCTGATGGCGAGAATATACATCACCTGACCATCGGTCTGGCCCCAGTAGCTTCCGGCGACCACAAAGGCCAGCGCGGAGGCGTTAATCATGATTTCCAGCCCGATCAGCATAAACAGCAGATTGCGGCGGATAACCAGACCGGTTAAGCCCAGCACGAATAAGATCGCAGCGAGGATCAGTCCATGTTGTAAGGGGATCATGCGTGCTCCTCCGTTTTTCTTTTCGCGCGGTCATCGGTGCGATTGCTCAGCACTTCACCAGAACGCTCTTCGCGCCCCACGTGGAAGGCAACAACCAGACCCGCCAGCAGCAGCATCGAAGCCAGTTCAACCGCCAGTACATACGGTCCGAACAGGGAAATACCGACCGCTTTCGCGCTAATTGGCGTGCCGTCGATGCCCTGATCGTTAACGCCCAGAATGGCGTAAACAATAACCACCAGCATGATAGCCGACAGAATCGCCGGACCAATCCACACCTGCGGTTTCAGCCACTGGCGTTCCTGCTCAATTTCAGAACCACCAAGGTTGAGCATCATCACCACGAACACGAACAGCACCATGATGGCGCCCGCGTAGACGATAATTTCCAGTGCACCAGCGAAGTAAGCGCCTAACGAGAAGAACACCCCAGAAATCGCCAGCAGCGAAATAATCAGGTACAGCAACGCGTGTACCGGATTGGTGTGGGTGATCACCCGCAAGGTTGCGAGAATGGCTATCAGGCCACAGATATAAAAAGCGAACTCCATTGCCCCTCTCCTTACGGTAACAGGCTCTTGACGTCGATAGGCTTAGCTTCGTTCTCTGCTTCGCCCTTATCTTTGCCGTCGATTGCCATACCTGCCATCCGGTAGAAGTTATATTCCGGGTATTTGCCCGGACCGGAGATCAGCAGATCCTCTTTCTCGTAAACCAGGTCCTGGCGCTTGTACTCACCCAGCTCGAAATCTGGAGTCAGCTGAATAGCCGTTGTCGGACAGGCTTCTTCGCACAGACCGCAGAAAATGCAGCGTGAGAAGTTAATGCGGAAAAACTCCGGATACCAGCGACCGTCTTTGGTCTCTGCTTTTTGCAGAGAGATACAGCCTACCGGACACGCTACCGCACACAGGTTACAGGCAACGCAGCGCTCTTCACCGTCTGGATCACGAGTCAGAACGATACGACCACGAAAACGGGGCGGTAGATAGACCGGCTCTTCCGGATACATCTGCGTTTCGCGTTTCGCGAACGCATGCAGGCCGATCATCCAGATACTGCGTACCTGGGTGCCGAAACCTACGAACAATTCTTTTAAGGTCATGGTCTTTGTGTCCCTTATTGCGCCTGCCAGAGAATGACAGCCGCCGTTACCAGCAAGTTGACGAGCGTCAGCGGCAGACAGACTTTCCAGCCGAAGGACATTACCTGGTCATAACGAGGACGCGGTAACGACGCACGAATCAAAATGAACATCATCATGAAGAACGCGGTTTTCAGCGCGAACCAGACGAATGGCGGTAAGAACGGGCCATGCCAGCCACCGAAGAACAGGGTAACCATTAGTGCAGAAATGGTGACAATACCGATGTACTCACCCACGAAGAACAGACCGAATTTCATACCGGAATATTCAATGTGGTAACCGTCGGCCAGTTCCTGCTCGGCTTCTGGCTGGTCAAACGGGTGACGGTGGCACACCGCCACGCCCGCGATGGCAAAGGTGACAAAACCAAAGAACTGCGGAATAACGTTCCAGATATCAGCCTGGTTGTTGACGATGTCGGTCATGTTAAATGAACCGGCCTGCGCCACCACGCCCATCAGGGAAAGTCCGAGGAACACTTCATAGCTCAGCGTCTGCGCAGACGCACGCATCGCACCGAGCAAAGAGTATTTGTTGTTACTGGACCAGCCGGCGAACAGTACCGCGTATACCGCGAGGCCCGCCATCATCAGGAAGAACAGGATCCCGATGTTCAGGTCAGCAACCACCCAGTTCGGACTCACCGGCACGATGGCGAAAGCCAGCAACAGCGAGGTGAAGGCGATCATCGGTGCCAGGGTAAAGATGACGCGATCCGAGAATTTCGGGATCCAGTCTTCTTTAAAGAACATCTTGATCATGTCCGCAACCAGCTGGAGCGAACCGCCCCAGCCAACACGGTTCGGTCCGTAACGGTTCTGGAACAGACCCAGCAGACGACGTTCGCCAAAACTCATGAATGCCCCGCAGGTGACCACCACCAGCAGGATCACGACCGCTTTGAGAATGCTCAGCAGGATCTCAATCAGATCGGGTGTAATCCAACTCATTGTTGTGCCTCCTGCAGATCCTCAAGACGCGCACCAGCCAAAACCGGCGCGATGCCAGGCATACCCATCGGCAAACCAACCTGCCCTGCCGTTAATCCTTCGGCTATTTCAACCGGCAATGTAACCGTGTTGCCATCGTAGCTGAAAGAAACGCGCGTACCGGCATTAACACCCAACTTCGCGGCATCAGCCGGGTTGAGTTTGATGTACGGCTGCGGCATACGGGTCTGGAAGACCGGCGCACGCTGGGACATTTCGTCACTGCCAAACAAATGGTAGTACGGCGCGATACGCCACTGACCATCCTGAGCCTGGAAGCTCGCCGGAACGGTGGTGAAGTAATCCATACCATCCGCAGAAGCTTCGATCAGGCGCACGCCCGGATCGCCATGACGCAGTTTACCGCCCACTTCATCCTGGAACTTGTTCCACGCCTGTGGGGAGTTCCAGCCTGGAGCCCAGGCAAACGGAATTTGTGAACGCGGCGCAGACGGTTGGTTGTTCCCTTCCATAGAGAAGGCGAACATGGTGTCTTTGTCCTGCGGCTGGCGCGGTTCGTGTACGCTGATGTTGGCGCGCATTGCGGTACGACCACTGTAGCGGTGCGGTTCACGAGCCAGTTTCTGTCCACGGATACGGAAGGTTGCGTCCGGCGCGGCATCTTTGATACCCGCCAGCTGCGGCAACTTCTCAACGACCGCGTCGATAACGTGGTCGAGCTGCGTCCAGTCCACTTCGCGGCTCTGCACGGTGCTGTGCAGCGAGTGCAGCCAGCGCCAGCTTTCCAGCATGATAGTGTTGCTGTCGTAGTAGGACGGATCATAAACCTGGAAGAAACGCTGGGCGCGGCCTTCGTTGTTAATCACCGTACCATCGCTTTCGGCGAAGCTTGCGGCGGAAAGCACCAGATGAGCGTTTTCCATAATTGCCGTACGCTGATGGTCAATGACCAGTACCAGAGGTGCTTTCGCCAGCGCAGCGTTCACACGCGTTGCTGAAGCATGGCGATGCAGGTCATTCTCCAGCACCACAACGGCGTCAGCACGACCTGTTTCCAGCTCGGTCAGCGCATCGTCAAGGGAACCACCGCCAATCATACCCAGGCCCATGCTGTTAACAGAGCGAGCAATCATGGTGATGCCAACGTCTGCGCCACGGCCTTTCAGCGCCTTCGCCACGTTGGCAGCCGCCTGAATCACTTCGGCGCTACCAGCGTTGGTGCCGGAAATAATCAGTGGTTTCTTCGCCCCGGCCAGTGCCTGAACGATAACGTCAATTTTGTTCTGCAGGTCACGGTCGATACCGTCAACCGCCGGAGCGTTGTTATCCAGCGCATGAGCGATAGCGAAACCTAAACGCGCCTGATCTTCAACCGGTGCACGATAGGTCCATGCGGCGATGTCATCCAGACGGGTGTTATCGACGTTGGTAACGAACAGCGGGTGCTTAGCACGCTGGCCGATGTTAAGGATTGCTGCGATCTGCCAGTCAGCCACTTTCTGTGCCGCCGCCATTTCACGCGCTTTACCTTTCACCGCCTGACGCACTGCCAGCGCAACGCGTGCGCCGGTCTGGGTGACATCTTCGCCCAGCACCAGAACCGCATCATAAGATTCGATTTCGCGCAGTGCCGGAGTATGAATCCCGCCGTCACGCAGCACGCTCAGTGCCAGTTGCAGACGTTCCTGCTCGCCCTGGGCGATACCGGTATAGAAGTTTTCCGCACCCACCAGTTCACGCAGCGCGAAGTTACTTTCAACGCTGGCGCGCGGGGAGCCGATACCAATTACTTTCTTCGACTGACGCAGAATATCTGCCGCGCCCTGCATCGCCTGCTCGGCGTTCAGCGTGATCAGGTCATCGCCACGACGCTGTACCGGCTGACGTGGACGGTCTTTCAGGTTCACGTAACCATAGCCAAAACGACCACGGTCGCAGAGGAAGTAGTGGTTAACGGTACCGTTATAACGGTTTTCGATACGACGCAGTTCACCGTAGCGTTCACCCGGGCTGGTGTTACAGCCGATGGAACACTGCTGGCAGATGCTCGGCGCAAACTGCATGTCCCATTTACGGTTATAACGCTCGGAGTGCGTTTTATCAGTGAAGACGCCGGTCGGGCAAATTTCTACCAGGTTACCAGAGAACTCGCTTTCGAGCGTACCGTCTTCCGGGCGACCGAAGTAGACGTTGTCATGTGCGCCATAGACGCCCAGATCCGCGCCATCGGCGTAATCTTTGTAGTAACGTACGCAGCGATAGCAGGCGATGCAGCGGTTCATTTCGTGAGAGATGAACGGCCCCAGGTCCTGGTTACGGTGAGTACGCTTCGTGAAGCGGTAGCGACGGAAGCTGTGACCGGTCATGACGGTCATATCCTGCAGGTGGCAGTTGCCGCCCTCTTCACAGACCGGACAGTCGTGCGGGTGGTTAGTCATCAACCACTCCACGACGCTTTCGCGGAACTGTTTCGCTTCTTCGTCATCAATAGAAATAAAGGTGCCTTCGGTGGCCGGTGTCATACAAGACATCACCAGGCGACCACGCGTGTCTTCCGCGTTTTGATATTGCTTCACCGCACACTGGCGGCAAGCACCGACGCTTCCCAGCGCCGGGTGCCAGCAAAAGTACGGAATATCAAGGCCGAGAGACAGACAAGCTTCCAGCAGGTTGTCCGCTCCGTTGACCTCATATTCTTTGCCGTCTACATGAATCGTAGCCATAGTCAGCATGCTTCCAGTTGGCTCGGTCGTAACCGAGCGTTAATCGAATTTCTTATCGCGACACAGGGCTAACCCTGTAATCACCAGCGCTCTTTCAACAGGTTCGGCTGAATACCACCAATCTGATGGGTATTGCTGAAGGACTGCTTGATGCCAGCTTCGAATTCTTCGCGGAAATATTTAATGGCGCTCTGCAGCGGTTCCACTGCGCCCGGTGCGTGTGCACAGAAGGTTTTACCCGGGCCGAGGAAACGACACAGTTGCTCAAGTGTCTCGATATCCCCTGGCTGGCCTTCGCCACGCTCCAGCGCGCGCAGAATTTTCACACTCCACGGCAGACCGTCACGGCACGGCGTACACCAGCCGCAAGACTCGCGGGCAAAGAACTCTTCGAGGTTACGCACCAAAGGAACCATGCCAATCTCGTGATCGACAGCCATGGCCAGCGCGGTGCCCAGACGGCTACCTGCTTTACCAATGCTTTCGAATTCCATCGGCAGATCGAGGTGTGCTTCGGTCAGGAAGTCAGTCCCTGCGCCGCCAGGCTGCCAGGCTTTGAACTTCAGTCCATCGCGCATGCCACCCGCGTAATCTTCGAGGATCTCACGCGCGGTAGTACCGAAAGGCAGTTCCCACAGGCCAGGATTCTTCACGCGACCAGAGAAGCCCATCAGCTTGGTGCCCGCGTCTTTGCTCTTCGAAATGTTCTGGTACCACTCCACGCCGTTCGCGAGGATAGCCGGTACGTTACACAGGGTTTCGACGTTGTTTACGCAGGTCGGTTTGCCCCATGCGCCAGAGCTTGCCGGGAACGGCGGCTTGGAACGCGGGTTAGCACGGCGACCTTCGAGGGAGTTGATCAGCGCGGTTTCTTCACCGCAGATGTAACGCCCTGCCCCGGTGTGGACAAACAGTTCGAAGTCGAAACCGGTGCCCATGATGTTTTTGCCAAGCAGACCGGCTTCGGTCGCTTCGGCGATCGCGCGACGCAGATGCACGGCGGCTTCGATATATTCACCGCGCAGGAAGATGTAACCACGGTACGCTTTCAGCGCAAACGCGGAAATCAGCATGCCTTCCACCAGCAGGTGCGGCAGCTGTTCCATCAGCAGACGGTCTTTATAGG
Organism: Citrobacter sp. Cpo221; assembly: GCF_030332345.1. Classification (NCBI taxonomy): domain Bacteria; kingdom Pseudomonadati; phylum Pseudomonadota; class Gammaproteobacteria; order Enterobacterales; family Enterobacteriaceae; genus Citrobacter; species Citrobacter sp. Cpo221. The sequence continues at coordinate 274,918 of NZ_JAOWIA010000049.1, forward strand.
TGCCCGGCTCCATTTCATCGGCGTTACACAGCAGGTAACGGATGTTCATGGATTCGTCTTTCGGCATCAGGCTCCACTTCAGACCGGTGGAAAAGCCCGCACCGCCGCGCCCTTTCAGGCCAGCGTCTTTTACCTGATTAACGATTTCGTCCGGTGACAGCCCGGTCAGGGCCTTACGCGCACCTTCGTAGCCGTTCTTGCTACGGTATTCGTCCAGCCAGACCGGCTGTTTGTCATCACGCAGACGCCAGGTCAGCGGATGGGTTTCGGGAGTACGGATAATGTCTTTCATTTATACCGCTCCAGCAGTTCGGGAATGCCTTCCGGGGTCAGGTGAGCGTGAGTATCCTCATCGATCATCATATTTGGCCCTTTATCGCAGTTCCCCAGGCAACAGGTCGGCAGCAACGTAAAGCGACCATCAAAGGTCGTCTGCCCCGGCTTGATGTTGAGTTTTTTCTCAAGCGCGGCCTGGATCCCCTGGTAGCCGTTGATATGGCACACCACGCTGTCGCAATAGCGAATCACGTGGCGACCTACCGGCTGGCGGAAGATCTGGCTGTAGAACGTGGCAACACCTTCTACGTCGCTTGCCGGAATACCCAGCACATCAGCGATCGCATAGATCGCCCCATCCGGCACCCAGCCACGCTGTTTCTGAACGATTTTCAGCGCTTCAATGGACGCCGCACGCGGGTCTTCGTAGTGGTGCTTTTCGTGCTCAATCGCTTCACGCTCAGCCGCACTCAGCTCAAAAGCCTCGGTTTGTGGTTGTTGATTCTCGTGCATAATTAGCGGTCCACATCTGACATAACAAAATCGATACTACCCAGATGGACGATTAAGTCGGACACCAGGCTGCCACGTACCGCTACCGGGATCTGCTGCAGATGCGCATAGCTCGGGGTACGGATACGGGTACGGTAACTCATGGTGCTGCCATCGCTGGTCAGGTAGTAACTGTTGATACCCTTGGTCGCTTCCACCATCTGGAAGGACTCGTTCGCCGGCATAACCGGGCCCCACGAAACCTGCAGGAAGTGGGTGATAAGGGTTTCGATATGTTGCAGCGTGCGCTCTTTCGGCGGCGGCGTCGTCAGCGGGTGATCCGCTTTGAACGGGCCTTCCGGCATGTTATTGAGGCACTGCTCAAGGATGCGCAGACTCTGGCGCAGCTCTTCAACTTTCAGCATCACGCGGGTATAGCAGTCGGACACACCGCCGCCAACCGGGACTTCAAAGTCAAAGTTTTCGTAGCCAGAGTACGGACGCGCTTTACGCACGTCGAAATCAATACCGGTCGCGCGCAGCGCAGCACCGGTACAACCCCAGTCCAGCGCTTCTTTCTTACCGTAAGCGGCAACGCCCTGCGAACGGCCTTTCAGAATGGTGTTACGCAGTGCGGCTTTCTCGTAAGAATCCAGACGTTTTGGCATCCAGTCGAGGAAGTCACGCAGCAGCTTGTCCCAACCGCGCGGCAGATCGTGTGCCACACCGCCGATACGGAACCAGGCCGGGTGCATACGGAAACCGGTAATCGCTTCCACCACGTCATAGATTTTCTGACGGTCGGTAAAGGCGAAGAATACCGGGGTCATCGCGCCGACGTCCTGAATGAACGTGGAGATGTACAGCAGGTGGCTGTTGATACGGAACAGTTCGGACAACATCACGCGAATCACGTTGACGCGATCCGGCGTGGTGATACCAGCCAGCTTCTCAACGGCCAGTACGTAAGGCATTTCGTTTACGCAGCCGCCGAGGTACTCAATACGGTCGGTGTACGGAATGTAGCTGTGCCAGGACTGACGTTCACCCATCTTTTCAGCGCCACGGTGGTGGTAGCCGATGTCAGGTACGCAGTCGACGATTTCTTCGCCATCAAGCTGCAGCACAATACGGAAAGCGCCGTGAGAAGACGGGTGGTTAGGACCGAGGTTGAGGAACATGAAGTCCTCGTTTTCGGTACTACGCTTCATACCCCAATCTTCTGGTTTGAAGGTCAGCGCTTCCATTTCCAGATCCTGTTTGGCTTTAGTCAGCTCAAACGGATCGAATTCGGTCGCACGCGCCGGGTAGTCTTTACGCAGCGGATGACCTTCCCAGGTATGCGGCATCAGCAGACGCGTCAGGTGCGGGTGACCTTCGATATCGATGCCAAACATTTCCCAGGTTTCACGCTCATACCAGTTGGCGTTCGGGAACAGTTTGGTGAAAGTCGGTACGCGCAGATCGTTTTCAGACAAAGCCACCTTGAGCATGATATCGCGATTGCGTTCAATGGAAATCAGGTGATAGAAAACGGAAAAATCCGCGGCAGGTAACCCTTCGCGGTGCGTACGCAGACGTTCGTCCATGCCGTGTAAGTCAAACAGCATGACGTAAGGTTTCGGCAGTCTCTTTAAGAAATCGCCAACTTCCAGTAATTGTTCACGCTTGACCCAAACAACGGGTACCCCGGTGCGAGTCGCCTGAACGGTAAAGGCATCCGGCCCAAAACGGTTGCGCAGTTCGCCAATGACCGGGTCATCAAGGTGATCCCGTGTTTGCCATACAGCGTCTTGCGCGGTTAAGTCGGTCATATTGTTCACCATTGCAAATGGTCCGTGGTGGTCGGCAGTGCTTCGCGCTATTTATGTAGTGATAAGCGAAGGAAGTGCTGCTGCCGACAGGCGCAAATTAAATCTCGTCTGGTGTACGAAGATTCGTTACAGCAATACGTTCGCCGCGTTTACGCTCGCGTTCTGACTGCATATTGGCGCGATAAACGCCCTGATCGCCAACCACCCAGGAGAGCGGACGGCGTTCTTTGCCAATGGAATCTTGCAGCAGCATCAGAGCCTGCATATACGCTTCTGGGCGCGGCGGACATCCCGGGATGTACACATCGACCGGAATAAATTTATCAACGCCCTGCACCACAGAATAGATGTCGTACATACCGCCGGAGTTGGCGCATGCGCCCATGGAAATAACCCATTTCGGTTCCAGCATCTGATCGTAGAGGCGCTGAATAACTGGCGCCATTTTGGTAAAGCAGGTTCCGGCTACGACCATCAGGTCAGCCTGACGCGGCGATGCACGCAGTACTTCCGCACCAAAACGGGCCACATCGTGCACGGCGGTAAACGAGGTCACCATCTCAACGTAGCAGCAGGAAAGGCCAAAGTTATATGGCCAAATTGAGTTTTTACGGCCCCAGTTAACCATGTCATGCAGTTTGCCCATGAACACGTTTTTGTTAACTTCTTGTTCCAGGGGGTCGGTTACGATCTCCTGTTTTTGCAGGGGGTAACGGTCGTTCTCACCGTTAGGATCTATGCGGGTGAGCGTATAATCCATCTTAATGCCTCGCGGTTAGCGTTGACGATTAGCGATACTGTTCGTTTCCGGGTTCATACGCTCGCGGCGTGAACGCGCGGGCGTCCAGTCCAGCGCGCCAATACGCACCAGATAAACCAGACCTGCCAGTAACACAAAAATAAAAATTGCAGCTTCCACAAAGCCAATCCAGCCGCTTTCACGGATAGAAGTTGACCATGCGAACAGATACAGCGCTTCAACGTCGAAGATAACGAAGAACATGGCTACCAGATAAAACTTGGCAGACAGGCGCAGGCGGGCGGTGCCGACCGAGTCGATACCTGATTCAAACGGCACGTTTTTAGATCTCGCGCGTGCGCGACCCCCTAAAAACCAGCCGCCGACGAGCATCAGGCAGCACAGGCCAATGGCAACGATAAGAAAGATAGCGAATGCCCAGTGATGAGCGATGATTTCAGTGGATGTTGACATACTCATTGCTTACTCATCAAAAGTAGCGCCAAATTCTCTGCTCTTTTCGGCAGATGAGCGCCACATCGATTCATGGGGAGGAATAAAAAAAACCTTACAATCACTGTGAAAAATCATTTTATACAGCTAATTGATGGGGTTTTTTACTCCTTTCTATAACCTTTTGTCAACTTTAACAAAAGTTTCCTCACATTATTTTACACTGTTCCAACCTCATTAACATAAAGTGCTCTTTAGACCTATTTCGATTGCATCATCGGTCATTTTTAATGTTGTTGAATCGTGTCCGTAGTGAAGTAAAAAAGATAATACACGTCTATTTTGACAGGAATTCACCCAGATGCCTCCCCCTAAATGGGAGTATTTTCTTGATCTGTGACACGCTTTTGTTAATTCACCATAAAAAACAGCAACAATTTCTCTAGTTTTTTAACATGGAAACATTTAACAACTCAGCTGATTATTTTTCATCCTATTGTCAGTCAGTTTTTTTACCTGCTGATTTTGTTAAGTTTTAGTATATGAATGAACAGAAAGCAGTAATATTTGCATAAAAAAAGAGCCGCTGGATGTTTTTTCATCATCAGTGGCTCTTTTTTACACTTACATTTTAAAACGTTTTTTTGTGACGCTTTACTCAAAGTCGCCTTCAACAATCAGCGAATCATCTCCCCCTTCAGGGGTAAACTGATTGTATTGCCAAGGATTTTGATAGGTCTGCATCGACTTAAAGATAACCTGAGCTAATTCATTTTGCGTGGCCGGATCGCTGCACAACAGATACTCGGTATCAGGCAGAGGTGGCAATCCGTCCGCCGCACCCAGTACGCGTAAATCCGGGCTCATCATTTCTACAGGACGCGCAGTAACGCCAAGCCCTGCTTTTACCGCCGCGCGGACCGCAGGCAATGTTGAAGCGACATAGGCCAGACGCCACGGGATCTGTGCGGCATTTAACGTCGCCAGCACGATATCGCGAAACGGGCTGGGATCGTCCAGCAGAACTAAAGGCACCGGCTCACCTTTTTGCAGGATATATTCGGCTGCGCAATACCAGTGCGTCGGTGAAGTCCGCAAATTCAGGCATTCAAAATCGCCAGGGCGATTCGTGGTGACCACTAAATCTACTTCTTGCGATTTAAGCATCTCCACCATATAGGCATTGCGTTTCACTCTTACATCAAGCGCAAGTTTCGGATAAACCGAACTAATGCGGTTCAGCAGAAATGGGAGTATGGTGTCCGCGGATTCATCAGAAGCACCGATAGTTAACACCCCCTGAAGATTGTTAAACATCAATGATGAGCATGCCTCATCATTAAATCGCAGTATTTTCCTGGCGTAACCCAACAGCTGGATACCATGTTCGGTCAGCAGTTTGTTGCGTCCATGGCGCGCGAACAACTCTTTCCCCACAAGTTGTTCAAGGCGCTGCATTTGCTGACTTACCGCAGACTGAGTTCGACATACCGCAGCTGCCGCAGCCGCGAAGGTATTCAGGTCGGCAACAGCAACAAAGGTTCTCAGCAGATCGAGGTCGAGGTTAATTATCGGACGATTTGCATTTATCATAGTTTTTCACTTACTCGCGGGTCATACCGGGTTAATGCTGTGCATTCAGAATCAAACAACTCCATTTGTAATGTGCCTCCCTTCAGTTTCGCTTAGTGTAACCAAGTGAAAATAAGGATGTATTTGGTTTAACAAACGAAACAATTCTCTTTCTGAGCTATTTTAATACCCGTGATATCCATCGGAATATAGCAACGAGAAAGAGCCGTATTTTTAGCTGCTGGATGATTCTGACTAATGGAAAACATGTAAATTTTGTAAATTTAAAAAATAGTTAACGAACAATAATTTACACATTAAAAACTAACTTTTCAGTATGTTAGGAACAACCAACAAACATTTGAATTATCGTAAAATTCGTACTACACACCATTTCATAGGAGTTATCTTAACCTAAAACCACTATATTTATAAGTGTTATCGCGAATAATTCCGGGCAAATTGGTGTTATGTCAGTGCAACGGTTTTCGTATTATTAGCCCACTCAATTTGATGTCGTTTAAATAATAAATAATAATTAATTAAGAATCTCTCAATTCATTAATTATACTTAACAATGGATTCACACCGCATCACGCAGGGATCAGACCGATAACAGATTTCGCAGGCAAAACCTCAGTATTTTCGAAATACGCCATTCAGCTGAGATCTCGGCTACCTTTTTCTTTACAGGCCTAACTTTTTTAGGCCAGACAAATCACCATACCCACACTAACAAAGCAAAATATAAACCACAAAAAACACAACAACCCAGATTATTACTCTACAAAAATCATATTATTTAGTTATTAACAGTGAATTATAACCCTCCTGCTTTCCAAAATCTTCTACTAAAGACCCTTCAAAACTCACCGTCGTGGGAGTACATTGTGCTGGGCTGACTTCCACGGCAGGGAGTGGCATTCACAGCTAAAAAGGTCAACGTTCATGTCCCCCATTGAAAAATCCAGCAAATTAGAAAACGTCTGTTATGACATTCGCGGCCCGGTTCTGAAGGAAGCAAAGCGCCTGGAAGAAGAAGGCAACAAAGTTCTGAAACTGAACATCGGCAACCCTGCGCCTTTCGGGTTTGAAGCGCCAGATGAAATTTTGGTGGATGTGATCCGCAATTTGCCAACTGCGCAAGGATATTGCGATTCCAAAGGCCTTTATTCAGCCCGCAAAGCAATCATGCAGCATTACCAGGCCCGTGGGATGCGCGACGTAACCGTGGAAGATATCTATATCGGTAACGGCGTATCTGAATTGATTGTGCAGGCCATGCAGGCATTGCTAAACAGTGGGGACGAAATGCTGGTTCCTGCACCTGATTATCCACTGTGGACGGCGGCGGTTTCGCTCTCTGGTGGTAATGCCGTGCACTACCTGTGTGACGAATCGTCAGACTGGTTCCCGGACCTGGATGATATCCGCGCCAAAATTACGCCGCGTACCCGTGGGATCGTCATCATCAACCCAAACAACCCTACTGGCGCGGTGTATTCTAAAGAGCTGCTGATGGAGATTGTTGAGATTGCCCGCCAAAACAATCTCATCATCTTTGCGGACGAGATTTACGACAAAATTCTTTACGATGACGCCGAGCACCACTCGATTGCGGCAATGGCCCCTGACCTGCTGACTATTACCTTTAACGGCCTGTCAAAAACCTATCGTGTTGCCGGTTTCCGCCAGGGCTGGATGGTACTGAACGGACCGAAGAAACATGCCAAAGGGTATATCGAAGGCCTTGAGATGCTGGCTTCTATGCGCCTGTGTGCCAACGTTCCGGCACAACATGCCATTCAAACCGCACTGGGTGGATATCAGAGCATCAGCGAATTCATCATGCCTGGCGGACGTCTGTATGAGCAACGTAACCGCGCCTGGGAACTGCTTAATGACATCCCCGGCGTCTCTTGCGTAAAACCGCGCGGTGCGCTGTATATGTTCCCGAAAATTGATGCTAAACGCTTCAATATTCATGATGACCAGAAGATGGTACTCGACTTCCTGTTGCAGGAAAAAGTACTGCTGGTCCAGGGGACGGCATTCAACTGGCCGTGGCCGGATCATTTCCGCATCGTCACGCTACCGCGTATTGACGATATCGAAATGTCGCTGAGTAAATTTGAGCGTTTCCTGTCAGGGTATCGCCAGCTGTAACCACGCAAAGTGCTGCCGGGTTTGCATCCGGTAGCACTCTCTGCGCAAAATACCGTTACTGAAGTCACTGAGTAAGGGTCGTTATGAAGCAGAGCCACTTTTTTGCCCACCTCTCCCGTCTGAAACTCATTAACCGCTGGCCGCTGATGCGCAACGTGCGCACCGAAAACGTGTCCGAACACAGTCTGCAGGTTGCCATGGTTGCCCATGCGCTGGCCGCAATTAAAAACCGTAAATTTGGTGGTCAGGTTAATGCTGAGCGTATTGCCCTGCTGGCGATGTATCACGATGCGTCAGAGGTGTTAACCGGCGATCTCCCTACCCCAGTGAAATATTTTAACTCGCAGATTGCTCAGGAATATAAAGCGATAGAGAAAATTGCCCAACAAAAACTGGTCGATATGGTTCCTGATGAGCTGCGCGATATTTTTGCGCCACTCATTGATGAACATGCCTTAAGCGAAGAAGAGAGGTCGATTGTTAAACAGGCCGATGCCCTGTGCGCGTATCTGAAGTGCCTGGAAGAACTCTCCGCCGGTAACAACGAATTTCTGCTGGCGAAAACACGTCTGGAAAAAACGCTGGAGTCACGACGAAGCGAAGAGATGGACTACTTTATGGACGTGTTCGTCCCGAGTTTTCACCTCTCATTAGATGAAATCAGTCAGGATTCTCCATTGTAAGTTTGCGACAACGTTACCTTTGTAGGCCGGATAAGGCGTTAGCCGCCATCCGGCACATAAAAATCAAAACGGAAACAGCATCGGGATCATCACCACGCATACCACCATCACAATGATGGTAAACGGCACGCCAATTTTTACGAAATCGCTAAAGCTGTAGTTACCCGGCCCGAGCACCAGTGTGTTTACCGGTGAAGAAACTGGCGTCATAAAGGCTGCGGAAGCCGCCATCGCAATCACCATCGCAAAAGGATACGGCGAAACGCCCATAGACTTTGCTGCCGCCAGCGCAATCGGCGCCATCAGTACCGCCGTCGCAGTGTTAGAGATAAATAACCCAATGGTCGCGCACAGCACGAACAGGCAGCCCAGCATCATATACGGGCCGTACCCTCCACCAACGTCCATTAACCCTTTAACCACCAGATCAACACCGCCCGTTTTCTGTAATGCCAGCGCAAAGGGCATCATTCCGACAATCAAAATAATACTTGGCCAGTGAATGGCTTTATAGGCGCTTTCGGCATCAATGCAACGGAATTTTCCCATCAGCAAACAGGCGATAATCGCGGCAACCGTATTAGGAATTTCATCGGTGAGCATTAACGCGACCATCAGCACCAGACAGAAAATCGCATGCGGCGCCTGGCTGTGCGCCGGGGAGGCTTCACTAACTTCCACGGGCATATTCAGCACCACGAAATCGCGCCCTTTTTGCCCCAACAAAGTGATGAGTTTCCAGTTACCCACCACCAGAATAATATCGCCCATCAGCAGCGGCTCATTGACGACCGCCCCGTCCAGCGCCGCACCATCACGCTTCAGTCCGACGACATTCAGACCATAACGTGTGCGAAAGGCGATTTCCCGTACCGTTTTGCCGATCAATTCCGATTCAGGGATCAATGAAATCTCGGCCATACCCACATCAAGCGCCTGCTCAGAGAAGTATTCGCCGCGCAGCACCATTGGCTCCAACAGTTGCTCGCTGCAAAATTCACGCAGGTCAACGTCGGCCGCTGACATATCGATCAGCAATACGTCACGGGCACGGAACTCAGAAACCCCGTTAACATCAACAATCACGCGGCGAAAACGCCGCCAGCGTTCAACACCAATCACGTTTGCCCCGTAGCGCTCACGCAATTTCAGGTCATCCAGACGTTGGCCAATCATGGGAGAACCCGGGCGAATCGCCAGGCGACGAGCACGTCCTGTCAGGCGATATTCTTTAATCAGGTCGCGAAAGGTCCGGCGCTTCCAGCCGTCTCCCGGCTGCCCGGAGTCTTCGCCTTTCAGCATAAAACGCATCACCAGCATATAAATTATGCCGAGTACCAACACCACCAGCCCCAGTGGGGTTACGCTAAAAAAGCTAAAACCGTTAAGTCCTTCACGTAACAATTCACTGTTGACGACCAGGTTCGGCGGCGTTGCCACCAGCGTCATCATGCCGCTTATCAATCCGGCAAAGCTCAATGGCATCATCAGGCGTGAGGGGGAGATTTGCATGCGCATGGAAACGCTTAAGACAACCGGAATAAAGATGGCGACCACACCGGTCGAACTCATGAAGGCACCGAGTCCGGCTACGGTTATCATCAGCAACACCAGCATTTTGACTTCACTGCTGCCGGCGACCTTCACCAGCCAGGCACCCATCACCGTCGCCACGCCGGTACGCACCAGGCCGTCGCCGATAATGAATAAAGCCGCTATCAAAATAACGTTAGGATCGCTGAACCCGGAAAAAGCCTCTGTGATGCTCAATGTTCCGCTCAGAACAAAGGCAATAATGACCAGCAAAGCGACCGCGTCCATACGCACTCTGCCAGTTGCAAACAAGACGACGGCAATCGCCAGCAATGAGAGAACCCATATCAATTCACCGTTCACAACATATCCTTGTTAAATGAGAGGGATGGACTGATTCTGCCATAAAAAAGCCCCAACAATCTGGGGCTAAATCATGATCAGGTATTTCTTATAACGACCACATTTCCGTTGGGTTGTTTGGTCACAGAAATATGTTCCAGACTGGTCAGCGAAAAATCAACTTCGTCCAGACGCGGCGTATCCGCTGGCGCGTTAACCGCGATGACATGGCACCCAGCCGCCAGTCCTGAGAGCACCCCTGCGGGGGCATCTTCCACCACTGCACATTCCTGCGGTGCCAGGCCCAGAAGCTGAGCGCCTAACAGATACGCGTCTGGTTCTGGTTTCCCTCTCTTTACCCGCTCGGCGGTGACAAACACTTCAGGAGCAGGAAGCCCAGCAACACGATGGCGCGCCCGTGCGACCGGCATGGAGCCGGAGGTCACAATCGCCCATGGAATACCCGCTTTATTGAGATGGTTGAGTAAATCAACAGCCCCCGGCAGCGCGGTGATCCCGGCGGTTTCCGTCGCTTCGATCTGCTCCAGACGGGTAAACTCCGCGGCGATCTCTGCCTCAGATTTGCCCACCATAAAGTGTCGCAGGGAGGTAATGGCCTGCTTACCATGAATAAAGCCGAGTACCTCGGCGTGATCGAGGCCGAAGCGATCGGCCCAGTTGCACCACGCACGCTCTACTGCGGGTAAGGAATCGACCAGCGTTCCATCCAGATCAAACAGAAAACCTTTGCACTGCACGCTCGCCCCCTCAGGCATTAATGATTTGGTTAATTTCATTCGCGCTCAGGTGATACTGACGCGGGCAAGAGTGCCAAACATTCAGCATACGCTGATATTTTTCCCACATTGGGGTCTGGGCGTTGAAGCCATGCGTACCCGCATCAAAGTGGGTGTAACGACCTTCCACATTGACCATAAAACGAACATACCCGAGGAAACGGGCTTCCGTTGCAGCGTCAAAACCGAGGAAGGTCACGCGACGCTCATCAATAGCCTGTGCATCCTTAAGATTAGTCCAGGACACATGTAATGCGTGATACATCTCCATAATATCGATAATCGTACGACAGGTTTCTTCCGTCAGCTCACCAAACTCACGATCCAGCTCACGCATCTGCAAGCCGTAACCGCGTTCAATAATCGTCTGCAAACGACGATAACGCTCGGCGTTAGTTGGATCGAGCATAGTCATCATTTTGTACTGATTCGACAAAATCAGACGTTGAGCGTTGGTCATTTCCATTTGGGACTCCTGTATCACTACTACTGCGATGAAAAAAAAGAAGGCATCATGTGCCTTCTTTTATATGCGTAATCAGGGGTCAATTACAAATCATCAAGGAAAGTTTTATCCAGTTGTTTGAAGGCGCGCTTAAGCGTGTCAGCCAGCGCCTGGTAATCCGGCTTTCCTTCTACCGGAGAGAGCGCCTGCCCAGCTTCTTGCAATTTACCCCGAACTTCGTAGAACCAATTGAGAATTGAAGGCGGCAGCGGCGTTACAGAACGTTTTCCCAGCCACCACATCCCCTGCATCGGCAGGCTAAGCGCAAACAGCGCAGTCGCCACGGCCGGGCCCAACTGCCCCCCTAACGCAATTTGCCAACATAAGGTGAAGACGGCGATAGGCGGCATAAAACGGATCGCGTAACGCGTCATGCGGATCACGCGGTTCTCAACAAACACGGGCGCAAGGCGCTTTTCCATTGGCCACGTCTTTGCATAGTGCTGCCCCCGGCGAAACAAGCTAAAAAAATTGACGGAGCGATTATCCGGTGTCGACATGGCGGTTACCTCAACTTCACATATAAAAATTAAAAAATTTGTGCAAAACAACAACTACAAGGGACATCGTTCAAAACATTTTGTCTTTGATACCCACATTCAGGTATCCTGTGCCGGCCTGTAAGGCCTGTAGTCCAAAATCATTGAGTCGTCAAATTGGCATACATTATGCCATTGCCTGAAAAATACGCAAAATGACATAGACTCAAAGGTATTTATTCCATCGTGCCCAAAAAGACTATGGCGCATGATGTTAATCATAAACGTCGGTGTCATCATGCGCTACGCTCTATGACTCCCTGACGTTTTTTTAGCCACGTATCATAAATAGGTACTTCCATGTCGAGTAAGTTAGTACTGGTTCTGAACTGCGGTAGCTCCTCACTGAAATTTGCCATCATCGATGCAGTAAACGGTGAAGAATACCTCTCTGGTTTAGCCGAATGTTTCCATCTCCCAGAAGCACGAATCAAGTGGAAAATGGACGGCGGTAAACAAGAAGCGGCTTTAGGTGCAGGCGCCGCTCACAGTGAAGCGCTGAACTTTATCGTTAACACTATTCTGGCACAAAAACCAGAATTGTCTGCGCAATTGACCGCTATTGGTCACCGTATCGTACACGGCGGTGAGAAGTACACCAGCTCTGTGGTTATCGATGATTCCGTTATTCAGGGCATCAAAGATTCTGCCTCTTTCGCACCGCTGCATAACCCGGCTCACCTGATCGGTATCGCAGAAGCGCTGAAATCCTTCCCTAATCTGAAAGACAAAAACGTGGCTGTATTCGACACCGCGTTCCATCAGACTATGCCGGAAGAGTCTTACCTCTATGCTCTGCCGTACAGCCTCTACAAAGAACACGGCGTTCGTCGTTACGGCGCACACGGTACCAGCCACTTCTTCGTCACTCAGGAAGCGGCAAAAGTACTGAACAAACCGGTTGAAGAGCTGAACATCATCACTTGCCACCTGGGCAACGGCGGTTCTGTATCTGCTATCCGTAACGGTAAATGTGTTGATACCTCCATGGGTCTGACCCCACTGGAAGGTCTGGTGATGGGTACACGTTCCGGTGACATCGACCCGGCGATCATCTTCCACCTGCACGATACCCTGGGCATGAGCGTTGACCAGATCAACAAAATGCTGACCAAAGAGTCCGGCCTGCTGGGTCTGACCGAAGTCACCAGCGACTGCCGTTATGTTGAAGATAACTACGCTACTAAAGAAGACGCTAAACGTGCAATGGACGTTTACTGCCACCGTCTGGCGAAATACATCGGTTCTTACACTGCGCTGATGGATGGTCGTCTGGATGCAGTTGTCTTCACCGGTGGTATCGGTGAAAACGCAGCGATGGTTCGTGAACTGTCTCTGGGCAAACTGGGCGTTCTGGGCTTTGAAGTTGACCACGAACGTAACCTGGCCGCACGTTTCGGCAAATCTGGTTTCATCAACAAAGAAGGTACCCGTCCTGCGCTGGTTATCCCAACCAACGAAGAACTGGTTATCGCGCAAGACGCGAGCCGCCTGACTGCCTGATTTCACACCGCCAGCCTAGCTGGCGGTGCTGTTTTGTAACCCGTCTAAATTGGCGGTAACGAAAGAGGATAAACCGTGTCCCGTATTATTATGCTGATCCCTACCGGAACCAGCGTCGGCCTGACCAGCGTCAGCCTTGGCGTGATCCGCGCAATGGAACGCAAAGGCGTTCGTCTGAGCGTCTTTAAGCCGATTGCTCAACCGCGTGCCGGTGGCGATGCGCCAGACCAGACTACCAGCATCGTCCGCGCTAACTCTTCTCTGCCAGCCGCTGAGCCGCTGAAGATGAGCCACGTTGAATCTCTGCTGTCCAGCAATCAGAAAGATGTGCTGATGGAAGAGATCATCGCGAACTACCACGCGAACACCAAAGACGCTGAAGTTGTACTGGTTGAAGGCCTGGTCCCAACCCGTAAACATCAGTTCGCGCAGTCCCTGAACTACGAAATCGCGAAAACGCTGAACGCGGAAATCGTCTTCGTTATGTCTCAGGGTACCGACACCCCGGAACAGCTGAACGAGCGTATTGAACTGACTCGCAGCAGCTTCGGCGGCGCGAAAAACACCAACATCACCGGCGTAATCGTTAACAAACTGAACGCACCGGTTGATGAGCAGGGCCGTACTCGCCCGGATCTGTCCGAGATTTTCGACGACTCTTCCAAAGCGAAAGTGATCAAAGTTGATCCGGCTAAACTGCAAGAATCCAGCCCGCTGCCGGTTCTGGGCGCGGTGCCATGGAGCTTCGATCTGATCGCTACTCGTGCAATCGATATGGCGCGTCACCTGAACGCCACCATCGTTAACGAAGGCGATATCAACACCCGTCGCGTGAAGTCTGTGACGTTCTGCGCACGCAGCATTCCGCACATGCTGGAACACTTCCGCGCAGGCTCCCTGCTGGTAACTTCCGCAGATCGTCCTGACGTGCTGGTTGCAGCATGCCTGGCGGCCATGAACGGCGTGGAAATCGGTGCCCTGCTGCTGACTGGCGGCTACGAAATGGACGCGCGCATCACTAAACTGTGCGAACGTGCATTTGAAACCGGCCTGCCGGTATTCATGGTAAACACCAACACCTGGCAGACCTCTCTGAGCCTGCAGAGCTTCAACCTGGAAGTTCCGGTTGACGATCACGAGCGCATTGAGAAAGTCCAGGAATACGTTGCTAACTACATCAACGCTGACTGGATTGAATCCCTGACTGCGACCTCTGAGCGCAGCCGTCGTCTGTCTCCGCCAGCGTTCCGTTACCAGTTGACCGAGCTGGCGCGCAAAGCGGGCAAACGCGTTGTTCTGCCGGAAGGCGACGAACCGCGTACCGTTAAAGCAGCAGCCATCTGTGCTGAACGTGGTATCGCAACCTGCGTACTGCTGGGTAACCCGGATGAGATCACCCGCGTTGCAGCCTCTCAGGGCGTTGAACTGGGCGCTGGCGTAGAAATCGTTGATCCAGATGTGGTTCGCGAAAGCTACGTTGCTCGCCTGGTCGAACTGCGTAAAAACAAAGGTATGACCGAAACCGTTGCCCGCGAACAGCTGGAAGACAACGTGGTTCTCGGTACCCTGATGCTGGAACAGGACGATGTTGACGGTCTGGTTTCTGGTGCAGTACACACCACCGCGAACACCATCCGTCCGCCGCTGCAGCTGATCAAAACTGCACCGGGTAGCTCCCTGGTGTCTTCCGTGTTCTTCATGCTGCTGCCGGATCAGGTTTACGTTTACGGCGACTGCGCGATCAACCCGGATCCGACTGCAGAGCAGCTGGCAGAAATCGCGATTCAGTCCGCTGATTCCGCAATTGCCTTTGGTATCGAACCGCGCGTAGCGATGCTCTCCTACTCCACCGGTACTTCTGGTGCAGGTAGCGACGTAGAGAAAGTTCGCGAAGCAACCCGTCTGGCGCAGGAAAAACGTCCTGACCTGATGATCGACGGTCCGCTGCAGTACGACGCCGCCGTTATGGCTGACGTAGCGAAATCCAAAGCGCCGAACTCTCCGGTTGCAGGTCGCGCTACCGTGTTCATCTTCCCGGATCTGAACACCGGTAACACCACCTACAAAGCGGTACAGCGTTCTGCCGACCTGATCTCCATCGGGCCGATGCTGCAGGGTATGCGCAAGCCGGTGAACGACCTGTCTCGTGGCGCGCTGGTAGACGATATCGTCTACACCATCGCACTGACCGCGATCCAGTCTTCCCAGCAGCAGCAGTAATCTGCCGAGTGTGCCGGATCTCTTATCCGGCAACACATCTGCTTATCAAACCGGAAATAGCTGATATTTCCGGTTTTTTTATGTCTGTTTCCCCTTTGGCATAATCTGAAATATTTGCCTGAATGCGCTGCATCAATGAATAACCATTCTTCTGTTCGCATACTTACTCTCTTTTGCGTTGCAACAGGGATAGTCTTTCATGTCAGCAGTAACAGAATCACAGCCAGCTAAAAAATGGGCGATGCCCGACACGCTGGTGATTATTTTTTTCGTCGCCATTTTAACCAGTCTGGCAACATGGGTTGTTCCCGTCGGGATGTTCGATAGCCAGGAAGTTCAGTATCAGGTTGATGGACAAACCAAAACCCGTAAGGTGGTTGACCCCCATTCCTTTCGTATTCTGACCAACGACGCAGGTGAAGAGCAGTATCACCGGGTGCAGTTATTCACCACCGGAGATGAACGCCCAGGCCTGATGAATTTCCCGTTTGAAGGATTAACCTCCGGCTCGAAATTCGGCACTGCTGTCGGCATCATTATGTTTATGCTGGTCATTGGCGGTGCATTCGGCATCGTTATGCGTACCGGCACCATTGATAACGGCATCCTGGCGCTCATTCGCCATACGCGGGGCAACGAGGTCCTGTTTATCCCAGTGCTGTTTATTCTCTTCTCCTTAGGCGGCGCGGTGTTTGGCATGGGGGAAGAGGCTGTTGCCTTTGCCATTATCATCGCGCCTTTGATGGTACGGCTAGGTTACGACAGTATCACCACCGTTCTGGTTACCTATATCGCGACTCAGATTGGTTTCGCCAGCTCATGGATGAACCCATTTTGCGTGGTGGTCGCGCAAGGTATTGCGGGAGTACCGGTACTCTCTGGTTCCGGGCTACGCATCGCGGTCTGGGTGATCGCTACACTAATCGGGCTGACCTTCACGCTGGCCTATGCGGCGCGTATCAAAAAGAATCCGCTTTTGTCCCGGGTACATGAATCCGACCGCTTCTTTCGCGAGCAGCAGGACGAGGTCGTGGAACGACGCTTCACGCTGGGCGACTGGTTAGTGCTACTGGTGCTGACCGCGGTGATGATTTGGGTTGTCTGGGGCGTTATCGTCAACGCGTGGTTTATTCCTGAGATCGCCAGCCAGTTCTTCACGATGGGCCTGGTGATTGGCATTATCGGCGTCGTGTTTCGGCTCAACGGCATGACGGTCAACATCATGGCCTCCTCATTCACTGAGGGAGCACGAATGATGATTGCCCCTGCCCTGCTGGTTGGTTTCGCCAAGGGGATTTTACTGCTGGTTGGTAATGGTGAGGCGGGTGAAGCCAGCGTGTTAAACACTCTGCTGCACAGCATTGCCAACGGCATCAGCGGGCTGGATAACGCCATCGCAGCGTGGTTTATGCTGTTGTTCCAGGCGGTATTTAATTTCTTCGTCACTTCCGGCTCTGGCCAGGCTGCGTTGACCATGCCGCTACTGGCACCGCTGGGCGATCTGGTTGGCGTAAACCGTCAGGTCACGGTCCTGGCCTTCCAGTTTGGCGACGGATTCAGTCATATTATCTATCCGACGTCAGCATCTCTGATGGCTACGTTAGGCGTTTGTCGGGTGGATTTTCGTAACTGGCTGAAGGTAGGTGCTACGCTGTTGGGACTGCTGTTTATTATGTCCAGCGTGGTGGTGATTGGCGCGCAGATGATGGGTTACCATTAAAAAGTGTGCGTCCGGCCTACTCGATTTCTCGACGCAGTAGGCCGGATGAACAGAGTTTACTCAGCTTCTTCCTGCTTTTCGGCTTTCGCCCCTTCATTCTTGGCGTTGCGGGTCATCCACAGCGCCAGGGCTTTCAGGGAGTCCGGTGTAAATTCGTCGCAGCGCGCGGTAATTTCTTCCGGCGTCAACCAGCAAACTTCACTGACCTCATCTTCCTGAAGCGCAAACGGTCCGTGGGAAACGCAGCTAAACAACCCACCCCATACGCGACAGTTCTGGTCTTCAAAGTAAAACTGACCATGCTCGGCAAACGGCACGCCCGCAATCCCCAGTTCCTCTTCTGCTTCACGACGCGCTGATTCCAGCATCTGCTCGTCAGCCTGAACCACACCGCCTGCGGTGGCATCCAGCATGCCGGGCAAAAAATCTTTTGTCTCAGTGCGACGTTGAACCAGAATTTTGCCCATACCATCATGCACAACGATATACGTTGCACGATGGCGTAAGCGTTGCGCCCGCATTTGTTCCCGGCTGGACTGTGCAATGACTTCGTTGTCTTCATTCACAATATCCACCCATTCAGTACTTGCCAAACGACGCTGTTCCACCATCAGGAAACCTTCTTTTTTCTGGCGCTCTTACGGCGCGTTTATGTTTGTGGGGTAAATTACGGATTAATCTCGACCTGTGCAATAACACTTTGATCATTGAGTGCCATTACGCTGAGAACATTATCATCCAGAATCCCGTAACTTGCCGCAAAGCCCCCTTTAGGGATGCTTACCGAGCCGGGATTGAAATGATAGATATGCTCGCGCCGCTCAGCAACCGGCAGATGAGTATGCCCATAAACCAGAACATCGCCCGCATTGAGCGCCGGCATATTTTGCGGGCCAAAAAGATGTCCGTGCGTCAAAAAGAGTCGCTGGTTTTCTGTCAGAATTTGCTGCCACGGCGCAGTCATCGGAAAATGCAGGAGCATCTGATCCACTTCGCTGTCGCAATTACCACGCACCGCAATAATTCGTGATGCCTGCTCATTCAGCCGTTCTGCAACCTGCGCAGGTGCATAGCCTTCTGGAAGCGCATTACGCGGCCCGTGGTTTAAAACATCACCCAATATCACCAGCCATTGCGCGCCGCTTGCAGCAAACCGTTCGAGCACGCGTTCCGTGGCTGGCAACGAACCATGAATGTCCGATGCGAACATCAGTTTCATCACTCACTCCTCGCTGAAAATTACCTTGTAATGATACTGGATTATGGCCCGTTTTTCAGCAGGAACGCTTCGCTGAAAGCGCGATAAAACGCTGTACTGAGGCGCGCTGCCACTGGAAGGTGGCGTATTCCGCAAGCGCTTCTGGAACCTCATCGCCATTCAGGACCAGGCGATTAAGCATTAGCGCTAAATCACAGTCAGCGATACACCATTCGCCAAATAAATTCTGCTTACCGTGGCTCAGTAAACTGCTCGCAGTAGCGAACAGTTTTTCCGCACTGGCTTTTCCCGCTTCGCTTAACGGTCCTTTCTTCACGCCAGCAAAAACGACATCTGTTGATCGTTCCTCACGGATAGGCATTAAATCGCTGCGGATCCACGCCTGAACCTGGCGCGCCCGAGCGCGATTTTGTACATCGTGTGGGTAGATACGCTCCCACTGTGGCGGTGCAAAGCTCTCTTCCAGGAATTCCGTAATCGCTGATGATTCGCTCAGTTCAAAACCATCGATCTCAAGAACCGGTACGCGGCGCGTCAAGGCGTAACCTTGCCATGAAGGATGCAAGTGTTCCCCACTATTGAGATCAACGGTTTTCAGCGTAAAAGGTAGCCCTTTCTCTTGCAGAGCAACATAAACAGACAGCACGTAAGGGGAGAAAAAATTGGCATCTGACCACAGCGTAATTGCAGATTTGCTCATAATGTCCTCTGAAGTGTATTGGCTTGCCTTCAAAATATAGAGTCTTTCTCTCGCTGTCACTTGATGAAAACTCACGCACGCCAACAGGCTCTATACTTGTAATGACCCGGTTCATGACAAAACGGATGCTGAAAATGATCGATCTCTATTACACGCCATCGCCAAACGGTCACAAAATCACGCTGTTTCTTGAAGAGGCACAGCTGCAATACCGTCTGATTCATGTCGATATCAGCAAAGGTAGCCAGTTTCGCCCCGATTTTCTGCAGATCTCGCCGAACAATAAAATCCCGGCCATTATCGATCATGCCCCGGTGGACGGCGGAAGGCCCATCAGCCTGTTTGAGTCCGGAGAAATTTTACTCTATCTGGCGGAGAAGAGCGGTAAGCTGCTCAGCGGTGAATTACGCGAACGCCACACCACGCTCCAGTGGTTGTTCTGGCAGGTCAGCGGTCTGGGTCCTATGCTGGGGCAGAATCATCATTTCAGTCATTACGCTCCGCAAACGATCCCTTACGCTATTGAAAGATACCAGGTTGAAACCCAGCGCCTGTACAACGTGATGAATAAACGTCTGGAAACGTCACCCTGGCTGGGAGGCGATCACTACAGCATTGCTGACATTGCCTGCTGGCCGTGGATCCACGCCCATCAGCGTCAGCGCATCGATCTCGACAACTATCCGGCAGTCAATAACTGGCACGAACGCATCCGTACGCGTCCCGCCACGGAACGCGCCATGCAGCAAGCACAGAGTGAGAAGCGGTGACGCAATTCGGTTCTCGTGTATCATGCAGAGGTTCATACATGGAGGAAACCTGCAATGTCACAACCTGACGCCATTATTCGTATAAAAAACCTTCGTCTGCGCACCTTTATCGGCATCAAAGAAGAGGAGATCCTTAATCGCCAGGATATCGTCATCAACATTGCCATTCACTATCCGGCAGACAAAGCCCGTACCAGCGAAGATATCAACGACGCGCTGAATTATCGCACTATCACCAAAAGCATCATTGCCCACGTGGAGGGTAACCGCTTCTCATTGTTAGAAAAATTAACTCAAGATGTGCTCGATATCGCACGCGAACATCACTGGGTCACTTATGCTGAAGTGGAGATAGATAAACTTCACGCATTGCGTTATGCCGATTCAGTATCAATGACGCTGAGCTGGCAGCGCTAAAACGTAACCCGGGAGGCGACATGCAGATTCTGATTACCGGCGGTACTGGCCTGATTGGACGTCATCTGATCCCCTGCCTGCTGGAACTGGGGCATCAGATAATCGTAGTGACACGTACCCCTGATAAGGCGCGTCAGATTCTCGACTCTCGGGTCGCGTTATGGAAAGGACTGGAAGAGCGGCAACATCTCAATGACATTGATGCCGTGATTAACCTTGCCGGAGAACCTATTGCAGATAAGCGCTGGAGCGCACAGCAAAAGGAACGCCTGTGCCAGAGCCGTTGGGGCATTACGCAGAAACTGGTCGATTTAATCAATGCCAGCGAGACGCCGCCCTCAGTGTTAATCTCCGGTTCCGCTACCGGTTACTACGGCGATTTGGGCGAAGTTGTGGTTACGGAAGAAGAGCCACCGCATAACGAATTTACCCACAAGCTGTGCGCCCGCTGGGAGCAAATTGCCAGCACTGCGCAAAGCGACAAAACCCGCGTATGTATGCTGCGTACCGGCGTGGTACTGGCCTCAGCAGGCGGCATTCTGGCAAAAATGGTCCCGCCGTTTCGTCTTGGCTTAGGCGGCCCGATCGGTAACGGACGCCAGTATATGGCCTGGATCCATGTTGATGATATGGTCAACGGAATTATCTGGCTGTTGAATAACGATCTACGCGGTCCCTTCAATATGGTTTCGCCATACCCGGTGCACAATGAGCAGTTTGCCCACGCGCTGGGTCACGCTCTGAACCGCCCTGCCATTCTGCGCGTTCCCGCCACCGCTATGCGACTGCTGATGGGGGAATCGTCAGTACTGGTCCTTGGTGGACAACGCGCATTGCCCAAACGCCTGGAAGCTTCCGGTTTTACGTTTCGCTGGTACGATTTAGAGGAAGCGCTGGCGGATGTCATCCGATAACCCCTAAGCGCTATTCACAGTCGCCGTTGTGGTGGTAAGGTTATAGACCAGATTTCCGCAATGGCGACGTTATGGCGATAATATCGACTCCCCGACTTACCCTCTCTTTGTTTCAATTTTCTGACTGGTCATTTTTCCAGAAACTCCGTGAATGTCCTGAAGTCATGCACTATATGGGCAACATCGCCCCGGCGAAAGATACCCGGCTGTTATTCGCCAGACGTCTGGCCGCACAGCACACTTTCGTCATCCGCGAGCATAACAGCCCAACGCCACTCGGCGATATTGGTCTGCAAATCAGCCATCTTTACCCGCATGAAGCCGACCTCGGCTACGCCATCATGCCACAGGCTCAGGGGAAAGGTATTGCCAGCGAAGCCGTCCGCGCGGTGTGCCAGTATGCCTTCGAGCATGCAGGTGTGACGGCGATAAACGCATACGCGCTGGCGGATAATAAAGGTTCAATCCGTATTCTGGAAAAGACAGGCTTTGTACGTACGCAGGTACTGGAAAAGGCGTATGAGATTGACGACATCGCCTACGACGACTGGGTGTTTCGGCTGGAGTGCGACGCGCTAAAATTGTAAGCCCGGAAAGCGTAGCGCCTCCGGGCAGGTGATTTACTTCAACGAACCTTTGAGGAACTGCTGCAAACGCGGGCTTTGCGGATTACCGAATACCTGTTCCGGGTCACCCTCTTCCTCAATTTTCCCCTGATGCAGGAATATCACGTGCGTGGAAACATGACGGGCAAACCCCATTTCGTGGGTCACCACCACCATGGTTTTCCCCTCTTCAGCCAGCTGTTGCATAATGCGCAGCACTTCACCCACCAACTCAGGATCAAGCGCCGACGTAGGTTCATCAAACAATAACACTTTCGGTTCCATCGCCAGCGCACGGGCAATGGAAACACGCTGCTGCTGACCACCGGACAGGTGCACCGGATATTTGCCCTGTGCGCGCTCATCAATGCCCACTTTAGCCAGATACTTCACCGCACGGTCGCGAGCTTCCTGCTTGCTCAGCCCCAACACCTGAATCGGCGCTTCCATGACGTTTTCCAGCACCGTCATGTGGCTCCACAGATTAAAGTGCTGAAAAACCATCGTCAGACGCGTACGCAGCAGGCGTAGCTGATTTTTGTCCGCAACCTTCAACTGGCCGTCTTTGTCGCGCACCAGACCAATGTTCTGACCACTGACGACAATCGACCCGGCACTCGGTTTCTCGAGAAAGTTAATGCAGCGCAGGAAGGTACTTTTACCGGAACCTGACGAGCCAATAATGCTGATAACATCACCCGCGTTGGCCTGCAGCGATACCCCTTTTAGCACTTCATGTTCGCCGTAGTGCTTATGTAAATCGATAACGTTTAATTTATTTTCAGACATCGTGTTACTCGAATCATTTAGAGGATACATGCTGCAACCAGCGTTTTTCCGCTTTACGGAACAGACTGATCAGGACATACGAAATAATCAAATACAGCACAGCGGCAATACCGAATGCGGTAAACGGCTGATACGTTGCCGAGTTGATATCGCGAGCGATTTTCAACAAATCAGGCACCGTTGCAGTAAATGCCAGCGCCGTGGAGTGCAGCATTAAAATGACTTCATTGCTGTAAGCCGGCAGCGCAATACGCAGCGCGGAAGGCAAAATAATGCAACGATACAGTTTAAACGACGAGAACCCATATGCGCGCGCAGCCTCAATCTCACCGTGAGGCACGGAACGGATAGCCCCGGCGAAAATCTCCGTGGTATAGGCGCAGGTATTCAGCGTCAGCGCCAGCACGGTGCAATTCAGCCCGCTGCGGAAAAACGCGTTGAGGAAGTCCGTGCCTTTAACTATCTCCAGCGTATACATCCCGGAATAAAACACCAGTAGCTGAACGTACAGCGGCGTCCCACGAAAAATATAGGTGAACAGCCAGATGGGAAACTGGATAAATTTATTACTGGAAACGCGGCCAATCGCCAAAAACAGCGCCAGTATTCCGCCCATCACTACTGATGAAATCAAAAGCCACAGTGTGATAGCAACGCCGGTGTAGCGATATCCGTCGGTCCACAGCAGGGACTTCCAGTACTCCTGAATAATCTCGATCACAGGTCAGCCCTCTTCACACCCACGGAATAGCGGCGCTCAAGGTACAGCAGCACACCATTAGAAACAGTGGTAAACACCAGATAGATGACCCCGCACACGACGGCAAAATAGAACGGCTCCCAGGTACTCTTCCCGGCAAGCTGAGTCGCTTTCACCACGTCTTCAAGTCCAAGCAACGATACCAGCGCCGTAGCCTTAAGAATAACCTGCCAGTTATTACCGATTCCCGGTAAGGCATATCGCATCATCGCCGGGAACATAATGCGACGAAATATTTGTGAGCTGGTAAAGCCAAACGCCGTCGCGGCTTCAATATGGCCTTTTGGTACAGCCATAAATGCACCGCGGAATGTTTCGGTAAAATAGGCACCGTAGATAAACCCGAGCGTAATGATACCCGCGACCATCGGATCGATATCAATCTGGCCGATACCGATGGCATCGGTAACGGTATTCAGCGCGATTTGTAATCCGTAGAAGATGAGCAGCATTAAGACCAGATCGGGCACGCCGCGGATTAGCGTTGTGTACCCTTCGAAAATAAGCCCCATTGCCCGGCTTTGCGACAGCTTTGCTGCTGCGCCGACAAGACCTATCAGAACCGCCAGTACCACCGAGCTGAGTGCCAGCTCCAGCGTAACAATTGCGCCCTGTAAAATAACACCTGAAAAGCCATACAACATGCTGCCTGTCCTGTCGTGTGTGGTGGAGTAGTAAGCCTCTTTTGATTTCAGACTAACCGTTAAATGCCGGATGGCGGCTTTGCCTTATCTGGCCTACAAAATCACCGTAGGCCTGATAAGCGCGGTGCCATCGGGCATAAATTCAACGCGTCAAAAATCTACGGGCTTTATCAGCACCTGCGGTAATTAACCGCCGTAAACATCAAAATCGAAGTACTTTTTCGCCAGCTTCTCGTAAGTACCGTCAGCTCGCATTTCGGCAAAGGCTTTGTTCAGCGCTTCGCGCAGCTCGTTATCGTCTTTGCGCAGTCCCATACCGGTACCCACGCCGAACAACTTCTCGTCTTTCACAGACGGGCCGCCGAATTTGTAATCTTTACCGACTGGTTGTTTCAGGAAGCCTTCGCTAGCCGCGACTTCATCCTGGAACGCGGCGTCAATACGCCCGGCAGTCAGGTCAGAATAGATATTGTCCTGCCCCTGATAAGAGACAATCTCAATACCTTTTGGCGCCCAGTGTTCGTTGCCGAACGTTTCCTGGGTAGTGCCCTGCAGCACACCAACACGTTTACCTTTCAGCGACTCAATGGTCGGCTGAATAGCAGAATCTTTAGCGACAACCAGACGCGAATCGGCTGCATAAAGCTTGTCGGTAAATGCGATTTCCTGCTGACGTTTTTCAGTAATGGAAAGCGAGGACATGATGGCATCGATTTTCTTCGCTTTTAGCGAAGGGATCAGCGCGTCCAGTGGGTTTTCCACGAAGGTACATTGCGTATTGATACGTTTGCACAGCTCTTTAGCCAGATCGATATCAAAACCGACTAATTCACCCTGTGCATTTTTCGATTCAAACGGCGCATAAGTAGGATCGGTACCGATACGAATTTTTTGCGGAATGGCTGCAAATGCTGCGGTAGCACTGGAGAAAGCCAGAACCAGAGAAAGAGACAACACCAGTTTTTTCATAACTATCCTCAACAGACTGTCTTTTATAGGGGATCTTTACAGGACCAGGTGCAGTTATCGTGCCATTAATCAGGCCGACAAGGCAAAGCATTCTACCCTGTCGGCGGTATTTATTTGCATGAAAAGCGCTTAAGTATGCACTCATGCTTACTAAGTCAGCGATAAAAGCACCAAAACAGTGCACTGAATTTATTATGCACCGTAATGGTTACCCGCAATGGTGCAGTCAATTCCCCACGCCGCTGTATTAATCACCGTAGACATTAAAATTAAAATATTTGCTCGCCATTTTGTCGTAGGTGCCGTCTTTACGCAGTTCACCCAGCGCTTTGTCGAAAGCGGCTTTCAGCTCTGTATCATCTTTGCGCAAGCCAATCCCGGTTCCATCACCAAAGTATTTTTTATCTTTCACCGACGGACCGGCAAAAGCGTAATCCTTACCAGCAGGCTGCTTCAGGAAGCCTTCGCTGGCCGCGACTTCATCTTGTAATGCCGCGTCCAGACGGCCCGCCGTCAGGTCAGAATAGATGAGGTCCTGGTTCGCATAGGCCACCACGTCCACGCCTTTGCTGCGCCAGTTGTCATTGGCATAGGCTTCCTGAGTAGAGCCTTGCAGGACGCCAACGTGTTTACCCTTGAGGGAGTCCAGAGTCGGTTGAATTGGGGAACCTTTCGCGGCGATCAGACGTGAGTCTGCAGCGTAAAGTTTGTCTGAGAACGCAATCTCTTGCTGACGCTTTTCGGTGATAGAAAGCGAGGAGATGATGGCATCAATTTTTTTCGCTTTCAGCGATGGGATCAGCGCATCAAAGTCGCTGGCAACCCAGGTGCATTTGATCTGCATGCGCTTACACATCTCATTTCCCAGATCGATATCAAAGCCGACAAAGTCGCCTTTGGCATCTTTAGAGGAAAAAGGAGCGTACGTTGTATCTGTACCAATACGAACCGTCTGCGGAAGTGCTGCGTAGCTGGCCGCGGTGGCGGAGAGTCCTACCAGCAAAGACAAAGCAAGAACCGTCTTCTTCATACATAACCCTCAAGTGGCGTAATTTTATTATGTTTTACGTTGTGTTGTGTGTTTGCAGACTTTTTCATGCAGGTCTTATGCCATTTTCGCGTCGATGAGGATATTCGACGTTAAATATGTTAATAAAACGTTGCAATAATGTCCTGATTTTGAAGATAGCAGGTCTGAAGGTTGAACCGCAGCGTTTCGTTGAGTTTTAACGAATTAAATGTTGAGGATATGATCGCGGTTACAAAATTGCCCTGAAACAGGGCAACGGATGTTTCTTTGCACGCTGATGGAACGGCTTACGCCCCTTGCCAGCGGGTGAACAGGTCTTGCGGAAGGGTAATATCAAACTGGTCAAGCACGCGATTAACCGTTTGATTAATCACATCATCGAGGGTTTGTGGACGATGATAGAACGCCGGGACAGGTGGCATAATCACCGCCCCAATTTCTGCCGCCTGCGTCATCAATCGCAGATGACCCAGATGCAGCGGCGTTTCGCGTACACACAGCACCAGCGGACGACGTTCTTTCAACACTACATCTGCCGCACGGGTAAGCAACCCATCGGTGTAACTGTGGACGATGCCAGAAAGCGTTTTGATTGAACAAGGCAGGATAACCATTCCGGCGGTCTGAAAAGAGCCGGAGGAGATACTGGCGGCGATATCACGGGTATCGTGATTCACATTAGCCAGCGCCTGCACATCACGCACAGAGAGGTCCGTTTCCAGTGCCAGTGTCTGCCGGGCAGCGGCACTCATCACCAGATGGGTTTCCACATCGGTAACGTCACGCAAAACCTGCAGCAAGCGCACGCCGTAAATTGCCCCGCTTGCGCCAGAAATACCAATGATGAGTCGTTTCATGTGTAATCGCCCTTACTTGCTCAGGGCCGACTTTGCAGGAATTTATGGTGAGTTGCAAGCAAGGGTGCAGGTTGCGCCCTTGCTTGCGAGCAAACATTAACCTTCGTTGTGCATCTCAAGGTTTTCCGCTTCGTTCTGACGCAACACCGCTTTGGCATCGTCATTACGCAGGGAGTCGAGGAAATCGAGATATTGCTGGTCGACGTCTTTAGTAACGTACACGCCGTTAAACACTGAACATTCAAACTGCTGAATATCCGGGTTCTCAGCACGGACAGCTTCAATAAGATCGTTCAAATCCTGGAAAATCAGACCATCTGCGCCGATTATCTGGCGAATCTCGTCTACTTCACGACCATGAGCGATCAGCTCCGTCGCCGTAGGCATATCGATGCCATAAACGTTCGGGAAGCGAATTTCCGGGGCGGCAGAGGCCAGATACACCTTCTTCGCGCCAGCTTCACGCGCCATCTCGATAATCTGTTCTGAAGTGGTGCCGCGCACGATGGAGTCATCCACCAGCAGCACGTTTTTATCACGGAATTCCGCACGGTTAGCGTTCAGCTTACGGCGCACAGATTTACGACGCAACTGCTGGCCCGGCATGATAAAGGTACGGCCCACATAGCGGTTTTTCACAAACCCCTGGCGGTACGGCTTACCGAGAATACGGGCAATTTCCAGCGCGATATCACAGGAGGTTTCCGGGATTGGGATTACTACATCGATGTCCAGATCTTCCCACTCACGGGCAATTTTTTCGCCAAGCTTAGTCCCCATATTCACACGGGCGCTGTAGACGGAAATCTTGTCGATAAAGGAGTCAGGGCGAGCGAAGTAAACGTATTCAAACAGACACGGATTGCTCACCGGGTTATCAGCACACTGACGAGTAAACAGCTGGCCTTTTTCGGTGATGTACACCGCTTCGCCAGGTGCTACGTCGCGCAGGAATTCAAAGCCCAGCGTATCCAGCGCTACGCTCTCAGACGCCACCATGTACTCGGTACGGCCATCGCCAATATCGCGTTTGCCCATCACCAGCGGACGGATACCGTTAGGGTCGCGGAAGGCAACCATACCGTGACCGATAATCATCGCCACGCAGGCATAGGCGCCGCGAATCTGGCGGTTGGTTGCCGCAATGGCAGCAAAAATATTATCGGCTTCCAGCGGGTAATGGCGGAAGTTATCCAGCTCACTGGCGAAAATATTCAGCAGAATTTCAGAATCTGAAGTGGTATTGATGTGGCGGCGCTTTTCTTCAAACAGCTTTTTACGCAACTCATGCGCGTTGGTCAGGTTGCCATTGTGGGCAAGCGTAATGCCATACGGTGAGTTGACGTAAAAAGGTTGAGCTTCGGAGGCGCTGGAGCTGCCAGCCGTTGGGTAACGCACATGACCGATGCCCATATTGCCCTGCAAACGCTGCATATGGCGCGCTTCAAAAATATCGCTCACCATTCCGTTTGCTTTACGCAAGCGGAAGCAGTTGTTGGCATCAATGGTGATGATGCCCGCAGCATCCTGACCACGATGCTGGAGCACCGTTAACGCGTCATAAATCGACTGGTTTACCGGCATAACACCGGCGATACCGACAATACCGCACATACGTCTTTTCCTCGTTCAGCAACGACCCAAAGTTTATACTTTGGGCAAGAAACTTGACGAGCTTTGCAGATAGTCAAAGAACCATCTGATGATGAAACTGAACTGCGGGATCAGCTGTGACTTACCCCAGTCTTCACTTTTCGACAGACCGGTAAAGGTATCGAGAAAGAACAGTATGGCGGCGACGATCAACGCTCCACGCAAAGCACCGAAGCAAATCCCCAACACTCTGTCGGTACCCGACAGTCCTGTTTTCTCTACCAGTTGGCCTATCACAAAGTTAACGATAGCGCCGACGATAAGTGTCGCGATGAACAGTATCGCGATAGCAATCCCATTTCGAACCAGTTCGTCTTCAAAGCCCGTAAACCAGACAGACAGGTAAGTGTAGTAATGGCTGGCGACAAAGAAAGCACAACCCCAAGTCACCAACGATAATGCTTCACGAACAAAGCCACGGATCAGGCTAACCAGACAGGAAAAACCAATCACCGCGATAATGGCGTAATCAATCCAGACCATATGTGTCCCACGATTTTACGCCCTGTCGTCCTGTTCGGGGCGCATTCTAACAGAAAAAGAAAACGTTTGCGTAGGGATTTCCTTTCCACGCGTAAATAAAAATGGCGCTGAAAAAATCTTCAACGCCATACGATTTTATGCCTCTTCGGGCACTGCCGGATGGCGGTGTAAACACCTTATCCGGCCTACATCAGAGCAACGTAACGCAATCCCTTAGTTAGGGGTATACCCCATCACCACCCCGCTCAAACCAGAGATCTTCTGCAGCTCGCCCAGCGAGTTCTTCAGCTTATCTTTGGAGGCGTCAGGCCCTACGAGAATGCGGGTTATTTTACCCTGCACCGGCGTTGACGGGGAAGTATATACCCGGAAGCCCGCGCCACGAAGTTTACCCACGATCTCATTGACCTTATCCGCGTTTTTCAATGCACCGAGTTGTACAACGTACGCTTTGCCGGTTGGCGCTGGCGCTTCCTCAGCGGCCGGTTTCGGCGCTGGAGTCGGTGCCGGTGTTGGCGTCGGGGCGACGGTAACAGGCTGCGGCTTCGGTTTAGGTTTCGGTGGTTCCACAGGCGCAGGGACAGGATCTAACTCCGCGCTGTTTGCCGTCGTCAAACGTGATGGATCCAACGATGGCGCGGCAGCATCCCCCGCACGCACCTCTTCTGCCGCCCCTTCCGGCGGCTGAGTCGGCAGCGCCTGCGTTGCTGCAGGCATCATGTCTGGTTCATCGCGATCGCCGGGTTTAGGCACCAGTGGGATCGCTGCAAATTCATCCTGATAATGCTTTTTCTGCCCGTCAAGCAGCCCGGGAAGCACAATTACCCCGAGCGCGACCAGCACAATTGTGCCGACTAATCGGTTCTGAAACTTACTCGCCACCGCTTCTCCCCACGTCTATTACTTCCATGACATGTGCGACAGTGTGAAACGATCCACACACCAACACGGTATCTTCTGGCTTCGCCTCAGCCAGTGCCGCAGTCCATGCCTGCGCCACGCTGTCATAGGCGCTGCCTTTGCCCAGGTGCTCCAGCAGCTGTTCTGCCGTTGCTCCACGCGGCCCTTCCAGGGGCGCACAGTACCAGTCGTCAACCACGCTTTTCAGCCAGGCCAACGTACCAGCAATATCTTTATCATGTAGCATACCGATAACCGCAAGTACACGCCCGCTTTTCACTAACTTTTTCAGACGTCCAGTCAGATACTCCGCCGCATGCGGGTTATGGGCAACATCAAAAATCACCCGCGGCGACTCGCTCACAATCTGGAAGCGCCCCGGTAAAATCGCTTGTTCGATACCGTCACGAATAGCCTGCTCGCTGACGTTAAGGCCGCTTGCGCGCAGTGCGGCCAGTGCGGTTGCAGCATTAGGTTGTGGCACCTGCGGCAACGGCAGGTGCGCCAGCGTTCCATGAGCATCAGTAAACGACCAGTCGTTCTCCGTGACCGCATAGCGCCAGTCCACACCGCAACGTTGCAAAACCGCCCCGCACTCCTGAGCGACATCCGCGATGGTGTAAGGCATTTCCGGTTCGCCGACGATGGCCGGTTTCTCTGCGCGGAAAATTCCCGCCTTCTCACGACCAATACTTTCGCGATCCGGGCCCAGCCAGTCAGTATGGTCAAGCGCAATACTGGTGACTACTGCGACATCGGCATCGACGATATTGGTGGCGTCAAGGCGGCCGCCTAACCCCACTTCCAGAATAACGACATCCAGCTGGGCCTGTTTAAACAGCCAGAGTGCCGATAACGTACCGTATTCAAAGTAGGTCAGGGAAATGTCACCCCGTGCGTCTTCAATCTCAGCAAACGAGGCGGTATGGGCTGATTCCGGCAGTTCACGCCCCTGCACGCGTACGCGTTCCGTGTAGCGCACCAGATGAGGCGAACTGTACACCCCAACTTTATAGCCTGCCGCAGTCAGCACAGATTCCAGCGTACGACAGGTTGTGCCTTTCCCATTGGTTCCTGCCACCGTAAAAACAAATGGCGCAGGTTTCAACACACCCAGTTTACGCGCCACCTGACTGACGCGTTCAAGGCCCAGATCGATGGTTTTACTGTGCAGGTTTTCCAGATAAGAAAGCCACGACGCCAGGGGCGACGCGGCTTGAGGGATACGTTTATTGTCCATGATGCCTGTAGATTCTTTACGTTGAGAAAAGCAAAAGGGCAGCGCCAACCGGCCTGCCCTTTTTTACACGTTGTTTTCCACGTTGCAGATGCGTTGGCTGTACTCGCTCTCCCGAATCACTTACCGGTGTAAGCTCATCGGGATCAACGCTCTTCTCGCCTGCCTGCAACCCGAAACCCATAGCGTAAACTATCAGGCCTCTGGTTCCTGATCGGGAACCGGAGGTACCACTTCGCCTTCACGCGGCTCATCCGGATTCGGCGCAGGAAGATTCATCAGCTTCGCCAGGATGCTTGCCAGTTTCAGACGCATTTCCGGACGGCGAACGATCATATCGATAGCGCCTTTTTCAATCAGGAACTCGCTGCGCTGGAATCCCGGCGGCAGTTTCTCACGTACGGTTTGCTCGATAACACGCGGACCAGCGAAGCCGATCAATGCTTTCGGTTCTGCAATGTTGAGATCGCCCAGCATCGCGAAGCTTGCGGAAACACCACCCATTGTTGGGTCGGTCAGTACAGAAATATACGGTAAACCGCGTTCCTGCATTTTCGCCAGCGCAGCAGAGGTTTTCGCCATCTGCATCAAAGACATCAACGCTTCCTGCATACGCGCCCCGCCAGAAGCAGAGAAGCAGATCAGCGGACAGTTGTCTTCCAGCGCCTGCTCAACGGCACGGACAAAACGCGCGCCGACCACAGAGCCCATGGAGCCGCCCATAAACGCGAACTCGAATGCCGCAGCAACGACCGGCATACCGTGAAGTGTGCCTTTCATCACCACCAGCGCATCTTTCTCGCCAGTTTCTTTCTGCGCAGAAGCCAGTCTGTCTTTGTATTTTTTGGAGTCACGAAACTTCAGCACGTCTTTCGGCTCAAGCTCGCTACCCAGTTCCACAAGAGAACCTTCATCTAACAGGCTATGCAGGCGATTGCGCGCCGACATGCGCATATGATGGTCACACTTCGGACAGACCTCAAGATTACGTTCCAGCTCAGCACGGTATAAAACCTGACCGCAGCTATCACACTTGGTCCACACCCCTTCAGGAATGCTTGCCTTGCGGGTGGGAGTAATGTTGCTTTTAATTCGTTCAATCCAGCTCATTGGTGACCTTTCTGCCTGAACCCTAGTCAGCTTTGTTATAAGGGGCGCATAATGCCATTTTTGCCCCTAACAGACCATGAATGTTGCACATTAAAACATAACAGCCCGAAACTTTGGATAAAAAAGTGGTCGAACCGCTGAGTTACTTTCTATTTTGCAGCCCGTGACGCAGCACGCTTATGGCGAATTACTTCAATCACCCCCGGCAATACGGAAAGGACGATAATCGCCACAATCAATAATTTCAGGTTTTCCTGGACGATCGGCAGATCGCCGAACAGGTAGCCTGCGTAGGTGAACAACAATACCCACAGCAGTGCACCGACGACGTTATACATCGCAAAGTGACGGTAGGACATATGTCCCATACCGGCAACAAACGGCGCAAATGTACGCACGATAGGCACGAAACGCGCCAAGATAATCGTCTTACCGCCATGACGCTCGTAGAACGCATGGGTTTTATCCAGGTAGCTGCGGCGGAAAATTTTGGAGTTCGGGTTACTGAAAAGTTTTTCCCCGAACAATCGACCAATCGTGTAGTTCACCGCATCGCCCACAATCGCCGCCACAATCATCAGTGCCACCATCAGATGAACATTGAGATCGTTGGTTGGCAGCGCAGAAAGCGCCCCCGCAACAAACAGCAGCGAGTCCCCAGGCAGGAAGGGTGTCACCACCAGCCCGGTTTCACAGAACAGGATCAGAAACAGAATGGCGTATACCCAGATACCGTATTCCGCAACCAGCTCCGCCAGGTGCACATCAATGTGCAGGATAAAATCGATAAGAAAGTAAATCAGGTCCATAGTTTTGCCTTTATACGACTCAAATTAGTCCGCCAGAAATAGCGGGCCCATAGGCGGTTTTGGCAGGTCGAACCGGTCTGGGTAATCTACCGCAACCAGATACAGTCCTTCCGCTTTCGCCGTTGCCGCTGCCAGCGTTCTGTCCTTTGCCGCTAACAGTTCTGCTATCCAGCTCTCCGGCTGGTTGTTGGCGCCAACTTCCATCAGGCTGCCGACAATATTCCTGACCATATGATGTACAAAGGCATTCGCTTTAATATCCACCACCACATATGCACCGAAACGTTCGACGTTAATGTGCATCACGTTTCGCCACGGCGTGCGCGACTGACACTGCACCGCCCGAAACGAGGTAAAATCATTTTCGCCAATCAGACACTGGGCCGCACGATGCATACGCTCAGCGTCCAGCGGTTCATAGTAATGGGTTACCCCTTTACCCAAAACCGCAGGGCGCAACCGATGATTGTAGATGATGTAGCGATAACGGCGAGCCGTGGCGCTAAATCGGGCATGAAAATCATCGGGTACAGCTTTAACCCAGCGCACGGCGATGTCACCAGGTAAATTCGCATTTACCCCCAGTGTCCAGGCCGCATCTTTACGCTGGGCAGTGGTTTCGAAATGCACGACCTGCCCAGTGCCATGAACGCCCGCATCCGTACGTCCTGCACAAAAAACATTGATGCGCTCATTCGCCACCTGAGAGAGCGCTTTTTCCAGTTTTTCCTGAACGCTACGCACTTCGTTCTGGCGCTGCCAGCCATAATATTTGCTGCCGTCATACTCAATGCCCAGCGCAATTTTATGGGTTGACGGCTGTTGCTGGTCAGACATTAGTACAGGTACTCCTGCACCAGTTTTTCCGCAATTTTCACCGCCATTAACGCGCCGCCAAAGCGAACGTTGTCCGCCACAGACCAGAACTGAACTTGCTCTGGCATACCGTAATCATTATGCACGCAGCCAATAGAAAGGTGCGGCGTGCCCGATGCATCGCCAACCTGGGTCGGGAAATCGGTCTCTTCCGACAACACCACGTCTTCACCGCGTGAAAACGCATCGCGCGCTTCTTCCGCCGCCAACGGACGCAGGGCCTCAAAATTCACCATCTGCGCGTGGCCATAAAATACCGGGGACTGCACGATGCTGGCAGAGATGAGCAGGCCGTCATCCTGCATAATTTTGCGCACTTCATCAACGATACGACGTTCTTCACGCACGCTACCTTCACGATCGGGCAGCATCGGCAGCATGTTGAATGCCAACTGACGGCCAAAGAAATCATCTTCGTCAATCGGGATGCCATTAAGCAGTTTCGCACTCTGTCCTGCCAGCGCATCCACCGCTTTTTTGCCATGAGCGGAAGCTGAGATAATATTGGTCACCGTAATACGCGAAAGCCCACCGTCATCAATCAACGGTTTCAGCGCAGACAGCAGTTGGCTGGTCAGGCTGTTAGGCACCGCAATCACATTGCGGTTACGGTAATCCGCCAGCACGAACGGGTTAACGTCCGGAACCACCAGCGGAACGTCAGGCTCGAGCGCGAACAGACCGCTGCTGTCAATCACCAGACAACCCGCATTAGTGGCTTCTTCTACCCATGCGGCGGTGGCTTCAGCGCCCGCAACAAAAAATGCCAACTGTGCCTGCGTCCAGTCAAAGTCTGAAACGTCCTGCACTATGACCGATTTACCGTTAAAACGCAGATGCTCACCGGCGCTTTCATTACGCGCCAGCGCATAAATTTCACCGACCGGGAACTGGCGTTCAGCCAGCGTATCGAGCAGGGCTTCGCCTACGGCGCCCGTTGCGCCCAGAATGGCAATATTCCAGCCTTCAGACATGGTGATTTACTCCAAGAAATACGTAAGCGTCCCTGTCGCATTATTCGACAGGGAGCATTAAGAAGACATTAATGTGCCGGATGATGAACAGCGTTAAAACCCAGCTTACACAATAAGGCAGCAGCCGTTGCGTCGTCACACATCACATATAAAGACGACCATTCACGACGTTCAAGGTAATTTTTACGCAGTTTATCAAACTCACCCGGAATTCCAGCGACTTTACGCAACGGCGCATCATCGCGGCGCACATCATACACTAAATGCACGAGCCTTTTCAGCGTTGGCTGATCTAACGGGCCATGCAGGGTAATACGACCAAATTCCGGCGCAGGTAACAGGGTACTGAGCGCAACGTGCTGCTCGTGACCAATAAACTTACTATAGGCCTCAAAGACCTGCGTGGTACCACGCGCTTTTCCTTCGAGGGTATACCCGGCAATGTGCGCCGTACCGATATCAGCTTTCTCCAGCAACGCCACATTGAGATCCGGCTCTCCTTCCCAGACATCCAGCACAACACTCAGCGACTGACCGGCATTCAATCGGTTCAGCAATGCCGTATTGTCGATGACCGGCCCACGGCAGGCGTTGATCAGAATAGTGCCCGGCTTCAACCGGCTAATCAGCGCGTCATCCGCCATGTGCAACGTTTTGTACGGCCCGTCTTTAAACAGCGGCGTATGGAAAGTCAGCACATCGGCTTGCTCTACCAGTTCATCCAGCGAGCAGAAATTGCCTTCATCACCGCGATCGGCTCGCGGTGGATCGCACAGCAGCGTGCGGATCCCCAGCGCTTCCAGACGCGCCTGCAAACGCCCGCCCACGTTGCCTACACCCACAATGCCCACGGTGCGATCGCGTAACTCAAACCCGTCGCGCTCCGCCAGCATCAGCAACGCTGAAAAAACATATTCTACGACCGCTATCGCGTTACAGCCGGGTGCGGCGGAAAAACCGATCCCCGACTGCGCAAGCCAGGCGTCATCCACATGGTCTGTGCCAGCGGTTGCCGTGCCGACAAATTTAACCGATTTTCCGCCAAGCAGTGATTCATTTACTTTCGTCACCGAGCGCACCATTAAGGCATCCGCATCATCCAGTTCGGCAACGGGAATCGGACGACCAGGAACCGCTTTGACCTCCCCCAAACGACTGAACAGTTCGCGGGCATAGGGCATATTTTCATCAACGAGGATTTTCACGTCTTTCGCACCTGTTTGAGAACGAGAGTTAACCGGGCAAGTGTGCCATAATCTTGCCGCCAGGCATACTGCGAGACCTGGTCAGCACAGATTTAAGGAACAGAGATGATGCAGCCCATTTCAGGTACGCCCGCACGCCCTCCCGGCGAAGGCCAAAATGCCCCTTCCGCTGCGGGTGAACAACCGTTATCCACACAACAACGTACTGTGCTGGAACGGCTAATTACCCGTTTGATTTCACTCACCCAGCAGCAAAGTGCTGAAGTGTGGGCCGGAATGAAGCACGATCTGGGCGTCAAAAGTGATACGCCGCTGCAGTCACGTCACTTTCCAGCCGCTGAGCAAAACCTTAACCAACGGCTGGGGGTTGCTCAGCAAAATCATGTTAATCGTCAGGTGCTTTCGCAGCTCACTGAATTACTGAGCCAGGGAAATAATCGCCAGGCAGTGAGTGATTTTATCCGTCAGCAGTATGGGCAAACGGCGCTCAGCCAGCTCACGCCTGAGCAGTTAAAGAACGTGCTCACGCTACTGCAACAGGGGCAGCTGTCGATACCGCAGCCACAGCAGCGCCCGGCCACCGATCGTCCATTGCTCCCCGCAGAGCACAATACGCTGAACCAGTTAGTTACCAAACTGGCGGCGGCCACGGGAGAATCCGGGAAGATGATCTGGCAGTCGATGCTGGAGTTGTCTGGCGTAAAAAGCGGTGAGCTGATCCCTGCCAAACAGTTTACGCACCTGGTCACCTGGCTGCAGGCGCGCCAGACGCTCAGCTTGCAAAGCGCCCCGACGCTACAAACGCTCCAGGCGGCGCTGAAGCTGCCATTAGAGCCGAATGAGCTGACAGCAATAAAAGAGTACGCACAGCAGACGTATCAGATCCAACCACAATCGATTCTGACCACGGTGCAGGTGCAGGACTTGCTCAATCAAATTTTCCTGCGGCGCGTGGAACGAGAACGCGAGCTCAGCGATCCGCGCCATCTGCAGCCCATTTACAGCCCGTTCGCGCCGATGATTGAAACGGTTAAATCTCTGTCGGCACGACCGGGACTGCTGTTTGTTGCGTTGATAATTGCGTTAACCATTTTCTGGCTGGTCACCTAACCTTTACGCAGCGTAAGCAACGTTACAATAATCCCCACCACGGCAGATATCGCCCCGGCAAGGAACACTGAGGGATAACCGTACGCGGTGGCCAGCACCCCGGCGACCGGACCGCTTATGCCGTAGGAGATATCCTGAAACGCGGCGTAACCGCCCAGCGCCGTACCGCGAACCTGCGCAGGCACTCGCTTCACCACTTCGACGCCCAAGGCCGGGAAGATAAGCGAACACCCGGCCCCGGTTAATGCCGCCCCGAGCAGCGCAATCCAGGCCGATGGGGCCTGCCACAGCAGAATCAGCCCTGCGGTTTCCACCAGCAAAGAGACAACGGCAACCTTCACGCCGCCGAAACGGTCCGGCATCCAGCCAAACAGAATGCGCATCAGCACAAACGCCCCACCAAACGCAGTCAGGGTGAACCCTGCCATCGTCCAGCCGTTGCTGACAAAATAGAGTGAAATAAACGTACCGATCACCGCAAAGCCAACGCCCTGCAGCGCCAGGCCCAGGCCCGGTTTCCAGATAAGCCCTACCACGCTCCATAACGAAGGACGTTCTCCTGCATGCGCAGGCACTTTGCGTACAGTGCCGTTGAATGCCCATGCCAGCAGCGGTAATACCATCGTCGTCCCGGCCAGCGCTGCGAAGCCAAAGTGGCTGTGGATCAACAGGCCCAACGGTGCACCGGCGGCCAGCGCGCCGTAAATCGCCATTCCGTTCCACGACATCACCTTACCGGAGCGTGTTGGGCCGACCAACCCCAACCCCCAGGTCAACGTTCCAGTGAGCAGTTGGCTTTCGCCAAAACCGAGGATCAAACGCCCGACGATTAACAACGCAAATTTTACAGGGACAGAAACTGGCAATAGCGCGGCTAAAAGCCAC
Organism: Citrobacter sp. Cpo221; assembly: GCF_030332345.1. NCBI lineage: Bacteria > Pseudomonadati > Pseudomonadota > Gammaproteobacteria > Enterobacterales > Enterobacteriaceae > Citrobacter > Citrobacter sp. Cpo221. Next base: position 313,188 of record NZ_JAOWIA010000049.1, read on the forward strand.
GCCGCGCCCGCCAGCCCACAGGCAAACATCCCCTGTAGCGCCGAGCGTTTAGCACCATATTGATCGGCTAAGCGCCCGGCGTAGCCGCGCGTTAATACCGTTGCCAGAAACTGTACGCCTACGGCGATACCGACCATGGTGTTGCCATAGCCCAGTTCCTGATGCACAAACAGAGGAATCACGGGCAAAGGTAGACCGACCGTCATATAGGTCAGGAAAACCGCAAAAGCGATACGAAACAGCGAAAAGTTCGCCGAAGGTGTTTTTTCTTGTTGGGTTACAGCTGTCATGCGTTACTCCAAAATGCAGAGTAAGGCGAGGAATGTCCACGCCCCCTCTACCTGACTATCAGGATTAAGGTGCGTTGGATAACGTTAAACGCTTACGCATTATCAAGAGGATAATGTTGAAGCTGGAGTCTGCCTGTAAACCAGATCGATTGTCAACGATATAAAAAAGGGAGCCATCAGGCTCCCCTTTGCATCTCATTTTGTGGACTTACACTTACAGCTTACGCATGACCAGCGTTGCGTTGGTGCCGCCAAAGCCGAAGCTGTTGGACATTACAGTAGTCAGCGCCTGCTCGGTCGGTTTGGTCACGATGTTCAGACCTGCCGCCTGCTCATCCAGCTCTTCAATGTTGATGCTCGGCGCGATAAAGCCGTGTTCCAGCATCAGCAGAGAGTAGATAGCTTCCTGCACACCAGCCGCACCCAGAGAGTGACCGGTCATGGCTTTAGTCGCAGAGATGGCCGGGCTGTTATCACCAAACACTTCACGGATTGCACCCAGCTCTTTCACGTCGCCTACCGGAGTAGAGGTACCGTGAGAGTTCAGGTAGTCGATCGGGGTGTCTACGCCGTGCATCGCCATCTGCATGCAACGTACTGCGCCTTCGCCAGACGGAGCAACCATGTCTGCGCCATCGGACGTTGCGCCGTAACCGACGATTTCCGCGTAGATATGCGCGCCACGTGCCAGCGCATGCTCCAGCTCTTCGACCACGACCATACCGCCACCACCAGCGATAACGAAACCGTCACGGTGTGCGTCATAGGTACGGGAAGCTTTGGATGGATCGTCGTTGTATTTAGTAGACAGCGCGCCCATTGCGTCGAATTCACACGCCATTTCCCAGCACAGCTCTTCGCCGCCGCCAGCAAAAACGATATCCTGTTTGCCCAGCTGAATTTGTTCTACCGCGTTACCGATACAGTGCGCAGATGTCGCACAGGCAGAGCTGATGGAGTAGTTTACGCCGTGGATTTTGAACGGCGTTGCGAGGCAGGCAGAAACGCCGGACGCCATCGCTTTGGTGACCACATACGGGCCAACCGCTTTCAGACCACGCGGGCTACGCATTGCGTCAGCACCGAACACCTGAAAACGCGGGGAGCCGCCGCCGGAACCTGCAATCAGGCCAACGCGCGGGTTGTTCTGGTAATCTTCTGCTGCAAGGCCGGCATCAGCCACTGCCTGTTCCATAGAAAGGAATGCATAGATGGATGCGTCGCTCATAAAGCGCACTACTTTGCGGTCAATGAGGCCAGTGGTATCCAGTTTTACGTTGCCCCAAACGTGGCTACGCATGCCGGAGTCCTTCAGCTCCTGAGAGAAAGTGATCCCTGAACGTCCTTCACGCAGAGATGCCAGGACTTCCTGCTGGTTATTACCGATGCTGGAAACGATGCCCAAGCCAGTAATCACTGCACGTTTCATTCAATACCTCTGTAAGTCGCACTATTTTAAAGTTTCGAGTGGCACAATAGCGTACACTTGTACGCCGAACAAGTCCGATCAGCCATTTAGTGTGGAAATTTGCGCAGCCAGGCACTCATCGCTAAGATCGGGGCACAGCCTGCCAGACGAGTAACTTACGTGAAACAATACGCTATACAACCTGCAAACCTTGAATTCAACGCTGAGGGTACACCTGTTTCCCGAGATTTTGACGATGTCTATTTTTCTAATGATAACGGGCTGGAAGAGACACGTTACGTCTTTCTCGGCGGGAATCATCTCGCCCAGCGATTCCCTGCGCATTCACGTCCCCTCTTCGTGGTGGCAGAAAGCGGGTTTGGCACCGGACTTAACTTCCTGACACTCTGGCAGGCATTTACCGATTTTCGCGATACCCATCCCGAAGCTACCCTGGAAAGATTACATTTCATCAGCTTTGAAAAATATCCACTGACGCGCGAAGATTTAACCTTAGCCCATCAGCACTGGCAAGAACTTGCCCCGTGGGCCACGGCGCTGCAAGAGCAATGGCCGCTGCCGCTGGCGGGATGCCATCGCCTGCTCCTTGATGAAGGACGTATCACGCTGGATCTGTGGTTTGGCGATATTAACGAACTGACCAGTAAGCTCGATGACTCCCTGAATCAAAAAGTGGATGCCTGGTTTCTGGACGGTTTCGCGCCTGCAAAAAATCCGGATATGTGGACGCCAACGCTGTTTAACGCAATGGCCCGTCTGGCTCGTCCCGGCGGTACGCTGGCAACCTTCACCTCAGCGGGCTTTGTGCGTCGGGGATTGCAGGAAGCCGGATTTACGATGCAAAAATGCAAAGGCTTTGGTCGCAAACGCGAAATGCTCTGTGGCGTAATGGAACAGACGCTGACGCTCCCCTCCTCGGCGCCGTGGTTTGCACGTACCGGAACAGATAAACGCGAAGCCGCCATTATTGGCGGGGGGATTGCCAGCGCATTGCTGTCGTTGGCGTTACTGCGTCGCGGTTGGCAGGTCACTCTCTATTGCGCCGACGATAACCCAGCCGGGGGTGCATCCGGCAATCGCCAGGGCGCGCTTTATCCGCTACTCAGCAAGCATGACGCGGCCATTAATCTCTTTTTCCCCACCGCGTTTACCTTCGCTCGTCGACTGTATGACGCCCTCCCCGTTGAGTTCGCGCATGACTGGTGCGGTGTGACACAACTGGCGTGGGATGAAAAAAGCCAGCAAAAAATCGACCAAATGCTGTCCCTTGAATTGCCTGATGCGCTCGCCATCAGCGTTAACGCAGAGCAGGTTTTACAAACGACCGGCGTAGAAACCGGATGCGGCGGCATTCAGTACCCTGCCGGAGGATGGCTGTGTCCGGCACAGTTAACCGCCGCCGTATTCGACTACGCCGCAACGCTGGGATTACGCACCCGGTATCAACATACGCTGGCCTCGCTGTCTCGGCAGACAGAACACTGGCAATTGACGTTTGCCAGTGGCGACACCGCCACTCACGCTGCTGTAGTTATGGCTAACGGGCATCGCATTAACGGCGTTGAGCAAACGCAGTCGCTTCCGGTGTACTCCGTAGGCGGTCAGGTGAGTCACATTCCTACCACGCCTTCGCTTTCAGCGCTGCGTCAGGTGCTGTGCTATGACGGCTACCTCACGCCACACAACCCGCAAAACCAGCAGCACTGCATTGGCGCCAGCTATCATCGCGGAAGTGAAGAAACGGTGTATCGCGCGGACGATCAGCAGCAAAACCGTCAGCGCTTAATAGATTGTTTCCCGAATGCCTCGTGGGCAAAAGAAGTAGACGTTAGTGGCAATGACGCCCGTTGTGGAGTGCGCTGCGCCACGCGCGATCACATGCCGATGGTCGGCAACGTCGCGGATTATGACGCCACGCTCAGCCAGTATGCCACTCTTACCGAAGACAAAGAGCACGCCGTAAACGCCCCGGTGTATTCCGATTTATTTATGTTAGGTGCGCTGGGCTCGCGCGGGCTGTGTACTGCCCCGCTATGTGCAGAAATTCTGGCATCTCAAATGAGCGATGAACCTATCCCTATGGATGCCAGCACGCTGGCGGCGCTGAATCCGAATCGTCTGTGGGTAAGGAAGTTACTGAAGGGTAAAGCGGTGAAGTAAGATACCATCTCATTATTGCCTGATGGCGCTACGCTTATCAGACCTACCTTCTCCCGTCCACGTAGGCCGGATAAGACGCCTTCGCGTCGCCATCCGGCCAATCCGCTGCAATTATTGTTTTGTTGCCTTCTGGAACAGTGTGTCCCACATCTCTTTCACTAACGCCTGGTCACGCGGCGAGAGTTCGCCTGCGCTGATGGCTTTTTCCAGACTGCTGGTCACATTGGCGTACAATGCCTCAGCGGAATGGTCCTCGCCAGCATCCAGCTCAGCCACAGCCAGCGTCAGGTGCCCACGCAAATAGCCACTGGCAAACAACTCATCATCGCTGGCGTGCTCTACCATATCGTCGATTAATGCCAGAATGCGTGATTCAAACTCCGCGATCATCTTATTTCCTCATTGTAAACGTGGCAGCGGCTTCAGTTGAGCGCTTCGGGCCACGGGAATTGTTCCGCCGTAAGTTCAGGCGTGTGATAATAATTCTGTAACGCGTTAATGAAACGCGCCGGACGTTCAGGGATCCCTTTTTCCAGGTACTCCATCACCTGAGCATGAACACGGCGCTGGAATACCACGCGATCCGGTTCAAAGTCCCCCTCCAGATTGTCGCAACTGACGTTAAACGGGTAGCCCGCCGCCATGCAAAACAACCAGTCAAACGCCTGCGGCTTCACTTCCACATCTTCAAACTGGCATTGTGTCTTCGCGTCGCGTCCGTCCGGGCAGTACCAGTAACCGAAATCGACCAGCTCACGACGTGCTTTCCCGGCGATGCACCAGTGTGAAATTTCGTGTAACGCACTGGCGTAATAACCATGCGCAAAAACGATACGGTGATACGGTAATTCCGCATCCGCTGGAAGATAGATCGGTTCGTCGTCGCCTTTAATCAGACGGGTATTAAATTCATCGGCAAAGCAGCCGTTAAAAATCTCAATTAACTGTTCGTAGTGATGCGTATTATTCATTAGTTCATCCCCAGCCAGTGGAGAATCTCCTGTCCATGATTATCATAAAGTAGCTTGGCGCTCATCACGGCGGAGACAATAACGATCATTGGCCGAATAAGTTTTTGTCCTTTGCTGAGTACCAGTCGAGAGCCCATCCGTGCGCCAATAAACTGGCCAATGAGCATCACAAAACCTGTCGCCCAAATCACTTTGCCGCCGAGAGCAAACAGCAACAACCCGCCGATATTCGAGGTGGCATTTAATACTTTGGCGTGGGCCGTCGATTTCGCCAGGTTGTATCCGCACAGCATGACAAAAGCCAGCGCGTAGAACGACCCCGCCGCCGGACCAAAAAAGCCATCGTAAAAGCCGACGCAGCCTCCGGCCACCAGCGCGAAAGGCAAACCGTGCAGTCGGCGCTGTCGGTCCTCTTCCCCGATTTTCGGCATCAACAGAAAGTAAAGGCCAATACAGATAACCAATACTGGCAGGATCTGGCGCAGAACATCTGACTGCACGTGTTGAACCAACAGCGCGCCACTCATTGAGCCGATAAAGGTCATGAAGATATTGAGCTTCTGATCCGCCAGATTAACCACACCCCGACGAATAAAATAGAGGGAGGAAGAGATAGATCCCCCGCAGGCTTGCAGCTTATTGGTCGCCAGCGCTTGCGCAGGTGGCATCCCGGCCGCCATCAATGCCGGGATGGTGAGTAGACCACCGCCTCCGGCCAGAGAATCAATAAAACCTGCCAGCATCGCCACAAAAAAAAGCACACCTAACAGCAGTGGCGACACCATAAACAGAGAGGCAAAATGATCCATTAGAGTACATGCTCGTCCAGTAGCGCCTGGCAGGAAGGCGGCAACGGTGGCGGTGTCTTCTTCTCAGGCTTGGTGGTTCCAGGTTTTGGAGGTTCGAACCAGCTTTGCAGCTCTGCGCCACAGCCGTCACCTGGTGGCGGTAACGGTTGATCTTCACACTCAAGGCTGTCGGCAGGGCAACGTAACCGCACGTGCATATGCGCACGATGCTGGAACCACGGCCGCACTTTACGCAACCAGTCCCTGTCGGTCCCTGCATCCAGACAAAGTTGTTGCTTAATCGCCGGATTCACGAAAATACGCGTTACTTCATTATCTTTTGCAGCCAGCCTGATCAGGCTGAAAATCTCCGGTTTCCACAGTGACGGCACAACACGTTTGCCATCCTGTGAGACCAGATCTAACGCCTGCGGCCGCAGCAGTTGCGACTGGGTCCAGCGCGTTTTCGGCAGTTGCAGGAAAATATCCACATCCAGTCCCGTCTGGTGGCTGGCGTGACCGCCATTGAATCGCCCACCGGCCGGCATACCCATATCGCCGATTAACACCGTGCCCAGCCCCTGACTATTGGCCTGATTACTCAGACGCTGGATAAACCTCACCAGATCCGGATGGCCAAAGTAACGACGCTGATCGGTGCGCATCACCTGATAGTGTTCTGACTGGACAGGCAGCGTATCTGCGCCAACAATACAGCCATTGGAAAACGCGCCGATAGACTGCGCGCTGCCCGCAACCGGATGGGTAATTTTCTGCCAGGGCGTCGCCGCCAGACAGGCGGTACTGGCAAACAGAGCCAGCGCCGCAAGTGCCGTTTTTTTCATCTCTTACCAGTGTGGAATATCGGTCTTCACGTCCGCATTTTGCGCCCGCTGACGCAGCAGGTGATCCATCAATACGATCGCCAGCATCGCCTCGGCGATCGGTACGGCGCGGATCCCTACGCACGGATCGTGGCGACCTTTAGTGATCATTTCGACTTCTTCTCCAAAGCGGTTAATAGTGCGCCCAGGAACGGTAATACTGGACGTCGGTTTCAGCGCCATATGAGCAATGATTTGTTGCCCGCTGCTGATCCCGCCCAGAATGCCGCCCGCATGGTTACTCTGGAAACCTTCTTTGGTGATTTCGTCACGGTTCTGACTGCCGCGCAGCGCAACAACGTCAAATCCATCGCCAATCTCAACGCCCTTAACGGCGTTAATGCTCATCAGCGCATGGGCGATGTCGGCATCCAGGCGGTCGAATACAGGTTCGCCGAGACCCGCAGGTACACCGCGTGCAACAACGGTCACCTTAGCTCCGATGGAGTCACCTTCTTTCTTCAACCCGCGCATCAGTTCGTCCAGCGCTTCGAGTTTATCCGGGTCCGGGCAAAAGAACGGGTTAAGTTCCACCTGGGACCAGTCTTTAATCTCCAGCGGAATATCACCCATCTGCGTCAGGCAGCCGCGGATCTCAACGCCGAATTTTTCCGCCAGATATTTTTTGGCAATCGCTCCGGCCGCCACGCGCATCGCTGTTTCACGTGCGGATGAACGTCCGCCGCCACGGTAGTCGCGCAGGCCATATTTTTGCTCATAGGTATAGTCGGCGTGTCCCGGACGAAAAACGTCCTTAATCGCGCCGTAATCCTGTGAACGCTGATCGGTATTTTCGATCAGCAGGCCAATGCTGGTGCCTGTGGTAACGCCCTCGAACACCCCGGAGAGGATTTTCACCTGATCCGGCTCACGACGCTGCGTAGTGTAGCGCGATGTGCCCGGACGGCGTCTGTCGAGATCGTGCTGCAGGTCAGCTTCTGTCAGAGAAATGCCCGGCGGAACACCATCGACAATACAACCGAGCGCCAGCCCGTGTGATTCGCCGAAAGTGGTTACGCGAAAGAGTTGCCCAATTGTGTTTCCTGCCATCACGGCTCCGTTATGCGTGTTGTGTATGTGCGCGTGTAATTAGTCTTTATAAATGCTGAAGTGCTCGCGAGCAGCAACTAACTGCTCTTTGGTCAGCATGAATACGCCGTCACCGCCGTTGTCAAACTCCAGCCAAGTGAACGGTACATCCGGATATTGCTCCATCAGATGTACCATGCTGTTTCCGACTTCACAAATCAGAATACCGTTATCTGACAGGTAGTCCGGGGCGTTCCCCAGAATGCGGCGGGTAAGTTTCAGCCCATCGCTGCCGGACGCCAGACCCAGCTCAGGTTCGTGACGATATTCGTTTGGCAGATCGGACATATCTTCCGCATCGACATACGGCGGGTTGGTCACAATCAAGTCATACTGGACTTTCAGCAGATCGCGGAACAGATCGGAACGGATCGGCGTGACGTGATGGATCAGACCGTGTTCTTCAATATTGTGTTCAGTCACCGCCAGCGCGTCAGTGGAAATATCCACCGCATCGACTTCGGCTTCCGGGAAGGCATACGCACAGGCAATGGCGATACAGCCGCTGCCGGTACACATATCGAGGATATGCTGCGGCTGCTCATTGATAAGGCCCGCAAAGCGGTTATTGATAAGCTCGCCAATCGGTGAACGCGGAACCAGCACGCGTTCATCAACATAGAACTCATGCCCGCAGAACCAGGCCTTGTTGGTCAGATAAGCAACCGGAATGCGCTCGTTGACGCGGCGAATCACGCGTTCAACAATACGATGACGCTCGCTGGATGTCAGACGTGCGGTACGCATATCTTCTGGAATATCCAGCGGCAAATAAAGTGACGGCAGCACCAGTTGTACAGCCTCGTCCCATGGGTTATCCGTGCCATGGCCATACCAGATGTTCGCCGCGCTAAAACGGCTGACCGCCCAACGCAACATGTCCTGAATGGTATGCAGTTCACTCACTGCTTCATCGACGAAAATTTTATCCACGTATTCCTCCAGGGCATGCTCGTATTAATTTCGGCGGCTAGTTTGCCACGAAGACGGCGATAAATCAGCATTCACACGGGGCCTGAGCGCGAAAATTGCGTTTTAAGCGATCGGATGCCCGCCGAGTCGGGTTAAACTAACGGAAAATAAAAGTTGAGACTCTCGAATGAAAAAGAAAACATCGCTCAGCGAGGAGGATCAGACGCTGTTTCGCCAGCTGATGACCGGCACGCGTAAAATTAAACAGGACACCATTGTTCACCGACCTCCACGTAAAAAAATTGCCGAGGTTCCGGTTAAAAGGCTGCTACAGGAGCAGGCTGATGCCAGCCACTATTTCTCGGATGAGTTTCAGCCGCTGCTGAATACGGACGGCCCGGTAAGATACCTGCGCGCCGACGTCAGCCATTTCGAACTGAAGAAAATGCGCCGTGGCGATTACTCTCCGGAGCTGTTTCTCGATCTGCATGGGCTGACCCAGCAACAGGCTAAACAAGAGTTAGGCGCGCTGATTGCCGCCTGTCGCCGTGAGCATGTGTTTTGCGCCTGCGTGATGCATGGCCACGGAAAACATATTCTGAAACAGCAGACGCCGCTCTGGCTGGCCCAGCATCCGCACGTAATGGCCTTTCATCAGGCACCGAAGGAGTACGGTGGCGACGCCGCGCTGCTGGTGCTGATTGAAGTGGAAGAGTGGCTACCGCCCGAACTTCCGTGATGCAGAAAGACAAAAAGAGCCGCATTTGCGGCTCTTTGATTTTCCGGGTGGCTGCTGCGCCTTATCCGGCCTGTTTAAATCGCTTTTGCCATTTTCAGGTTACACGGGCTCATTTGCCAGTTAAAAGTACCCTTCCCGCTCTCATCAAGCGTAACGCTGGCAATCGCTGATGTGGTAAACATCGGCGGTGTTTCACCTGGGCAAAGCTCAGACACCAGATATCCCACTAAAGGCAAGTGAGAGATAACCAGTGCGGTGGCGATACCTTCATTGGCCAGAGCCTGTAAATAGGCGCTGACCAGACCGACATCGCCGCAGGGAGTCAGCTCCGGCAAAACATCCACACCGGTTGGCAGGTTCATACACTCCCCCACCACATCCAGCGTTTGTTCGGCTCGTAGGAACGGGCTCACCAGAACACGTTCGATATCCACTTTTTGACCTTTCAGCCAGTTCGCCATCAGGCGAGATTCGTCACAACCACAGGAGGTTAAGGGACGAACCGAATCACTGGCGGCATCGAGGGCCGCGTCGCCGTGACGCATGATAAAAACTTGCATATTGCACCGCTTTTGTTAACCAGAATCACCACTACCTTTATTCACAGCCCCTATTGGCTGTGGTAACGATATGGTGGCCGGCATTGTGCCTTATCCATTCACCGAATGAAACGCTGTTTTTTACCTCAACGGCGTAAGTATAGTCAATCTCTGTTTACATTTTGAGCGCGACCCATACATTCAGTGCGGATTCATCCTACCTTTGACCTCATGAATTCAGGTCAGTTTCCCCAATATTCCAGAATCTTTCACTGCGTTCCGCCATCTGCAATAACTGCTCACACGGTGTAAACCGCGAGCCGTACTGCGTGGTCAGCCGTTGCAGAACCGCAACCACTTCACCCGCGCCGAGAGAATCCATATACCGGAACGGGCCGCCGAGGAATGGCGGAAAACCAATACCAAATACAGCGCCGATGTCGCCATCACGTGCGCTGCGGACTATCTTCTCGTCGAAACAACGAGCTGCTTCATTGAGCATTAACATGACGCACCGCTCTGCTACCTGCGCGGCGGTAAGTCGGCCCTGGCCCTGGACGCCAATAAGCGTATAAATTGCAGGGTCGACCTGTTTTTTGCTTTTACGCCCTTTCGCACCATAAAGATAGAAACCCCGACCATTTTTTCTACCTTTGCGATCGTCATTCAAAATTGAAGCAACAACATTTGCAGGCGCGCTAAAACGTTCTCCATATGCAGCTTCAAGCACTGGTATAATTTTAGTGCCCGTATCAATTCCGACCTCATCCAAAAGTTGGATTGGCCCGACCGGAAAACCAAACTTAACCAGCGCGGCGTCTATGGTTTCAACCCGCTCGCCTTCGGTCAACATACGAATCGCTTCGTTAATGTAAGGCGCTAAAATGCGGTTAACGTAAAAGCCAGCCTTATCTCTGACTACTATCGGCGTTTTGCCCTGTTTTTTCGCTAACTTAACGGTGGTTGCAATCGTCTGTTCAGAAGTCGTGGCATGTGGGATCACTTCGACCAATGGCATTTTTTCCACCGGACTAAAAAAGTGTAAACCAATCACTTGTTCAGGCCTGGCAGCATTCGCGGCAATATCGCCAATGGGCAAAGATGAGGTGTTAGAAGCAAAAATGGTGTGAGGTGCGCAATTTTGCTCAACTTCAGCCACCATCCGTTGTTTTAGCGACAGATCTTCAAACACGGCTTCAATAATCAAATCGCGATGCGCAAAGCCACGGTAGTCGATCGATCCCGAAATCAGCGCCAGTTGTTTATCGCGTTCACTGGCTTTGATATGACGGCGGCGAACCTTCGTTTCAAGCTGATCCCAGCTGTACTTCAGTGCATGGTTGATTCCCTTAGCATTTATATCTTTGATGCGCACAGGCAAGCCGCCTTTACAGGCCGTCACGTAGGCAATACCGCCGCCCATCAGGCCGCCGCCCAAAATACCTACGCTGTTTAGCGGGCCAGGTTTCGCATCACTTCCGGGATCTTTTTTCACATCGGTGTTGGCAAAAAAGATGTGCCGTAGCGCCTGAGACTGGGATGTCATCGCCAGTTCACCAAACGCGCGGGCCTCTGCGTCGTAACCGCTACTGCAGCCTTGCGCTAGCCCGGTTTCGATGACCTCAAGGATACGTTCTGTTGCAGGGTAGTTACCTTGCGTTTTTTGCACCGTCTTTTTACTGGCCATGCGGAACAACAGCGCCCGCCCCAGCGGCCCCGCCAACACTCGCTCTCTCACGGGCAGTGTTCGATGCGCAGAACTGTCCTTTTTAGCCAGTTCTACGGCCGCTTCCAGCAAAATGGAATGCGGTACAACTTCATCCACTAAACCAACTTTCAGCGCCTGTTTTGCGCGTAATTGTTTTCCGGTGAGGATCATATCCAGTGCAGTACTGACGCCAATCAGGCGCGGCAGCCGCTGCGTACCACCGGAGCCGGGCAACAAGCCAAGTTGTACTTCCGGTAAACCCAGAACGGTTTTAACATCATCGGTACAAATACGGTTGTGGCACGCCAGTGCCATCTCCAGGCCACCGCCGAGGCATGCGCCATGAATCGCGGCGATAACCGGGATCGGCAAGGCATTAATTTCCGCCATCATCTGCTGCCCCTGACGGGCCAGCGTTTCGGCTTCCTGCGCGCTACGACAACTACCAATCATGTTGATATCCGCCCCGGCAATGAAGTTATCGGGTTTAGCCGAAATAAACACCACGCCGCGCAATGCTTTGTTATCGCGGATTTGTTTCAGAATGGCCCGTACCTGAGAAGCAAACTCCGCTTTCAGGGTGTTCATTTTCTCTCCGGGCACATCAATGGTGACAACAGCAACGTTATCCAGACGTACGTTTAGTGTAAAAGCCGATGCCATTTCCATTATTCCGCCTCCAGAACCATGGCTGCACCCAAACCACCAGCTGCACAGGCGGTCACTAAACCAAAACCACCGCCACGACGTCGTAACTCATGTAGGGTTTGGGTGATCATGCGCGCACCGGTAGCGGCGAAGGGGTGTCCATAGGCAATCGATCCACCCAGCACGTTAAATTTACTGTCATCAACTTCGCCAGTGGCATGTGCTCTGCCCAGCACGTCGCGGGCAAAACGTTCGCTACCCAACAACTGAAGATTCGCCAGCGTTTGTGCGGCAAAAGCTTCATGCATGTCGATCAGGGTTAAATCTGCCATCGTCAGACCTGCTCTCTCCAGGGCTAGCGGCGTTGACCACGCTGGTCCCAGCAGCATGTCCTGCCAGACATCGATGGCGGTAAAAGCAAAACTACGCAGGTATCCCAGCGGCACCAGCCCCAACTCTTTCGCACGCGACTCCGTCATCATGATCACGGCGGCTGCGCCGTCAGTTAGCGGGGTGCTGTTCGCCGCGGTAACGGTGCCGTGCTTGCGGTCAAACGCCGGACGTAGTTTGGCGTAATCGGCCAGCGTAGAGTTACCGCGAATATTGTTATCTTCTGAAAAAGGATCTTTAAACGGTGGCGCGTAGGTAGTCATTACCTCATCTACCAGCTTTCCTTCAGCCCACGCCTGAGCGGCACGCTGATGAGAGCGGTGCGCCAGAGCATCCTGCTGTTCTCGGGTAATACCATAGGTTTTGGCCATTTGCTCAGCCGTATCCCCCATACGCAAACCAGTGGAATACTCGGCGACGGCTGGCGGCACAGGCATCAGGTCACGTAAACGCAGTCGGGAAAAGAGTTTAAGGCGTTGACCGGTTGTCCGGGCCTTATTGACATCCACCAGCACCCGCGCCAGCTTTTTACTAACGCCAATAGGCAAGACTGACGATGAGTCCGCACCACCCGCAATTCCCGCACGAATAGACCCCGCCATCAGGCTTTCCGCGACATTCGCCACTGCCTGAAAACTGGTCGCGCAGGCTCGGCTTACGCTATAAGCATCCGTATGCACATTCATGCCGGTTCCCAGCACGATTTCACGAGCAATATTTGGCGCTTCAGGCATTTGCACCACCTGACCAAAAACCAGTTGCTCAATCACATCAGCAGGTATTTCGCTGCGCGCCAGCAGCTCACCGACGACCATTTTTCCTAAATCAACGGCGGGAATGCCATGAAACGCGGTAGCCTGACGAGCAAATGGCGTACGCAATCCACTTACAATGGCAATACGGTCGCCCTGGCGGGTAACCAGCGGTAAAGCCTGACTCATAACACTCCCCTGTAAAAAAATAAAATAAGTGGTCTGACCTGATCATAGTCTTAACCAATTTTTTACATTTAGCCAAGCAGAGAGAAAAGAAAGTGGGAGCTAAGACACAGTGAATAATCACTGACAGTTACGAAAAAGCCCTTGCTATCAGATAGCAAGGGCTTTTGCAGAGGGGGATTAACGCAGGCCCAGCTGGAAGATCAGCGTTTCAGCTTCACAGGCAAAAACAAAGTCGATATCCAGACGCACACCTTCTGACTCTTCAGTAAAGGTCGAGGTGATTTGGCAAGGCTCAGATTCCACGCCACGCGCCTTTTCAGTCAGAGCGGCCAGCGTTTCTTCTGCCTCTGCGCGGTTCGCGAACACACGGCTGTAGGACGCGGTGCAATCGGAGTTGTCCATGATGGTGCCAACATCCATACAGCAGCAAACCGGGGTTTCATCAGCACTGCATTTACTCATTGTAGATTTCCTCTGTATTCGCACCTGAGGTGCCAGATAAACGATAGGGATATTTTACGCTCCCATTATTCGCCTCTCCAGTCGTTAATTGTATGAAATGCGATAAGTGACCGAAATCACACTTAAAAATGATCTAAAACAAAAATCGCCCAAACAGGTGAGTGCGCCCCCCCGCAATTTTGCCAGCTGGATCGCGTTTCTCTGATCAAATTTGAAAATATTTATAAACATACTTGCAACATTCCAGCTGGTCCGACCTATACTCACGCCACTGGTCTGATTTCTAAGTCGTACCTCAGACCCTACACTTCGCGCTCCTGTTACGGCATGTAACATTGTTTGTATAAAAATAAATCTATGAGGTTATGGTCATGAGCCAGAAAACCCTGTTTACAAAGTCTGCTCTCGCAGTCGCAGTGGCAATTATCTCCACACAGGCCTGGTCTGCAGGCTTTCAGTTAAACGAATTTTCTTCCTCTGGCCTTGGCCGGGCATATTCGGGTGAAGGCGCAATTGCAGATGATGCAGGTAACGCCAGTCGTAACCCGGCACTGATTATGATGTTCGATCGCCCTACTTTCTCAGCAGGTGCGGTGTATATCGATCCAGACGTTAATATTTCCGGTAAATCGCCATACACCGGACGCAGCACTGATGCGGACAACATCGCGCCTACGGCGTGGGTTCCCAATGCTCACTTCGTGATGCCTATCAACGAACAGTTTGGTTGGGGTGCTTCCGTTACCTCAAACTATGGCCTGGCTACCGAATTTAACGACAGCTACATCGTCGGTGAATACGGCGGTAAGACCGACCTTAAAACGGTCAACCTTAACCTGAGCGGCGCCTACCGTCTGAATGATAGCTGGAGCTTCGGTCTCGGTTTTAACGCCGTTTATGCTGATGCAAAAATTGAACGTTATTCTGGCGAGCAGACGGCTGCATTACCGAAGGTCAGCAACAAAATTGCCAGCCTGAAAGGGGACGAATGGGGCTACGGTTGGAACGCCGGGATTCTGTACGAACTGGATAAAAATAACCGTTATGGTTTAACGTACCGTTCTGAAGTTAAAATTGATTTTGATGGCGATTATAAGAGTGGCATCCGTACCCAGGCGAATGCTATACCTGGCGCTGGCACTACATTCCCATGGGGAACGACCAATGCCACTGTCCCGGGTTCTCTGACACTTAACCTTCCTGAAATGTGGGAATTGTCAGGTTATAACCGTATTGCACCACAGTGGGCTATCCACTACAGCATGGCCTATACCAGCTGGAGTCAGTTCCAGGAGCTGAAAGCCACAGGTTCCAATGGACAGACACTGTTCTATAAAGAAGAAGGCTTCAAAGATTCTTACCGCATTGCATTGGGTACGACTTACTATATGGATAAAAGCTGGACGTTCCGTACCGGTATTGCTTATGACGATAGCCCGGTTCCAGCAAGTAAGCGTTCCATCTCGATTCCGGATCAGGATCGCCTGTGGTTGAGTGCAGGTACAACTTATGCGTTCAATGACGATGCCTCTATCGACGTCGGTGTGTCTTACATGCACGGACAAAAAGTAACAGTGCAAGAAGGCAACTATACTTTCGACTCAGAAGGTAAAGCCTGGCTGTTTGGTACAAACTTCAACTACGCATTCTGATTTTCTTCAGACGTAAAAAAGGTGAGCTTTTTAGCTCACCTTTTTATTTGCCCAATTCCTTACTCAGAATCGATCTCTTTTAAATCATCCTGAATATCTTTCGCGTTCGGGTTTTCTTCTGGTTTGAGTTTCCCGCCGTTCGCAATAAAGTCATGACGCTGGAAGTAAGCTTCACGCACCATGATGTAAGGATCGGAAGACTGACGCAGCAGACCATCAGAGTCGAGCAATTGCGCGCGAGTTTCAATCCCTTCAACCGTCCATTTGCCTATCGACAACGGCCAGGTCAGCCAGGACAGTACCGGATACAGGGTATCGACCATATCGCCGCCGTCATCACGCAGCGTGAAACTACCGTAGAATGGAAGCTGCATATACGGTCCGTAACCAACATCATAGTGGCCTAACGTACTGCCAAAGCGGTGTGGTTCAACGCGCTGCAACTTCGGATTAGCCATACCTGCCACATCGATAAAGCCGCCCATACCTAACAGGGTATTCAGGAAGAAACGGGTAAAGTGCACCATCCCCTGATAAGGATCGCCTTGCAGGAAATAGTTGACCATGACGGCCGGCTCTTCAAGGTTCCCCGTAAAGTTGCTTAAACCATTACGCGCTGGCTGCGGAACATAATCTCGCCAGGCAACAGCTACGGGTCTAACAACGTATGGATCTAAAACATTAAAGTTGAAGTTGTACATGGTGCGGTTGAACCCTTCAAATGGATCCGAACGCCCCTGCTGTTCAGTACCGGAGCTCGCACACCCCACCAAAAGTGTGGTTCCCAGCGCAAGCGCCGACAGGCGAAGCTTCATAAGTGTCTCCCTGTGTTTTATGGCTATCGCTGATTGCCATCCATGACGGAACGATGACGTATCCGCCTGTTTAGATGTGAGCGATTGTAACAGCACGTCAAATGATGTCTATATACCCTGTCTTACTGATTTGATCATAGCCTGGTAATGCGCACTCCGCGGCGGTTCTATTCTAACTAACCCGATAAAAACAAACGTTACTATTTTTGCTATCTCAGACTTTCTCCCGCTGGTTTTCGGACAAAAGCCGCTACGCTTTAGCAATACGTGCTTATTCAGGATTCGGCTATGAATGACATCAAGAAAGATAAGATCGATCGACACAGCGACGAGCTCGAGGTGGAAAGCGATGAAAAGCTAACAGGGACAAAGATAGAGCTTGATGAGGACAGACTCCCCTCCCGCGCCATGGCAATCCATGAACATATTCGCCAGGATGGGGAGAAAGAGATGGAGCGTGACGCGATGGCGCTACTGTGGTCAGCCATCGCTGCAGGACTGTCGATGGGCGCCTCATTGCTGGCTAAAGGGATTTTTCACGTACAGCTGGAAGGCGTGCCAGGGGGATTTTTACTCGAGAACCTCGGTTATACCTTCGGCTTTATTATTGTCATTATGGCCCGCCAGCAACTCTTTACCGAAAATACCGTCACCGCTGTACTGCCGGTGATGCAAAACCCTACCCTCGGCAATTTTGGCCTGTTGATGCGCCTGTGGAGCGTGGTTCTGCTGGGTAATATTATTGGCACCGGGGTTGCCGCATGGGCGTTTGAACATATGCCGATTTTTGATGAAGAGACCCGCGATGCTTTTGTCAAAATTGGTATGGATGTGATGAAAAATACGCCAACAGAGATGTTTTCCAACGCCATCATTTCCGGCTGGTTAATTGCCACCATGGTGTGGATGTTTCCGGCTGCCGGGGCGGCAAAAATTGTGGTCATTATTCTGATGACCTGGCTGATTGCGTTAGGTGATACCACGCATATCGTCGTCGGCTCGGTGGAAATTCTCTATTTGGTCTTTAATGGCACGCTGCACTGGAGTGATTTTTTTTGGCCCTTTGCGCTACCAACGCTCGCCGGGAATATCTGTGGCGGAACGTTTATTTTCGCGCTGATGAGCCATGCGCAGATCCGCAATGATATGAGCAACAAACGCAAGGAAGAAGCTAGGTTGCAAGCAAAGCGTGATGAGCAAAAGCAGAAAAACCAGAAAAAACAGGCCTGAATGGTGACTGTTTGAGCAGTCGGGCGGCCTGAGACTTACCGTTGTGAGTAAAAAACGCTATACTCGTGCCGCTTCGTCCCCTTAGTTAAATGGATATAACGAGCCCCTCCTAAGGGCTAGTTGCAGGTTCGATTCCTGCAGGGGACACCATATACAACTCTCCTGACCTCTACCGAATTCAATAAAATCCCCTTATAATCAGTGATAAACCCTCTGCTCTGGCTGTGTGATATCAACCGATATCTACCCATCTCAACGTGAATCAATAAACGTTTGGGGGCCTTAGTGGGGGCTTATCCTGTTCAATGAAAAATGAGGCCCCCAAATGCCCTTAAATGCGCGTCAGGTCGAGACTGCAAAGCCCAGAGAAAAAGCTCTCATTCGGAACCTACCCCGACATCTCACTTGCTGAAGCTCGCACTAAGCGTGATGAAGCAAGAAAAACACTGGCGAATGACAAAGATCTCGGTGAAGTTAAAAAAGCCGAACTGCTTGCCCAAAAGCTCTCAGTGACAAACACTTTTGAAGCGATAGCCTTCGAGTGGTACAACGCGAAAGTCTTAGGCTGGTCAAAAAACTACGCAGACTATGTTAATCGTGGTTTCAAAAACAATGTTTTCCCTTTTATAGGCTCCCGACCTATTAATGAAATCAAGCCATTAGAGCTTCTATCCGTCCTTCAGCGCATGGAAAAACGCGGGGCTCCGGAGCTAGCCAGTAAAGTCCGCCAACGCTGCAGTGAAGTCTTTCGATACGCTATAGTCACAGGTCGAGCTGAATACAATCCAGCCGCAGATCTTGCCAGTGCATTGCAAGGATATGAAAAACATCATTATCCTTTTTTGAGCGCATCTGAATTGCCGGAGTTTTTACAGAAATTATCAAATTATTCAGGTAGTTTAATAACTCTACTCGCGACTCGTTTGTTGATGCTAACTGGGTTAAGAACAGTAGAGTTACGAATGGCTGAATGGTGCGAAATTGACTTCGAAAACAGCCTGTGGGAAATACCTAAAAACAGGATGAAGATGAAGCGAACACATCTCGTCCCGCTGTCCAGCCAGTCCCTGCAAGCCCTTCATCAACTGAAACAACTCACTGGAAGCTATTGTAAATAGACCCGTTTTAGTTCCAGGCATTTTTTGAGATCCCGGCCAAATTGATCCTGGCCCAAAATCAATGCAGTGCTAAATCAGAGATCTTCGTCTTTTTGCAGGCTCCGGATAAATTCAGCCGGAGTCATGTCATTTAATGATGAATGTGTCCTCTCATGATTATATTCTCTGCGCCACTTCTCGAGTTTATCCTGCGCATCTTCCAGCGACAGGAACCAGTGAATATTCAGGCATTCATCCCGCAGGCTGCCGTTAAATGACTCAATAAACGGGTTATCTGTCGGTTTTCCGGGGCGGGAGAAGTCCATCGTCACACCGTGTTCATACGCCCATTTATCCAGACTTTTCGAGATAAACTCGCTACCGTTATCTGTTTGAATACGTACCGGCAGGCGATTATCCAGCACCCGCAGTGCTTCCATTACCCGGACCACATCTTCACCCTTCAATGATTTTCCGGCATGGATCGCCAGGCATTCCCGACTAAAATTATCCACTACAGTCAGCGCCCGGAAGCGCCGTCCATTAAACAGACTATCCGACACGAAATCCATACTCCAGCACTGATCGATGTACGTCAGGGACGGACGCTGTTGACGGTGTGCCACACTGATTATGCCTGCGGGGACGTTTCCTGCGCAAATTCAGGCCTTCCAGACAATAAATCCGGTGTGTTTTCTTATAGTTAATTAGCCAACCTTCTCGTTGCAGCAGAACGTGAATGCGCGGACAACCGTAGCGTATTCGTGTTTCCGCAATTTCCTTGATGCGCAGCGTTATTGCCCGATCGTCACGCCGACTCTGCCAGTGGTAGACAGTTCTGCTCTGCATCAGCAATCCGCATCCCCGACGGACGCTGATACGGTATGCCTCTCGCAGGAAATGTACCGCCTGGCGCTTCTGAGCCGGCCTCAGAACTTTTGCTTCAGCACCTCCTGCAGCATCTCCTTGTCCAGACTCAGGTCAGCCACCAGTTTCTTCAGCCGCTGATTTTCATCCTCCAACTGCCGCAGACGCCGCAGCTCGGTCACGCCCAGACCGGCAAATTTTTTCTTCCAGTTATAAAAAAGTGGCCTCAGAAATACCCATCTTTCTGCAGACTTCCCCGACGCGGGTGCCGGTTTCGGCCTGTTTCAGTGCAAACGCAATCTGTTCTTCGGTATAACGGGTCTTTTTCATGGCAATGCGCCTCTCAGTGAGATGGAAGAAAGACCGCAGACTTCAGTTTAGCCTGGTACTGTTTTCAGGGAGAAGATCACCTATGTCAGATCAGGTTGTTGAGATATTCAAAATCTTGTAGCACATAACTGGTCAGTATTCACTTTGCTTCCCTAGGGAAGGTGCGAACAAGTTCCTGATATGAGATCATCATATTCATCCGGAGCGCATCCCAGAGGGACATCATGAGCCATCAACTCACCTTCGCCGATAGTGAATTCAGCACTAAGCGCCGTCAGACCCGAAAAGAGATTTTCCTCTCCCGCATGGAGCAGATTCTGCCATGGCAGAATATGACCGCTGTCATCGAGCCGTTTTATCCCAAGGCGGGCAATGGCCGACGGCCCTATCCGCTGGAGACCATGCTGCGTATTCACTGCATGCAGCATTGGTACAACCTGAGCGACGGTGCCATGGAAGATGCCCTGTACGAAATCGCCTCCATGCGCCTGTTTGCCCGATTATCCCTGGATAGCGCCCTGCCGGATCGCACCACCATCATGAATTTCCGCCACCTGCTCGAGCAGCATCAACTGGCCCGTCAATTGTTCAAGACCATCAATCGCTGGCTGGCCGAAGCAGGCGTCATGATGACCCAAGGCACTTTGGTGGATGCCACCATCATTGAGGCACCCAGCTCTACCAAGAACAAAGAGCAGCAACGCGATCCGGAGATGCATCAGACCAAGAAAGGCAATCAGTGGCACTTTGGCATGAAGGCCCACATTGGTGTCGATGCCAAGAGTGGCCTGACCCACAGCCTGGTCACCACCGCGGCCAACGAGCATGACCTCAATCAGCTGGGTAATCTGCTTCATGGAGAGGAGCAATTTGTCTCAGCCGATGCCGGCTACCAAGGAGCGCCACAGCGCGAGGAGCTGGCCGAGGTGGATGTGGACTGGCTGATCGCCGAGCGTCCCGGCAGGGTAAAAACCTTGAAGCAGCATCCGCGCAAGAACAAAACGGCCATCAACATCGAATACATGAAAGCCAGCATCCGTGCCAGGGTGGAGCACCCGTTTCGCATCATCAAGCGGCAGTTCGGCTTCGTGAAAGCCAGATACAAGGGGCTGCTGAAAAACGATAACCAACTGGCGATGTTATTCACCCTGGCCAACCTGTTTCGGGTGGACCAAATGATACGTCAGTGGGAGAGATCTCAGTAAAAACCGGAAATAACGCCAGAAATGGTGGAAAAAATAGCCTAAATAGGCTGATTCGATGTGTTTGCGGGAAAAAAATCGGCCCAGATCCGCGAAATTTTAATCAGCGAGTCAGCTTGGGAAGAAATGACCTGCTTATTCGCACCTTCC